>NZ_JBBHKA010000001.1:3201264-3521390 GCF_037572775.1 Ramlibacter sp. PS4R-6 | reverse complement strand
CCCTCACGGGCGCGCCGCGCTCCGTCTTCCGCCGCAACGAGCAGGTGGTCACTTTTTTCCCCGAGGCGCATGTGGTGCGCACCGAAAAGCGCGAGTCGCTGGGCCTCTTCACGAACCTGCTGAAGTCGACCGAGAGCGCGATCCCCGAGTACTACGTCGCGCGCCGTGTCGGCGGCGACCGCGTGGCCGGCTTCGAGGCCGACGTGGTGCAGCTCGCGCCGCGCGACAACTTGCGCTTCGGCTACCGCATCTGGAGCGAGCGCCGCTCGGGCCTCGTGGTGAAGCTGCAGACGGTGGACGGCGACGGCAACGTCCTGGAGCAGTCGGCGTTCTCGGAGCTCGCGCTCGACACGCCGGTGCGCGCCGACAAGCTCACGCAGATGATGGCGGCCACGCAGGGCTGGCGCATCGAAAGCCTGGACGTCAGCAAGACGACGGCCGAAGGCGAGGGCTGGCAGCTGCCCGCCCCGCCGCCCGGCTTCAAGCCCATCAGTTGCTACAAGCGGCCCGTTGCGGGCCAGCCCGCGCCGCAGGGCGCGATGCAATGGGTGTTCTCCGATGGGCTGGCCGCGGTATCCCTCTTCATCGAGCCCTACGACGCGCGCCGCCACGTGCAGGAAGGGCTCTTCGCCAGCGGCGCGACGCAGACGCTCACGCGCCGCGTGCAGGACTGGTGGCTCACGGCGGTGGGCGAGGTGCCCCCGGCCACGCTGCGCGCCTTCGCCCAGGGCCTTGAGCGGCGCAGATGAGCCCCCAAATCGTTCCGCATCCCCCAGCATTGACGTTTTCCCGAAAGGCCGACATGACCCGTACCCCCTGGAACCCGCTGCGCGCATGGACGCTCGCGATCGCGTTCGCCCTCGGTGCCGGCACGCTGGCACTCGTGCCGCACGAAAGCACGCACGCCCAGGCGGGCCGCAACCTGCCCGACTTCGCCGACCTCGCCGAGCAGGTCGGCCCCGCCGTCGTGGGCATCCGCACGCTCGAGCGCGCGAAGGCCGCTACCGGCCTGCCCGACAACATGGACGAGGAGATGCGCGAGTTCTTCCGCCGCTTCTTCGGCCAGCCCGCGCCCGGCACGCCCGACCAGCCGCGGCGCCCCCAACGGCCGCAACGCCCGCAGCCCGACGAGGACAACCGCGAGCAGCCGCGCGGCCTGGGCTCCGGCTTCATCCTCTCGCCCGACGGCTTCGTGATGACCAATGCACACGTGGTCGACGGCGCCGACGAAGTGATCGTGACGCTCACCGACAAGCGCGAGCTCAAGGCCAAGATCGTCGGCCTGGACAAGCGCACCGACGTCGCGGTCGTGAAGATCGAAGGCACGAACCTGCCCTACGTGAAGGTCGGCGACGTCGGCAAGCTGCGCGTGGGCGAATGGGTGCTGGCCATCGGCTCGCCCTTCGGCCTGGAAAGCACCGTCACGGCAGGCATCGTGAGCGCCAAGCAGCGCGACACGGGCGACTACCTGCCGCTCATCCAGACCGACGTCGCGATCAACCCCGGCAACTCCGGCGGCCCGCTGATCAACATGCGCGGCGAGGTGGTGGGCATCAACAGCCAGATCTACTCGCGCTCGGGAGGCTACATGGGCATCTCGTTCGCGATCCCGATCGACGAGGCCATCCGCGTCAGCGAGCAATTGCGCACGGCCGGCAAGGTCACGCGCGGGCGCATCGGCGTGTCCATCGACCAGGTGTCGCGCGACGTCGCCGAGTCCATCGGCCTGGGCCGCCCGCAGGGAGCGCTGGTGCGCAGCGTCGAGAGCGGCTCGCCGGCCGACAAGGCGGGTATCGAGCCGAACGACATCATCACCAAGTTCAACGGCAACACCATCGACCGCGCCACCGACCTGCCGCGCATGGTGGGCAACACCAAGCCCGGCACGCGCGCGACGCTCACGGTGTTCCGCAAGGGCCAGACGCGCGAACTCGCCGTCACCGTCGCGGAATTCGAGCAGGAGCGCTCCGCGCGCGCGTCCTCGCCGCAGAAGGACGAGAAGCCCAAGGGTTCGCCCGCCGCGCAGTCCATCGGCCTGCAGGTGAGCGAGCTCACCGACGCGCAGAAGAAGGAGCTGAAGCTGCGCGGCGGCGTGAAGGTCGATGCGGCCACGGAAGCGGCGGCGCGCGCCGGCATCCGCGAAGGCGACGTGATCACGCAGATCGCCAACAGCGAGATCAACAACGTGCGCGACTTCGAGGCGGCCGTCGCCAAGGTGGACCGCGCCAAGCCGGTGGCCGTCTACGTGCGCCGCGGCGAGCTGGCTGCGATCCTGGTGATCCGCCCGGCCCGCTGACCGGCTCCTGCCGGGCCAAAGCCCCAACCCGCACTCGGGTTTGGGGCTCTTTGTTCAGGTGACTTCGCCGAAATGACACGGCCCCAAAAATTTTTTTGCGGGGCCGAAAGGGCCGCAATAAGTTGGCGAACACTAACTTTTTGGAGGGCTACGTGTCTTTTTCGATAGAATCGCCCGGCTCGACACCCGATTGGCCGCATATCGCGGGGCTTGGGAACCACGATGCGGAAGGCTTTCCAGCCATCCAAGGCCGATCCACAGATCGCCCACAACTTGTCCCACCAGCTCTTCCCAATTTTTGTTGATAACCTGTGATTAAGAAGCTTGTTGTTGGACTGCAACGACCCTTGGCGGGCGGGGTTGCGTCTGTACGCCCGGCGCGTTTTGCCTACAATGAAGCTCCAACTATCGCAGTTGCCATAGATTGTTGGTTCAGGGCGCGTCGCCACTCGACGCGCCCTTTTTTCTTGCCTTCGCGCGTTTGAATTCAATCACTTAAGTCGTTCCGTTGATGAACCACATCAGAAACTTTTCGATCATCGCGCACATCGACCACGGCAAGTCGACGCTCGCCGATCGCTTGATCCAGCGTTGCGGCGGGCTGTCGGATCGCGAGATGGAAGAGCAGGTGCTCGACTCGATGGATCTCGAAAAGGAGCGTGGGATAACCATCAAGGCGCAGACCGCGGCACTGCGCTACGAAGCCCGCGACGGGCGCATCTACAACCTCAATCTGATCGACACGCCGGGCCACGTCGACTTCTCGTACGAGGTTTCGCGTTCGCTGTCGGCGTGCGAAGGCGCGCTGCTCGTCGTCGATGCGAGCCAGGGCGTCGAGGCGCAGACGGTCGCCAACTGCTACACCGCGCTCGACCTCGGCGTGGAGGTGCTGCCGGTCCTGAACAAGATGGACCTGCCGCAGGCCGATCCCGAGAACGCCAAGCGCGAAGTCGAGGACGTGATCGGCATCGACGCGTCGCAGGCGATCCCGTGCTCGGCCAAGACCGGCATGGGCATCGACGAGATCCTGGAGGCGATCGTCGCCAGGATCCCGGCGCCGCGGGGCCAGGCCGACGCCCCCCTGCGCGCCATGATCATCGACAGCTGGTTCGACAGCTACGTCGGCGTCGTGATGCTCGTGCGCGTCGTCGACGGCCGGCTCGCCAAGGGCGACCGCATCAAGCTGATGGCGACCGACGCCGCCTACGAGGCCAACCAGCTGGGCGTCTTCACGCCGGGCAACGAGCCGCGCGAGGCGCTCGAGGCCGGCGAGGTGGGGTACATCATCGCGGGCATCAAGGAGCTGCAGGCGGCGAAGGTGGGCGACACGGTCACGCTCGAGAAGAAGCTGCCGAACAACGCCGGGACCGCCACCGAGCCGCTGCCCGGCTTCAAGCAGATCCAGCCGCAGGTGTTCGCGGGCCTGTACCCGGTCGAGGCCAGCGAGTACGACTCCCTGCGCGATGCGCTGGAGAAGCTCAAGCTCAACGACTCGTCGCTGCACTACGAGCCGGAGGTGAGCCAGGCGCTGGGCTTCGGCTTCCGCTGCGGCTTCCTGGGCCTGCTGCACATGGACATCGTGCAGGAGCGCCTGGAGCGCGAGTTCGACCAGGACCTGATCACCACCGCGCCTTCGGTGGTCTACGAGGTGCTCAAGGGCGACGGCGAGGTCATCCTGGTGGAGAACCCGGCCAAGATGCCCGAGCAGGGCCGCATCCAGGAGATCCGCGAGCCGATCGTCAACGTGCAGCTGTACATGCCGCAGGAATACGTCGGCCCCGTCATGACGCTGGCCAACCAGAAGCGCGGCGTCCAGCTGAACATGGCCTACCACGGCAAGCAGGTCATGCTCACCTACGACCTGCCGCTGGGCGAGATCGTGCTGGACTTCTTCGACAAGCTGAAGTCGGTCAGCCGCGGCTACGCGTCGATGGACTACCACTTCAAGGAGTACCGCGCGGCGGACGTCGTGAAGGTGGACATCCTGCTCAACGGCGACAAGATCGACGCCCTGTCGATCATCGTCCACCGCAGCCAGGCGCCGTACCGGGCGCGGGCCGTGGTCGGCAAGATGCGCGAGATCATCAGCCGCCAGATGTTCGACGTGGCGATCCAGGCGGCCATCGGAGCGAATATCATTGCGCGCGAAACCGTCAAGGCCCTGCGCAAGAACGTGCTGGCCAAGTGCTACGGCGGGGACATCACCCGCAAGCGCAAGCTCCTCGAAAAACAGAAGGCAGGCAAGAAACGCATGAAGCAGATCGGCTCCGTCGAAGTCCCGCAGGAAGCCTTCCTCGCCATCCTCCAGGTCGAGGAATAACGGTGATGCCTTTCCTCACCGCCGCGGTCCTCGCGGCGTTCGTCGGATACGCGGGCGCCTGGTACGTCGGCGTGCTGGAAGGCAACTTCGCGCTGCTGCTGTTCGTCGCCACGCTGGTCACCGGGCTGTACTGGGTCGCCGAGCGCGCCTGGTTCCTGCCGCGCCGCCGGGAGGCCGCGGCGGCGCTCGAGGCGCAGGACGCCCAGCGCCGCGCCGAGCTCTCCGCCCGCGGCATCTCGCAGGTGGACGGCGACGTGCAGCAGGCGCGCCAGCGCATCCTGATGCAGCCCTGGTGGCTGGACTGGACGGCGGGCCTGTTCCCCGTGATCCTGGCCGTCTTCGTCCTGCGCTCGTTCCTCTTCGAGCCGTTCAAGATCCCCTCGGGCTCGATGATCCCGACGCTGCTGGTGGGCGACCTGATCCTGGTGAACAAGTACACCTACGGCGTGCGCCTGCCGGTGGTCAACACCAAGCTCACCGACGGCACGCCGCCCCAGCGCGGCGACGTGATGGTGTTCCGCTACCCGCCCAAGCCGAGCCTGGACTACATCAAGCGGGTGGTGGGCGTGCCGGGCGACGAGGTCGCCTACTTGAACAAGAAGCTCACCATCAACGGCCAGCCCGTCTCGAAGCAGCCCGTCGCGGACTACTTCGACGAGGACGCCATGGCGTACTACAAGCAGTACGAGGAGCTCCTGGGCGCGAGGCGCCACCGCATCCTGAACGACGACAACCGCCCGGCGTTCATTCCCGGCGTCGAGAATTTTCCTTCCCGGGAGAATTGCCGCTACAGTGTCGAGGGCGTCGTCTGCAAGGTGCCGGAAGGGCACTATTTCATGATGGGCGACAACCGGGATAATTCGCTGGACTCGCGCTACTGGGGGTTCGTCCCGGACAAGAACATCGTCGGCAAGGCGTTCTTCATCTGGATGAACTTCGGCAGCTTCAGGCGCATCGGTTCGTTCGAGTAGTGGGTCGCGCATCGATCGGAGGAGTGGGAATGAAACGGGTTTCGAGGGCAACGCAATCGGGCATCTCGTTCGTCGGGCTGCTGTTCGTCGTGGGCGTGCTCGCCTGCCTCGGCGTGGTGGCCGCGCAGGTGTTCCCGACGGTGGTCGAGTACCAGGCAATCCTGAAGGCGGCGCAGAAGGCCACGGCCGGCAACAGCGTCCCGGAGGTGCGGCAGATCTTCGACAAGGCGTCCGAAGTGGACGACTTCAAGGCGATCCGCGGCCGCGACCTGGAGATCTCCAAGGAAGGCGACAAGGTCATCGTCAAGTTCGCCTACAACAAGGAAATCCACCTGGCCGGCCCGGCGTTCCTGCTGATCAAGTACGCCGGCCAGTCGAAGTAAGCCGGCGCGCGTGGATGGCCGTCTCGCCCCCCTGCAGGAAAGCCTGGCGCACAGCTTCCGCGACCCCCGCCTGCTCGAGCAGGCGCTGACGCACCGCAGCCACTCGGCCGTCCACAACGAGCGCCTGGAGTTCCTGGGCGATTCCGTCCTGAACCTCGCGGTGTCCAGCCTGCTGTACAAGCGGCTCGGGTCGCTGCCCGAGGGTGACCTCTCCCGCGTGCGGGCCAACCTCGTCAAGCAGGACACGCTGCACCGCCTGGCGCTGGAGCTCAAGCTGCCGGAGGTGGTACGCCTCGGCGAAGGCGAATCGCGCTCCGGCGGGCACAAGCGCCCCTCCATCCTCGCCGACACGCTGGAGGCGCTCATCGGCGCCGTCCACCTGGACGCCGGCTACCCGGCCGCCGAGGCGGTCGTGCACCGGCTGTACCGCAACGTCGACATCACGCCCGGCATGGCTGCCGGCGAGAAGGACCCGAAGACCGAACTGCAGGAATGGCTGCAAGGGCGGAAAATGAAGCTGCCGGTCTACCGCGTCGCGGGCACGCTGGGCGCTGCGCACAAACAGACCTTCAACGTCGAGTGCGAGATCGCCGAGCTGGGCGTGGTCGAGCATGGCATCGGCGCGTCGCGGCGCGCCGGCGAGCAGGCGGCCGCGGCCGCCGCGCTCATGGCGTTGAAATCGAAAAGCAAATGACCGAAACCCCGCAGCGCTGCGGACTCATCGCGATCGTCGGCAAGCCCAATGTGGGCAAGTCGACGCTGCTCAACGCCCTCGTCGGGCAGAAGATCAGCATCACCTCGCGCAAGGCGCAGACCACGCGCCACCGCATCACGGGCATCCGCACGGCCGGCGCGACGCAGTTCGTGTTCGTGGACACGCCGGGTTTCCAGACGCGCCACGGCACGGCCTTGAACCGCGCGTTGAACAAGGCGGTGACCGGCGCGGTCTCCGGCGTGGACCTCGTGCTGCTGGTCGTGGAGGCCGGCCATTTCACGCCCGCCGACGCGAAGGTGCTCGAGCTGCTGCAGCCCGGCATCCCGGTGATCCTGGTGGCCAACAAGCTCGACACGGTCAAGGACCGGGTGGCCCTGGCGCCGTGGGTCAAGGACGCCGCATCGAAGCATGAATTCGCCGAGATCGTCCCGATGTCGGCGAAGAACCGCAAGGACATCGAGCGCCTGTTCGGCATCTGCGAGAAGTACCTGCCCGAACAGCCGTGGTTCTACGGCGAGGACGAGCTGACCGACCGCAGCGAGCGGTTCCTCGCCGGCGAGACCGTGCGCGAGAAGCTCTTTCGCCTGACCGGCGACGAGCTGCCATACACGTCCACGGTGGTCGTCGACAAGTTCGAGGAAGAGCCCAGCCCCAAATTCGGGCGGTTGGTGCGCATCGCGGCCACCATCGTCGTCGAGCGCGACGGCCACAAGGCCATGGTGATCGGCGAGAAGGGCGAGCGCCTCAAGCGCATCGGCACGGAGACCCGCCAGGAGCTCGAGAAACTCATGGACTGCAAGGTGTTCATCGAGCTGTGGGTGAAGGTGCGCTCGGGCTGGGCGGACGACGAGGCGCGAGTGCGCAGCTTTGGCTACGAGTAAACGCATCTCCGACGAGCCCGCGTTCGTCCTGCACCGCTACGACTGGAGCGAGTCCAGCCTGATCCTCGAGGTGTTCACGCGCCACCATGGGCGTATCGCCGTGGTCGCCAAGGGCGCCAAGCGCCCCAGCTCCAACTTCCGTCCCGTGCTGCTGCCGCTGCAGCCGCTGCACCTGGCCTTCGGCGGCGAGGCGGAAATCCGCACGCTCAAGGGCGCCGAATGGGTCGGCGGGCAGGTGATGCCCACGGGCGATGCGCTGTTGTCGGGCTACTACCTCAACGAACTGCTGTTGCGGCTGCTGGCCCGCGACGACCCGCATCCGCAACTCTTCGACGCGTATGCCGCGGCGGTGACGGTGCTGGCATCCGAACACGGCGAGGCGCGGGAGCCCGCGTTGCGCGCCTTCGAGCTGCTGCTGCTGCGCGAGATCGGCCTGCTGCCGGCGCTGGACATGCAGACGCTGACCTTGGCGCGGCTCGATGCCGATGCGCCGTACGGCCTGGTCGCGGAAGCCGGCCTGATCGCCGTCGACGAGGAGGACGACCGCCCGCACCTGGCCGGCGAGCGCTGGCTGGCGCTGCAGCGAGCGCTGGACGACGCGGCGCCTTTCCACGCCACGCTGCGCGAAGCGGCACGGGACATGGCCGAGCTCAAGCCCATGCTGCGCACGCTGCTGCACTACCATTGCGGGGTCGGCACGCTGCGCACGCGCCAGATGCTGGTCGACCTGCAATCGCTATGACTTTCCTCTCGGTGAACGTGAACAAGGTGGCGCTGGTGCGCAACACGCGCCACCTCGGCATTCCCAGCGTGGAACGCGCGGCCCAGCTGTGCCTCGAGGCGGGCGCGCACGGCATCACGGTGCACCCGCGGCCGGACGAGCGCCACGTGCGCTCCGCCGACGTGTATGCGCTGGCCGCGTTGCTCAAGAAGTGGCCGAAGGCCGAATACAACATCGAAGGCAACCCCTTCCACAACCTCATGCCTTTCGTGCGCGACGTGCGCCCCCACCAGTGCACGTTCGTTCCCGACGGCGAAGGGCAGTTCACCAGCGACCATGGCTGGGACCTCGCGAAGGATGGCGACCGCGTGAAGCCCCTCATCGCGGAGGCGAAGTCGCTCGGTGTGCGCGTGAGCCTCTTCATGGACGCCGTGCCCGAAGCCATGGAACTGGCACGGGCGGTCGGCGCCGATCGCGTCGAGCTGTACACCGAGCCCTATGCGGCGGCGTGGGGCAAGCCGGACGAGGCGAAGGTGCTCGCGCAGTTCGCGGCTGCCGCGCGCGCCGCGCAGGCTGCGGGCCTGGGCGTGAACGCCGGGCACGACCTCAACCGCGACAACCTGCCGGCGTTCGTGCGCGAGGTGCCCGGCGTGCAGGAAGTGTCGATCGGCCACGCGCTCGTCTCCGACGCACTGGAGATGGGCTACGCCGAGACGGTGCGGCAGTACCTCGCGGCCCTGCGGCGATGATCTACGGCATAGGCACGGACATCTGCGACGTGCGGCGCATCCGCGCGTCCATCGAGAAGCACGGCGACCGGTTCGCGAACAAGGTGCTGGCCGAGGGCGAGATCAAGGTGTGGAAGTTCCGCACGGCCCGCTGGCCGGAGCGCGGCGTGCGCTACCTTGCCACGCGCTTTTCCGCCAAGGAGGCGTTCAGCAAGGCCGTGGGCATGGGCATGCGCATGCCCATGACCTGGCGGCTGTGCGAGATCGCCAACGAGCGCAGCGGCAAGCCCTACGTCGTGCTGCACGGCGGCTTGAAGGAGTGGTTCGAGGCTCAGGGCCTCGTCGCCCACGTCACCGTCACCGACGAATCGGACTACGCGGCGAGCTTCGTCGTCGTCGAAAAGAAAGACCCATGATCGACCATTCCCCCGTCATCCTCGACGTCGCGGGCACCGCGCTCACCGACGTCGACCGCAAGCGCATCGCCCACCGCCTGACCGGGGGCGTGATCCTGTTCGGCCGCAACTGGAAGGATCGCGAGACGCTCACGCGCCTGTGCGCCGACATCAAGGCCGTGCGCGACGACGTCGTCATCTGCGTGGACCACGAGGGCGGCCGCGTGCAGCGCTTCCGCACCGATGGCTTCACGCACGTCGCGCCCATGCGCGCGCTGGGCGAGCTGTGGATGAAGGACGCGCTGGCCGCCACCAACGCGGCGACGGCCGCGGGCTTCGTGCTGGGCTGCGAATTGCGCGCGTGCGGCGTGGATTTCACTTTCGCGCCGGTGCTGGACCTCGACTGGGGCGGCAGCTCCGTCATCGGCGACCGCGCGTTCCACCGCGACGCCCGCGTGGTCGCGATGCTCGCCAAGGGCGTGATGCACGGCCTGCTCGAGGCGGGCATGGCGAACTGCGGCAAGCATTTCCCGGGGCACGGTTTCGTCAAGGCGGATTCGCACCACGAGATCCCCGTGGACAACCGCAGCCTCAAGGCGATCCTGGCCGACGACGCCGCGCCGTACGGCTGGCTCAGCTCCGTGCTGTCGAGTGTGATGCCCGCACACGTCGTTTACACGAAGGTGGACAGCAGGCCCGCGGGTTTCTCCAGCCGCTGGCTCGACGACATCCTGCGCGGGCAACTCGGCTTCCAGGGCGCGGTGGTGAGCGACGACCTGAGCATGGAAGGCGCGCGCAAGGTCGATGGCCGCGACGTCAGCTACACGGAGGCCGCGCTGCTTGCGCTGGAAGCGGGATGCGATCTCGTGCCGATCTGCAACCAGTCGGTGCAGTCCGAAGGCGGCAAGGCCATCGATGAACTGCTGGAGGGCCTGACCGCGGCACGCGCGCAGGGCCGCTGGAACCCGAGCGAGGCGAGCGAGCAACGGCGCCTGGCTCTCCTGCCCCGTGCGCCGTCCCTGAACTGGGATGAACTGATGGGCGATGCACGCTACATGCATGCCCTGGATTTGCTGCCCTAGCTTTCGCGGCGCAGCGCCGGGAACAGGATGACGTCCCGGATGCTGGGGCTGTCCGTGAGCAGCATGATCAGCCGGTCGATGCCGACGCCGCAGCCGCCGGTGGGCGGCATGCCGTACTCCAGCGCACGCACGAAGTCGTGGTCGTAGAACATGGCTTCGTCGTCACCGGAATCCTTGGCGCTCACCTGCGCATTGAAGCGCGCGGCCTGGTCCTCGGCGTCGTTCAGCTCCGAGAAGCCGTTGGCGATCTCGCGGCCGGTGATGTACAGCTCGAAGCGCTCGGTGACCTCGGGGCGCTCGTCGTTGGCACGGGCCAGTGGCGAGATTTCCGTCGGGTGCTCCATGATGTACGTCGGCTGCCAGAGCTGCTCCTCGACCTTTTCCTCGAAGTACAGCACCTGCAGCGAAGCGAGCGAGCGCTTGGACAGGCGGTCCTTCTCCTCGGTCAGGCCCAGCTTGCGCAGCGCGTTCACGAGCCATTCGCTGCTGGTCACGTTGTCGCCGGCATCGGTGTACTTGCGGATCGCCTCGACGATGGTCAGGCGGTCGAAAGGCTTCGCCAGGTCCACGGCCTTGCCGCCGTATGTGAGCTGCAACGTGCCGACAGCTTTCTGCGCCGCATCGCGCACCAGCTGCTCCGTGAAGTCCATCAGGTCGCGGTAGTTCCAGTACGCCGCGTAGAACTCCAGCATCGTGAACTCGGGGTTGTGGCGCACCGAGATGCCTTCGTTGCGGAAGTTGCGGTTGATCTCGAACACGCGCTCGAAGCCCCCCACCACCAGGCGCTTGAGGTACAGCTCGGGCGCGATGCGCAGGTACATCGCCTGGTCCAGCGCGTTGTGGTGCGTGATGAACGGCTTGGCGTTGGCACCGCCCGGGATCGGGTGGAGCATCGGCGTCTCCACTTCCAGGAACTCGTGGGACGTCATGAATTCGCGGATGCCGCTCACGGCCTTGCTGCGGGCGACGAAGCGGTCGCGCGCCGCCGGGTCCATCATCAGGTCGACGTAGCGCTGGCGGTACTTCACCTCCTGGTCAGCCACGCCGTGGAACTTGTCCGGCATGGGGCGCAGGTTCTTCGTCAGCAGGCGGATGGAGCGCGCGTGCAGGGACAACTCGCCCGTCTTCGTCTTGAACAGCGTCCCCTCGGCCGCGACGATGTCGCCCAGGTCCCAGTGCTTGAACGCGGCGTAGGCTTCCTCGCCCACCGCGTCGCGCGTGACGTAGATCTGGAAACGCCCCGTGGCGTCCTGGAGCGTCGCGAAGCTGGCCTTGCCCATCACGCGCTTGAGCATCATGCGGCCCGCGACGCTGGCGCCGATGCCTTCCTGTTCCAGCTGCTCGGGCGATTTGGCGCCGTGGTGCCCCTGCAGGGCCGCGGCGCGGTGGCCCGGCTTGAAGTCGTTGGGAAAGGCGACGCCCTTGCCTTGCTTCTGCGCTTCCCTCAGGGCTTTCAGCTTGTCGCGCCTTTCGGCAACGAGCTGGTTTTCATCCTGGGGCGGGGTGGGGCGGTCTTGCTCGGACATAGCCCGCCATTCTAGTTTCTCAGTGCGCGACGCCCTCGCTGCGCGCCACCTTCCAGAAAGTCAGGGCCAGGATCTTCAGGTCGAAGGCGAAGGAGCGGTGCGCCAGGTAGTGCGCGTCGAACTCGACTTTCTGCGGGATCGGCAGCTCGTCGCGGCCGTTCACCTGCGCCCAGCCGGTCAGGCCGGGCCGCAGGACGTGGACGCCGCGCTGCGTGCGCAGCTCGATCAGGTCGTGCTGGTTGTGCAGGGCCGGGCGCGGGCCCACCAGGCTCATGTCGCCCACGAGGATGCTCCACAGCTGGGGTAGCTCGTCGAGGCTGGTCTTGCGCAGGAAGCCGCCGATGGGCGTGAGCCAGCGCTCGGGCGATTCGAGCAGGTGCGTCGCCACCACCGGCGTGTCCACGCGCATGGTGCGGAACTTGGGCATGCGGAACACGCGGTTGTCCCGGCCGATGCGGTCCGACCAGTACAGCGCGGGACCGCGCGAGCTGAGCTTGACCGCAAGGGCGACGATCGCGATCGGCAGCGCCAGCACCGGGAGGGCCGCGAGGCAGGTGAGGACATCGAAGGCGCGCTTGGTCATGGGCGGCTGGCTGCTGCGGCTTGCACGATACCCTCCCGCGGGGCCACGCGCGGCTGCCAGCCGAGCGAGCGCAAGGCATTGCAGTCGATCTCGAGGTCGCCGAGCAGACTGTCGGCCATGCGTCCGCGGCCGGTGGCCCGCGCCGCAGCCTCGAGCATCGTTGCCGGCAGGGGCCAGAGGCGGGCGGAAGCTCCCAGGCCCTGCGCGATGAGCGCCACAAGTTCCGGTGTCGAAACGGGCTCGGCATCGGCGACCAGGAACGTGCGGCGGGCCGCATCCGGGTGGTCGGCGCCGCACACGATCGCGTCGACGAGGTTGTCGAGCGCCAGCAGCTGCCGGCGGTTGCGCACGCCGGCCAGCGGCAGCGGCCAGCCGCGCTGCACGGCCCGCACGAGCCGCGCGAAGTTGCCGGGTGCGTGCGGGCCATAGACCATCGACGGCCGCAGGATCGTCCACTCCGTCGCGCCCGCTGCCAGCTCGCCTTGCAGCGCCTGCTCCGCATGCCACTTGGCATGCGCGTAGGGCTCTCGCGGTGCGGGCGGCGTGGCCTCGGTGAACGCCGTGCCGCGTGTGCGCGTGCCGAGCACGCCGACCGAACTCACGTGCACGAAGCGCCGCACGCCGCCTTGCTTCGCGATGCGTGCGAGCGACCGGGTGAGCGCGACGTCGGCTTCGAAATCCGCCGCGGAACCTGCGCGGTGCGCACGGGCCGCCAGGTGCACGACGCAGCCGGCGCCGTCGAACGCGCGCTCCAGGGACCCGTCGCGCGCTTCGAGTTCGCGGCGCCCGAGCGCGACCAGCGCCCGGCCTTCGCCCGCGAGCCGCGCCACGAGCCCGCGCCCGATGAATCCCGTTGCGCCGGTGACGACGACAGCGCCCTTCATCGTGCCAGCGCCCGGAAATGCGCGGCCTGCAGCAACAGCGCGCCCGTCATGCAGCCCGCGACCACCATGATCCAGTCGCCCGGCGCGACCTGCACCAGCGGCGCCAGCACGAGCAGGCCGAGCAGCATGGTGTCGACGCCTATGCACTGCAGCGAGTACGCGCGCGCGCGGCCCGCGAGGAAGGGCGCGTGGCTCAGGCTCCCGAAGAGGCAGGCCGCCATCTGCCAGATCGCGAGCGGCCAGATGTAGCGCCGGAGCGCCGCCCACTCGGGCGCGAGCCAGCCGAACGCCAGCGCCGCCTGCACGAGCAGGCCGAGGACGAGGACGATGGCACAGCATGCCGCACCGACGGCCACGGACGAGCGCACGCGCGCCTCGCCCTTGGACAGCAGGACCTGGGCCCATGCCGTGTGAACGAGCGCCGGCACGAAGCCGTACACGCGCAGCAGCACCAGCAGGTAGCCGGCCTCGACGGGACCCCACACGCGCGTCCACTGCACGGCGATCAACGTGGCGCTCGCGAGGTCGAACAGCGTGTGGACCAGCTTGAGCCGGCTGGAGCGGTCGTCGTGGCCATCGGCCTGCGCTGCATCGCCTGGCTCGACCGGTGCCCGCGCAGACAGCGTGGGGAACAGCCACAGGGAGCCCACGGCGTACCCGACGACGGCCGCGAGCAGCAGCGCCGTCGGCTCGCTGCGGGGGAACGCGAAGGCGCCGACACCGGCGATCAGGACCGCCAGCGCCGGCGGCACGCAGCGCACCAGGAAGATCGACAGGCCCGGGCCGGTGCGCAGCACGAGGCTTTGCGCCAGCGCCCAGGTCATCTGCGTGATCGCGATCGCGGCCAGCCAGGCGAGGGGGCTCGCATGGAAACCCGTCGCGGGGCTGCTCCAGAACCACGCGAGTGCCGCGAGCGGCAGCAGCCACACCATGCGCACGGCACTGGCAAGCCAGGCGCGGCGCGCGCCATGGGCAGGGTCGGCGCGATCGGCCAGCAGCGACAGCGGGCTTTGCGCCAAAGCGAGCGTCGCCCAGCTGAACGCGACCTGGTTCACGAGCGAAAACACACCGACCGCTGCCGGCTCGAAGAGCTTCAACAGGAACGCGGCGAAAAGTGCCTGGCTGGCGAGCGAAGCGAAGCTGCCCAGCAACGCGGGACCGCTCGCCTGCGGCAAGTGGCGCAGCAGCTTCATGGCAGCGCGCTCCACACCGGAAGCCCTCGCAGGCGCGCGTCCCACGCCAGCGAGAGCCGCTGCGAACGGTCTTCTTCGCGGGGCGGCAGCGAAGCCATCGCCGTGCGCCACGCGTTCGCATCGGCGACTTCGAGCGAGCGCAAGCGGCCCGCATGCTCGCGCGCCGCGCGCTCGAACCACGGATAGCCGTTGCCCACGACCGGCAAGCCCACCGCGAGGTATTCGAGCACCTTGGTCGAGGTCTGCTCGGAGAAGGGCAGGCGACCGGGCATGAGGTTCAGGCCCGCCCTTGCGCGCAGCAGCTGCGCGGGCACCTCGTCCTGCGCGATGCGACCCGTGCATGTGGCGTGGCCCGCGGCGGCGCGCAGCGAATCGTCCATCGCGCCGACGACGAGCAGGCCCAGGCCTGCGTCGCGGATCGCGGCCAACGCCGCGGCGAAAGCGGCGAGGCGCGTCGTCTCGCCGAGGTACACGAGGTCGAATTCGGGCGCCCCTGCCGCCCGTGCTTCGAAGAAGGCTTGCGGCACGCCCATGTCGCGCAGGCTCCAGGGCACATCGTCGATGAACCCCATGCGCTCGCGCACCCAGTCGCTCTGGAACACACGGTGCTGCGGCCGGGGGTGCGTCCAGCGCTTGACGCGGTCCTTGAGAGCGGCGGCCGGCGGCACGCTCGCCGACGCGTATTCATGCACCTGGTAAGCGCGCGGCCAGCGCGCCGCGGCATCGCGAGGCACGCGGCCGCAGATCCACCACAGCACCTGCGCATCCGCGGGCACCGTGCCGGCATCGGCATGGACGGTCGACTCGTGGCCCAGCGCGGCAAGGTGCGCGGCATAGGCCTGCAGCTCCGGCAGGTAGGACGCGCCGCCGCGGATGAAGTGCACGCGCGGCTTCGTCATCGCGCGATGCTTTCGGTGAGTACGTCATCCCAGGCGGCGATGAAGCCTTGCGGGTCGTGTTCGGCGTTGACGGCGGCGATGTCACGCGCGACCTCCTGCGGGTCCCGCGCGAACAGGGCCTGCACGGCTTCGGCCAGTGCCTGCGGCGACGCATCGCGCGCGACCATGTACGGCGCGTGGCGCGCCAGCATTTCGGCCGCCGGCGGGATGGGCGTGCTCACGACCGGCACGCCGCTGGCCAGCGACTCCAGCAGGACCAGCGGGTAGCCTTCGTACGCGGAACAGAGCAAGGTCACGTCCCACTGCCGGTAGCTCGCAGCCGTGATCGCCTGCTGGCCCGCGAACTGCAGGCGGCCCGATGCGATCTCGGCGCGCCCTTTCTCCACGAGGGCAGGCGCGAGGGCACCCGTGCCAACGACGGTGAGGCCATAGTCCGGCGGCAGCACAGCGAGGGTTTCGATGAGCACATGGGGCTGCTTTTCGGCGGACAGCCGGCCGACGAAGCCGAGGCGGCGCGAGCCCGGAACCGGCGCGCCGGCAGCAAGGAATTCCGGCGCCGCGGTGTTGCGGATGACATGCAGGCGCTGGCGTGACGGGTCGATGTCGCAAAAGGCGCGCAGCGAGTCCAGGCTGGCCTGGGAGCTGCACACGACGACGGGCGCCCGCCGGTACGTGTAGCGCAGCAGCGCACGCTTCACGGCGCCGGGCCGGGCGGCCTCCAGCACGTTCGTCACCGGCCCATGCACGCACATCACCCACGGCCTGCGCGCGATCGCGGCGAGGGCGCAAGCAACGTAGGAGGTGGAGAAGTTCTGCGTGGCGACGATCACGCCGCGCATGCGGTCGACGCGTTTGAGGTGCTCGAACGCGCTGCCGGGGTTGGAGAGGTTCAGGTGGTCGACGCTCCAGCCCCGGCCTTGCAGCCCTTGCGCCAACTGCCGGGACACCTGACCGACGCCGCCCACGCTGCGGTTGTCGTGGACGAAGAGCACATGCTTCGTCACGCCGCCGGCTCCCGCACGAGCGACCGGTAGACCTCCAGCACGCGCATCGCCATGGTCTGCGCACCGAACTCGCGCTCGTAGCGGGCTCGCGCCGCATGCCCCAACTGCGCACGCAAGGCCGGGTCGTGCAGCAGGTGCTCGAGCGCTTCGGCAACGGCGTGCGGGTCGTTGTCCACCAGCAGCGCCGATTCGCCATGCGTCACGAGTTCCGCGGCCCCGGGCAGGCGGCTGGCGATGATCGCCATGCCCGCGCGCATGGCTTCGAGGATGGAGATGGGCAGCCCCTCGTGGTCGGACAGCAGCACGAAGATGCGGTGCTGCGCGAGGCGTCGCGGCACGTCCGCGACGTTGCCCGAAAAGCGCACGCGTGTCAGGCCGAAGTTGCTCGCCTGCGCCTGCAGCTCGGCCCGCAGCGGCCCGTCGCCAATCACCTCCACCGGCGGCGGCGCGGCGACCAGGTGCAAGGCCTCCAGCAACAGGTCCGCGCGCTTGGGCGGCGCGAGCCGCGCGACCATCGCCACAGAAGCGGGCTCGCGGCCCGGGTCGCTGCGGAACGCGACGTCCGGCAGGCCGTTGGGGATCACGGTCACCGCGCCGGCGGCGACGGGCAGGCGGCGCGCCAGCTGCGCCTCGTGCTCGGACACGCAGATCAGGCGGTCGGTGCCGCGCGCCAGCAGCCGCTCGCCGATCCATGCGGCCTCGCGGGCCGGCGACTGCGCTTCGCGCTTGAAGCCGAAGCCGTGCACCGTGTAGACGGCCGGCAGGCCGCAGCGCCGCGCCGCGATGCGCGTGGCCGCGCCCGCGAACGAGCTGTGCGCGTGCAGGATGTCGGGCCGCAGGCGCCCGGCGAGGTCCTGCATCTCGCGAGCCGCGCGCATCAGCTGGAACGGGTTGGTCGAGTTGCGTGTCTGCTGCAGGGCATGCACCGGGATGCCCAGCGCCGCCAGCCGTTCCGCCAGCACGCCGCCGCCCGAGCCTATCGCCACCGCCAGGTCGACGTCTTGGCGCAGGGCTTCGCACAGCGCGAGCACGTGGCTTTGCGCGCCGCCGGCTTCGCCGCTCGTGATGGCCTGCAGGACCCTCATGGGGCGCAGGCCGGCTCCGCCGCGGCGTCCTGCCGCGCCTGGAAGACATGGTCGAACACCCGGCCCTCGAGCTGCGCGTTGGGCACCAGGCGTTCGAGCACTTCGCGCAACGCGATCACGTCGCCGGCCGCTGCGGCATCGGCCAGCCGGCGCAGCTGCCCCGCCAGTTCGGGCCAGGGAAGGAAGTCCTCACGCGCACGCATGATGCGCGGGTGCGGCGTGGCCTCGGGGTTGTCGCCGATCAGCAGTTCCTCGTGCAGCTTCTCGCCGGGGCGCAGGCCCGTCACGGCGATCTCGACGTCGCCGTCCGGTTGCCGCTCGTCGCGCAGCGTCAGGCCCGAGAGCGCCACCATGCGCCGTGCCAGCTCGATGATGCGCACCGGCTCGCCCATGTCGAGCACGAAGACCTCCCCGCCCTGCGCCATCGCGCCGGCCTGCACCACGAGCTGGCTCGCCTCGGGAATCGTCATGAAGAAACGCGTGACGTCCGGGTGCGTCACGGTGACCGGCCCGCCCGCGGCGATCTGCGAGCGGAACAGCGGGATCACGCTGCCGCTGGAGCCCAGCACGTTGCCGAAGCGCACCATCGCGAAGCGCGTGGTGTTGGCGACCGGCGCGGTCCCGTCGAAATCGACCGACGCCTGCGCCGACAGCGCCTGCAGGATCAACTCGGCGATGCGCTTGCTCGCGCCCATCACGTTGGTCGGCCGCACGGCCTTGTCGGTGGACACCAGCACGAACAGCCGCACGCCGCTCGCGATGGCGGCGCGCGCGGCGTTGAGCGTGCCCAACACGTTGTTCACCACGCCTTCCACCGGGTTGTGTTCCACCAGCGGCACGTGCTTGTAGGCGGCCGCGTGGTACACGGTGTCGGGCTTCCACGCGGTGCACACCTCCGCCAGGCGCGCGAGGTTCTGCACGCTGCCCAGCAGCGGGACGATCTCCACCCCCAGGCTTTGCTTGGCCGCTTGCGCCTGCAGCTCCGAGTGGATGCCGTACAGGCCGAACTCGTTGTGGTCCAGCAGCAGCAGCGTGCGCGGGCGCTGGCCGAGGACGACCCGGCACAGTTCGCTGCCGATGCTGCCGCCGGCGCCCGTCACCAGCACCACCTGCCCGCGGCAGTTCGCCGCCAGGAGCGCGGGGTCGGGCGCGACGGGCTCGCGCCCCAGCAGGTCCTCGACTTCCAGCTCGCGGATGTCGTTCACCGTGACGCGGCCGCTCGCGAGGTCTTCCAGCGCCGGCAGCGTCTGCAGGCGCACCGGCAGCGAGGCGAGGCTGTCGATGATCTGGTTGCGGCGCTCTCGGCTCGTGCCGGGCAGGGCCAGCAGGATGTCGGTGATCTCGTGCTGCTCGACCGCCTCGGGCACTTCATCGGGCGCGAACACGCGCGCGTCGTTGATGCGGCGGCCGACCTTCGTGCGGTCGTCGTCGATGAATCCGGTGACCGAGTATTGCCAGCTGTTCGCGAGCGCCGCGGCCGTCTGCGCGCCTGCTTCGCCGGCGCCGTAGATCAACAGGCGCCGCACGGGGCGCCGGTGCTGGCCCGTGAGCCAGAAGCGCGCGACCGATCGGCTTCCCGACACCAGCAGGAAGAAGAGGATGGGCTGCGTGATGCCGAGCGAACGCGGGATGACCTGGCCGCCCATCGCCTGCGTACCCCACAGCACGGCCGACATCAGCACCGCGTACACGGCCACCGCGCCCGCCGTGACCTTGAGCGTGGCGGCGCCCGTGAAGCGGAAGATGGCGCGGTACAGGCCGAAGGCGATGAACACGCCAACCGCCAGCACCGGCGCGGCGGCGTAGATCACCGCCTGGTCGGCGCTCGGGCGGTGCAGCGCGTCCAGGCGCAGGGTGAAGGCGATCCAGGTGGCGAGGAGCGCCAGCACCACGTCGAGGCTCGCGACGAGCAGCGTCTTGGCGGGGCGGGGCCACTGGAGGATCCGGGTGCGCATCGGTGGGGGCCCGCATGCGGGCCGCCGATTTTAGGCGGTGCGGGTGTCGATGCCGGCGTTGGCCAGCAGGTCGCCGACCAGTTCCAGGCGCACCAGCGGGTTGTCCAGCTCCATCAGCCTCTGCTTCAGCTCCACGGGCATGGGCATCAGTTCGCACCAGCGGTTGGCGAGCCAGCCGCTGTCCTGCAGCGCCAGCGGCGCCTGCACGGGCAGCTCGCCCTCCGCCACGCCCTGGTCGCGCAGCGAGTGGAGCAGGCGGTCCAGCGCCGTGGCGACGCCGCGCAGGTCGTCCGGTACCTCGACGTGCGCGTCCTGCGCGACCATCTGCACGTCGGCGACCCACAGGCCGTGCCGCAGCCGCTCGCGCCTGAGGATGCGGAAGCGCTGGCCGCCGCGCGCGCGGATGTGCATGAGGCCCGGCTGCACCTGCTCGACGTGCTCCAGGGTCGCGAGCGTGCCCACGTCGCGGAAGGTTTCCTTCTGCCCCGGCTGCTGCACCTCGGCGCCTTCGATGAGGGAGACGACGCCGAGCGGCGCGCCGGCCTTGTGCACCTTGCCGATCATGTCGAGGTAGCGCACCTCGAAGATCTTGAGCGGCAGCACCCCGCCGGGAAAGAGCACGGTGCTCAGGGGAAACAGCGGCAGCGATTGCAGCGTGAGGGCGGACGACATCGGGGAATTCACCGGCTGGGCCGCTATCATCCCACGACCCGGAGCCCCGCGCCTTGGTAGCCTACAAGATCATCACCTTCCTGCTGGACGTCGTCGCCGGCCTCATCGGCGGCGCCTGCCTGCTGCGCCTGTACATGCAGTGGCAGCGCATCCCGTTCTCCAACCCGCTGGGGCGTTTCGTCTTCGCGATCACGGACTGGATCGTCCTGCCCCTGCGCAAGGTGCTGCCGGCCGTGCGCAAGTTCGACACCGCGAGCTTCGTCGCCGTGGTGCTCGTGGAGCTCGCGGAATTCACCCTGCTCTGGCTGATCTCCGGGCGGCCCGGTGGCCCCGAGATCCTGCTGGTGCTGACGCTGTTCGGCGTGATCCGGCTGACGATCTCCGCCGTGATCGGCCTGATGATCGTCTACGCGGTGCTCTCGTGGGTGCAGAACGACTCGGTGTTGTCCGACCTGATCGACCGCCTGGCCGCGCCGCTGCTGCGGCCGATCCGCAAGATCGTCCCGCTCATGGGCGGGGTCGACCTCTCGCCCCTGGTCTTCATCGTGGCGATGTACGTGCTGCTGATGCTCCTGGATCCGCTCCAGGCGGCGGCGCTGAGCCTCTAGTCGACCGCGTCGGCCGGCTGCCGCTGCAGCATGGCCAGCGCGTGGGCCACCGTCTTGCGCAGCTCGCGCCGGTCGCAGATGAAATCGACCGCGCCCTTCTGCTGCAGGAACTCGGCGCGCTGGAAGCCTTCGGGCAGCGTCACGCGCACCGTGGACTCGATCACGCGCGGGCCGGCAAAGCCGATCAGCGCCTTGGGCTCGGCGATCACGATGTCGCCCATGAAGGCGAAGCCGGCGCTCACGCCGCCCATGGTGGGATCGGTGAGCACGGAGATGTAGGGCAGGCCCTTCTTGGCCAGGCGCGTGAGCGCGGCGTTGGTCTTGGCCATCTGCATCAGCGACAGCAGGCCTTCCTGCATGCGCGCGCCACCAGTGGCGGTGAAGCAGACGAAGGGCACCTTTTGCTCGATGGCGGTCTCGACGCCTCGGGCGAAGCGCTCGCCGACCACGGAGCCCATCGACCCGCCCATGAAGTCGAACTCGAAGGCCGCCGCGACGAGGCTGATGCTGTGCACCGCGCCGCCCATCACGACGAGCGCATCGGTCTCGCCGGTGTTCTCCAGCGCTTCCTTCAGCCGTTCGGGGTAGCGGCGGCTGTCCTTGAACTTGAGCGCGTCGACCGGCAGCACCTCCTGGCCGATCTCGTAGCGGCCTTCGCCGTCGAGGAAGGCATTGAGGCGGGCGCGGGCGCCGATGCGGTGGTGGTGGCCGCAGGTGGGGCAGACGTTGACGTTCTGCTCCAGGTCCGTCTTGTACAGCACGCTCTCGCAGCTCGGGCACTTGATCCACAGGCCCTCGGGCACCTGCCGGCGATCGGCGGGGTCGGTCTGCTGGATCTTGGGCGGGAGCAGTTTTTCGAGCCAGCTCATGCGGTCCTTCCTGTCGGGCTGAAACCGGGATTATGCGTCCAGGGCCTGCCGCACCCCCCGGAGGAAGGCGGCAAGGGCCGGGGCGACCTCGGAACGCGGTAATTCTTCGGCCACCTGGATGACCTTGGTGCCGATGACGACGGCGTCGGCCACCTTGCCGATCGCCTGGGCCGTCTGGGCATCTCGGATGCCGAAACCCACGCCGACGGGCACTTTCACGTGCTTGCGGATGCGGGGCAGGGCCTGTTCCACCGAGGCCGTGTCCAGGTGCCCGGCGCCCGTCACGCCCTTGAGCGAGACGTAATAGACGTACCCGCTGGCCACCCGCGCGACCTGCGCCATGCGCTCGTCGGTGCTGGTGGGCGCCAGCAGGAAGATCAGGTCCATGCCGCGCGCGCGCAGCTTGGCCGCGAAGGCTTCGCACTCTTCGGGCGGGTAGTCGACGACCAGCAGGCCGTCGACGCCGGCTTCGGCGCAGTCGCGGATGTAGGCGTCCTCGCCGTTCACCAGGTCGTAGCGCTCGACCGGGTTGGCGTAGCCCATGAGGACCACGGGGGTGCGGGTGTCGCGCTGGCGAAAGGTGCGCACCATCTGCAGCACCTGCTTCATGCCCACGCCGAGCGCCAGCGCCTTCTCGCCCGCGCGCTGGATCACGGGGCCGTCGGCCATCGGGTCGGAAAAGGGCACGCCCAGCTCGATGACGTCGCTGCCCGCCTCGACCATCGCGTGCATCACCTCAGGCGTAATGTCCGCATAGGGAAAACCGGCGGTGATGTAGGGGATGAGCGCCTTGCGCTTGCCTTCGCGCAGCCGCGCGAACGTGGCGTCGATGCGGCTCATTTCGAATCCCCGCCCTTGACCTTCAGACCGCGCATGGAAGGCCGGTCGTAGAAGTCCACGCCCGCCAGGTCGGCCACCGTGCCGATGTCCTTGTCGCCGCGGCCCGAGAGGTTCACGAGGATGTGCTGGTCGGGCTTCATCGTCTTCGCGAGCTTCATCGCGTAGGCGATGGCATGGCTGGACTCCAGCGCCGGGATGATGCCCTCGGTACGGCACAGGTAGTGGAAGGCCTCGAGCGCTTCCTTGTCAGTGATGCCCACGTATTCGGCGCGCTTGCTGTCTTTCAGCCATGCGTGCTCGGGGCCGACGCCGGGGTAATCGAGGCCCGCGCTGACGCTGTGCGTCTCGGTGATCTGGCCGTTGTCGTCCTGCAGGATGTAGGTGCGGTTGCCGTGCAGCACGCCCGGCGAGCCGCGCTGCAGCGATGCGGCGTGCTTGGGTGTGTCGAGGCCTTCGCCGGCCGCTTCGACGCCGACCAGGCGCGTCTTCTCGAACCCGATGTACGGGTAGAAGATGCCCATCGCATTGCTGCCGCCACCCACGCAGGCGACGACGACGTCGGGCTGCTTGCCGCCGGCCACCTGCGGCATCTGCTCGATGCACTCCTTGCCGATCACCGACTGGAAGTCGCGCACCATCATCGGGTACGGGTGCGGGCCCGCCACGGTGCCGATGATGTAGAAGGTGTTCTCGACGTTGGTGACCCAGTCGCGCATCGCCTCGTTCAGTGCGTCCTTCAGCGTCTTGCTGCCGGACTCCACGGGCACGACGGTGGCGCCCAGGAGGTTCATGCGGTAGACGTTGGGGCTTTGGCGCTTGACGTCCTCGCTGCCCATGTACACCACGCATTCCAGGCCGTAGCGTGCGCAGATCGTGGCCGTCGCCACGCCGTGCTGGCCGGCGCCGGTCTCGGCGATCACGCGTGGCTTGCCCATGCGCTTGGCGAGCAGCGCCTGCCCGATCACGTTGTTGATCTTGTGGGCGCCCGTGTGGTTCAGGTCCTCGCGTTTCAGGTAGATCTGCGCGCCGCCCTGCTCGCGCGACATGCGCGCCGCGTGGTAGACGGGCGAGGGGCGCCCCACGAAGTGCTTCAGCTCGTAGGCAAACTCTGCGAGGAACTCGGCGTCGTTCTGGTACTTCGCGTACGCCTCGCGCAATTGCGCGATGGCGTGCGTGAGCGTCTCGCTCACGAAACTGCCGCCATAGATGCCGAAGTGGCCGGCGGCGTCAGGTTGCTGGTAGGTGGTCATGGGAACTCTTCGCAAGAAGTGCGTCGGCGGCGCGCACGGCCGCGACGAACCGGATGATCTTTTCCGGGTCCTTGATCCCTTTCGAGACCTCGACCCCGGAGCTCACATCAACGGCCAGCGACTTGCAGCGCGGCCGTACTTGCGCGATGCCATCGCCCACGTTTGCAGGTGTCAACCCACCAGACAAGACGAGGTGAGCGTTGACGTTTGCGGGCAGGCGTGACCATTCGAAGGTTTTCCCGGCGCCGCCGTAGCCCTCCACGTGCGCATCCAGGAGGATGGCCCGGGCCGCGGCGTGCTCGTGGGCGAATTTTAGCAAGTCGAAGGCCGTGCCATCGAGGGGGATGCGGGCTGCCCGCAGGAAGGGATGACGGCCGCCTTGGGTCGAGTCCAGGCACTGCTGGGGCGTCTCGTCGCCATGGAACTGGGCCAGGGCATGGGGCAGGCGGCCCAGGCACTCGAGCACGCGCGCCGGGCTTTCATTGACGAACAGCAGCACCGGCGTGACGAAGGCGGGCAGGCGCGATGCCAACTCGACGGCGCGCTCGATGGGAACGTGGCGCGCGCTCTTCGCGTACTGGATGAAGCCGACCGCGTCCGCACCGGCCTCGACGGCCGCAGCCACGTCCTGCTCGCGCGTGAGCCCGCAGATCTTGATGCGCGTGCGTTCGGCGGCCTTCATGGCAACCCATCATACGCAGGGGTGCGGCTCGGCAATTGCCACTTGGCGTCGTACACCGGGCCGAGGAAGTACAGGCCGTCGGGCGAGAAGGTGGGCGAAGCGGCGTCGCGGTCACGCGCGGCGACCACGTCGCGCATCCAGTCCGGGGGTTGCTGTCCCTGGCCGATCACGAGCAGCGACCCCATGATGTTGCGGATCATGTGGTGCAGGAACGCATCGGCCTCGAAGTCGAAGCGCCAGTACGCGCCGCGCCGCGAGATGTCCACGCGCGTCAATGTCTTCACCGGGCTGCGCGCCTGGCACTCGGAGGCACGGAACGACGTGAAGTCGTGCGTGCCGACGAGGTGGGCCGCCGCGGCGCGCATCGCTTCGCCGTCGAGCGGCCGGAACACCCACCCGACGCGGTTCGCGTCGATGCTGGGCCGCACGGGCGATTCGAGCACCACGTACGCATAGCGCCGCGACGTGGCGCTCGCGCGCGAATGGAATTCGTCGGGCACGGCACGCGCCCATTGCACGGCGATGTCGGGCGGCAGGAAACGGTTGGTGCCGCGCAGCCAGGAGAACTCGCGGCGGTCGACGGCTACGTCGAAGTGCACCACCTGCATCAGCGCGTGCACGCCGGCGTCGGTGCGGCCCGCGCACACGGTGGAGACGGGCTGCGCGGTGAACTGCGAGAGGGCTTCTTCCAGCTTGTCCTGCACCGTGCGCCGCGAAGGCTGGCTCTGCCAGCCTTCGTAGGCGGTACCGAGGTAGCTCAGGCCCAGGGCCAGCCGCATCGCCGGCGTCCTAGAAGGGCGGAATCAGCTGATTTCCGCGAGGAACTTCTGCGCGGCGGACTTCAGCTCGCCGGAGGCTTCGGCGATCACTTCCTGGGCCAGCGTGCGCGCGCCGTCGGGGTCGCCGATGGCGTTGAACTCCTGCGCCAGGGCCAGCTTGGTGGCCAGCGGGTCGCTGCCCGTGTCGTCGAAGCCCGCGGTGGAAAGCGGGGCGCCGGCGGTGGTGGGCGTTTCGGTGTCGGGGCCGGCGGCCGGTGCGGCCGCGGCGGCCTTGGGCTCGTCCGCCTTCGCGCCGGGCAGGTCGAGCGACAGGCCGCCCAGGTCGAATTCGAGCATGCCTTCCGCGGAGGCGGCGGGCGCGGGTGCGGCGGCGGCCTGTGCCGCCGGTGCGGGCGCCTGGGCGGGCGTCGCATCGAAGTTCAGGCTGTTCTCGTCGAGCACGAGGTCGGGCGCGTCCAGCGTCGCGGCGGCGGGCGCAGCGGCGGCTTGGGGCGCTGCAGCCGGTGCGGCGTCGAAGTTGAGGTCCAGCGCCGGCATCTCGGGCGTGGCTTCGACGGCCTGCGTGCGGTCGTAGGTTCCGCCGGCGGCCGGGGCCGCTGCGGGCGCCGCTGCAGCGGCTTGCGGTGCGGCCGCAGCGGCGGGCTCGTCGTCGCCCAGCGAGAAGTCGAGGTCGAGGTCGACGTCCGGAGCCGGCGGGGCGTCCACCGGCAGGGCGGCGACCTGCTGCGTCGCGCCGAAGTTGCCGCCTTCCGTGGCCGCGGCAGCCGCGGCGCTGGCGGTTTCGCTCGGGGCGCCGCCGGGGCGGTACAGCGAGTTGGACGGGTCGAGCTCCTGGCCCAGTTCGCAGATGCGCGTCCACTCCGGGCCGTCGCCGTGCGTCAGGCCGTAGGCCTCGGTCGCGATCAGCTCGAAGGCCTTCGCGTCGCGGCGCTTCGCATAGATCTCCAGCAGCTTGGTGTGGATGGCCACGCGCTGCGGTTGCGTGCGCAAGGCTTCCTTGAGGATTTCCTCGGCCTGCAGGTCGCGGCCGTAGGCGAGGTACACGTCGGCTTCGGCCACCGGGTCGACGTCGCCAGCCGCGTCGAGCTGGCTGGGCGAATAGACCATCGAGGAGCCGGTGACGCTGCCTTCGTTGGTGTCGATGCGCTGGCCGCCGCTGGCGCCGAAGAAGGAATCGGGCTGCAGGCGGCTTTCGAGGAAGGACGAATCCACCTGCGCGGCCTTCTTGCGCTGCTGCACGCGATAGAAGCCGAAGGCCGCGGCCAGGGCCACGAGCAGGCCGATGCCGCCGAGGATGAGCGGGTTCTCGAGCAGGTCGTCGAGGAAGCCGGCCTCGGCCTTCGCGGGCGCTGCGGGCGGCTTGGCAGCCGCGGCAGGCGCGGGTGCGGAAGCGGGCGCAGCGGCCGTCACGGAAGCCGCGGGTGCGGCGGCGGAAGCGGAAGCCACCGCAGCGCTGGCGGCCGGCGCAGCGGCCGCGGAAGCGCTGGTCGTGGCCGGCGCGGCGGCCGAGGCGACCATCGCCGCAGCCGGGGCGGAAGCGGGCGCCGCGGCGACCACGGGTGCCGGCGCAGAAGCCGGCTTCGCGGGTTCGGCGACGGCCGGCTTGGCGGAGGCGGCAGCGGCGGGCGCAGGAGCCGGCGGCGTGGGGGCGGGCGCGGCGGCGGCCGGCGCGGAAGCCGGCTTGCCGGCGGCGGCGGGCGTGCCGAGCGGCACCGGGATGCCGGGCTTGGCGGCGCTGGCCGTCGTGGCGGCGGCGGGCGTGCCGGGCGCGGGGGCCTTGCCGAGCTTGTTCAGGTCGGCGATGTTCTTGTTCAACTCCGCCACGCGCGTGGCGGCGTCCTGCTGCGCGCGCTGCTGGGCGATCTTGTCCTCGGCCCCGCCCTTGCCCTGCGCGCTGCCCTTGGACAACGTGAGCTTGTCGGGCGCGGCGGCCGTGGGCTTCTTCTCTTCGACCTTCGCGGTGACCTTGCCGCCCGACTGGCGCTGGGCATCGCCGACCTTGGTGGTAGGCACGCCCTCGGCGAGGCGGCGGCGGAATTCGTTGAAGTCCTTGCTCTGGGCGACCAGCGTCTGCTTGGCTTCGTCCGTCGGCACCAGCGCGGCCTGCTCGGCGCTGGGCATGTCCAGCACGGCGCCGGAGCGCAGGCGGTTGATGTTGCCGCCCATGAAGGCGTCGGGGTTGGCGCGCAGCATCGCGACCAGCATCTGGTCGAGCGACACCGTGGCGGGCTTGTTCGCGCTGGCGATCTTGCCGGCGGTGTCGCCGTCCTTCACCGTGACCTGCTTGCCTTCGCCGGGAGGCGAGGGCGCGCGGGCCGTGGGTGCTGAGGGAGCGGCACGGCCGCCAGGCGCAGCGCGGCCCGCGACGGCGGGAGCGGAGGGCTGGGCGGCGCCGGGCGCACGCGCGGCGGGCTGTTGCGGCGCGGGGGCCGGGGCCGTCTGCGCAGTGACCGGTTGCTGTTGCTGCTGGCGCATGGCCGGCGGATCGAACAGCATGGTGTAGTCGCGCACGATGCGGCCGGACGCCCAGCTGCTCTCGAGGATCAGGTCGACGAAGGGTTCGTTGACGGCGCGGAAGCTGACCAGGCGCAGGAAGTGGCGGCCGTCGGGACGGCGCTCGAGCGTGATGCGCACGTCGGCGAGGGCGGGGCTGTATTCGACGCCGGCGGCCTTGAAGGCGTCGGGCGAGGCAATGTTCGCCTTCAGCGAGGCGATCTCGTCGGCATTGATCTCGGGGATGTCGATCTCGGCGCGCAGGGGCTCGCCCAGCGCCGACAGCACGGTGACGCGGCCCAGTGCGAGCGCGTTGGCATCCGACGCGGAAACGCCGAAAACGACCGCAGCGGCGATGGCCAGCGCAGTCGCTTGCCATCGCGGCCTACCGATCGCAGATTGCGTCCCCATTGCCCGCTCGCCAGGCAATCTTTTTGTCTTCATGCGAACCCACGCCTCGACGCTGAAAAACTGAAAAGGACCATAACATCAATGTCTTAGGCTGACAAGCTGAGACAAGTTTTCAACTTCGTTGCCTGCTTGCGATTCATGGTTTGCACGCACACGGTCGTTGTCGCTTGACAACGGCTCGGGCCCGCCGGACCCCCAAGTGGCGACGGCCTGGACCCCGGGAGGGACAGGCCGTCGTCGTTTGCCTCGGGTGAGGCGGGCGATTATGCGTCAAGCAGGATGCGCAGCATCCGGCGCAGCGGCTCCGCGGCGCCCCACAGCAGCTGGTCGCCGATGGTGAACGCGCCCACGTACTCGGGGCCCATCGCCATCTTGCGGATGCGGCCCACGGGGATCTGCAGCGTGCCCGTGACGGCGACCGGCGTGAGGTCCTTCAGCGTGGCCTCGCGCGTGTTGGGCACGACCTTCACCCACTCGTTGTCGGCCGCGAGCATGGCCTCGATGTCGGCGACCGGCACGTCCTTCTTCAGCTTGAAGGTGAGCGCCTGGCTGTGGCAGCGCATCGCGCCCACGCGCACGCAGAAGCCGTCCACCGACACCGCGGGCGCCGCGAAACCGGGCCCCTGGCCGAGGATCTTGTTGGTCTCGGCGCCGCCTTTCCATTCCTCGCGCGACACGCCGTTGCCCAGGTCCTTGTCGATCCACGGGATCAGCGAGCCCGCGAGCGGCACGCCGAAGTGCTCGGTCTCGGTGGCCGACAGAGCCTGTTGCTTGCCCAAAAGCTTGCGGTCGATCTCGAGGATGGCCGACTTCGGGTCGTCGAGCAGCGAGCGCACTTCGGCGTTGAGCGTGCCGAACTGCGTGAGCAGCTCGCGCATGTGCTGCGCGCCGCCGCCCGAGGCCGCCTGGTAGGTCATGGTCGACATCCACTCGACCAGGCCCGCCTTGTACAGCGCCCCCACGCCCATCAGCATGCAGCTCACGGTGCAGTTGCCGCCGATCCAGTTGCGCCCGCCCTTGGCCAGCGCGTTCCTGATCACCGGCATGTTCACGGGGTCGAGGATGATGACCGCGTCGTCCTTCATGCGCAGCGACGAGGCCGCGTCGATCCAGTGGCCCGTCCACCCGGCCGCGCGAAGCTTGGGGAACACCTCGGTCGTGTAGTCGCCGCCCTGGCAGGTGATGACGACGTCGCACTTCTTCAGCGCCTCGATGTCGAAGGCGTCCTTCAGCGTCGTCTCGTTCTTGGCTTGCGCCGGGGCCTTGCCGCCGGCATTGGACGTGGAGAAGAAGACCGGCTCGATGAGGGGAAAGTCGCCTTCCGCCTGCATCCGGTCCATGAGGACCGAGCCGACCATGCCGCGCCAGCCCACGAGGCCGACCAGCGGTTGCTGCTGCTTGAGAGTCATGTCATCGCCCTTTCAGTTTTGATCCTGTGTCCCCCGGCTCGTCTGACGGGCCGGGAGGGGGCGCGCGACGAACCGGAGCTGCTAGCTCTTGGTAATCGTCTTCTTCGTGATCGCGGCCACGACGGCGTCGCCCATCTGCTGGGTGCCGACCTTCGTGGTGCCTTCCGACCAGATGTCCGCGGTGCGCAGCCCCTGCGCGAGCACGTGCTCGACCGCCGACTCGATGCGCGAGGCGGCCTGGGGCTGGTTGAGTGAGTAGCGGAGCATCATGGCTGCAGACAGTATTGTAGCCAAAGGATTAGCGACGCCCTTGCCCGCGATGTCCGGCGCGCTGCCGTGGCTGGGCTCGTACAGGCCCTGGTTGTTGGCATTCAGCGACGCCGAGGGCAGCATGCCGATGGAGCCGGTCAGCATCGCCGCCTCGTCCGAGAGGATGTCGCCGAACATGTTGCCGGTCACGACCACGTCGAAGAACTTGGGCTGGCGCACCAGCTGCATCGCCGCGTTGTCGACGTACATGTGGTCGAGCTTGACGTCGGGGTAGTCCTTGCCCACCTCGGTCACCACGTCCTTCCACAGCTGGAAGGTCTCCAGCACGTTGGCCTTGTCGACGCTGGTGACGTGCTTGCCGCGCTTGCGCGCCGCCTCGAAGGCCACGCGGGCGATGCGCTCGATCTCCGGGCGCGTGTAGCGCATGGTGTCGAAGGCTTCCTCGGCGCCGGGGAACAGGCCGTCGGGCGACTGGCGGCGGCCGCGCGGCTGGCCGAAGTAGATGTCGCCCGTGAGCTCGCGGATGATCAGGATGTCCAGGCCCGACACGAGCTCGGGCTTGAGGCTGGAGGCGCCCACCAGCTGCTCGTAGCAGATGGCCGGGCGGAAGTTGGCGAACAGGCCCAGGTTCTTGCGCAGGCCCAGGATGGCCTGCTCGGGGCGCAGCGCGCGTTCGAGCTTGTCGTATTTCCAGTCGCCCACGGCTCCGAACAGCACCGCGTCGGCCTGTTTGGCGAGCTTCAGCGTCGCGTCGGGCAAAGGGTGGCCGTGCGCCTCGTAGGCGGCGCCGCCCACCAGCGCGGTTTCGCTTTCAAATTTCAGGTCGAGGACGTTCAGGACCTTCACGGCCTCGGCGACGATCTCGGTGCCGATGCCGTCGCCCGGCAGGATGGCGATCTTCATGGGGTGGATGCTTTCAATTGCGCGAGGACGTCGCGGAAACGCTGCGTCAGGGCGGGGTTGCGCACCGCGCTGCCGGTGACGATCAGCGCGATGTTGTCCGCGGTGGTTTCCTCGGGGTGGATGACGTAGCCGGTGTTGCCGCCCAGCTGTTTGAGGTAGGACTCGTTCGTGTTCGCGTCGAACCACAGGGGCTGGCCGTCGCGGCGCACCGGCACGCTCGCCTTGCCGTCCGCCGAGGGCTCGACCGCGAGCAGCCGCACGTCGAGCACGTGGAAGAAGGTTTCGCCCGGCTGCAGCGTGGTGCGGCGCGCGACGAGCACGGGCATGACGGAATACGCGCCGCCTGCGGCCTCGACACGCATGGCGTGACGGTCGAACGGCGCGTCGGGGTTGAGGATGCGCGGCTCCAGCCACTCGGCCGGCCACGCGAGCGGCGGCGCTTCGGAAAAACCGAGCACGGCGTAGAGGCGGCTGGCGCGCGGCGCGTTGTAGCGGCTCCAAACGTGGAACAGCTCGTGCGCCATCAGGCCCGGCGAAGGCGGTACGTTGCGCGGCAGGAAGACCGCGGCGCCGCGTGTGTAGGGCGCGCCGGCGGAATCGCCGCCATTGGTGCACGCGATGGTCACGGTGGGCGGCAGGCGCAGGCCGAGCTCCTCGAAACGGGGCGCCACGCCCGCGAGCGACGCGCGGGCGGTTTCCACCGCGGCCGGTGCGCAATCGACCGCGCTGGCCTGCAGCACCTGGCGGAACTCATCGCGCGACACCGCGCGCCCGGCCGTCGCGGCGCGATGGAACGGGCCGACGTTGGGCAGCCAGTCGTCGTCGGCGGCCAGCAGCTGGCGCGTCTCGGCCGCGGTCGCGAATTGGAAACGCGTGGCGCGGGTACCTGCGTCCTGCGCTTGAGCGGCTGCCGCCGCGAGCAACGCGGCGGCGAGGAAGGCGCGGACTTTCACTGCAGCGTGTGCGCCAGCCAGGGCTTGGTCGCGAGGCGCTGCGCCTCGAAGGCCTTGATCTCGTCCTTGTGCCGCAGCGTCAGGCCGATGTCGTCGAAGCCGTTGAGCAGGCAGAACTTGCGGAAGGGCTGCACGTCGAAGGCGATCTCGGGGCCCTGCGGCGCGACGATGACCTGCCGCTCGAGGTCGATCGTGAGCTCGTAGCCGGGGAAGGCATGGACCTCGTCGAACAGGCGCGACACCTGCGCCTCGGAAAGGACGATGGGCAGCAGGCCGTTCTTGAAGCAGTTGTTGAAGAAGATGTCGGCGTAGCTGGGCGCGATGATCGCGCGGAAGCCGTACTGGTCCAGTGCCCACGGCGCGTGCTCGCGCGACGAGCCGCAGCCGAAGTTCTTGCGCGCGATGAGGATTGACGCGCCCTGGTAGCGCGGCTGGTTCAGCACGAAGTCCGGGTTGGGCTTGCGCTGCGAAACGGGCTTGCCGACCCAGCCCGGGTCGGTGAAGCGCCACTCGTCGAACAGGTTCTCGCCGAAGCCGGTCTTGCGGATCGACTTGAGGAACTGCTTGGGGATGATCGCGTCGGTGTCGACGTTCTCGCGGTCCATCGGGGCCACGAGCCCCTTGTGCACGGTGAACTGCTTCATTTCTTCTTCGATGCCGCGTCTTCGATCTTCTCGCCGGCGCGCTGGATGTCCTGGCCCGCGCCCTTGACGGTGTTGCAGCCGGCGATCAGGAAAGCGAAGGACAGGGCGACGAGGGTCGTGATGGTCTTCATGGCGGGGGCTCCTCTTTCAGGCGAATTGGCGGACATCGACGAAATGCCCGTGGACCGCGGCGGCGGCTGCCATCGCGGGGCTCACGAGGTGGGTGCGGCCCCCTTGTCCCTGGCGGCCTTCGAAATTGCGGTTGCTGGTGGAGGCGCAGCGCTCGCCCGGCTCGAGCCGGTCGGCGTTCATGGCCAGGCACATGGAGCAGCCGGGCTCGCGCCACTCGAAGCCGGCGGCGCGGAAGATCTCGTGCAGGCCTTCGCGCTCGGCCTGCTCCTTCACGAGGCCGGAGCCGGGCACCACCATCGCGAGCTTGACGTTCTTCGCGACCTTCTGCCCCAGCTTCTTCACCACGGCGGCGGCGTCGCGCAGGTCCTCGATGCGGCTGTTGGTGCACGAGCCGATGAACACCTTGTCGATGACGATGTCCGTCATCGGCTTGCCGGGCTGCAGGCCCATGTAGGTCAGCGCGCGCTCGACGGCGTCGCGCTGCGAGGCGTCCTTGACGGCATCGGGGTCCGGCACGCGGCCGTCCACGCCCGTGACCATCTCGGGCGAGGTGCCCCAGGTGACCTGCGGGATGATCTTCGCTGCATCGAGCTCGACGACGGTGTCGAACTTCGCGTCGGCGTCGGTGTGCAGCGTGCCCCAGTAAGCGACGGCCTGCTCCCACTCCACGCCGCGCGGCGCCATCGGGCGGCCACGCACGTATTCGATGGTCTTGTCGTCGACGCCCACCAGGCCCGCGCGCGCACCGGCTTCGATCGCCATGTTGCACACGGTCATCCGGCCTTCCATCGACAGCGAGCGGATGGTGGAGCCCGCGAACTCGATCGTGTAGCCCGTCCCGCCCGCGGTGCCGATCTTCCCGATGATCGCGAGCACCACGTCCTTGGCCGTCACGCCGCGCGCCAGCGCGCCTTCGACGCGCACCAGCATGTTCTTCGCCTTCTTGGCGATCAGCGTCTGCGTGGCCAGCACGTGCTCGACCTCGCTGGTGCCGATGCCGTGCGCGAGCGCGCCGAACGCGCCGTGCGTGGACGTGTGCGAGTCGCCGCAGACGACCGTCATGCCCGGCAGCGTCGCGCCTTCCTCGGGGCCGATGACGTGCACGATGCCCTGCTGCTTCGACAGGAAGGGGAAGTAGGCCGCCGCGCCGAACTCGGAGATGTTCTTGTCCAGCGTCGTGACCTGTTCCTTGCTGATGGGGTCGTCGATGCCGTCGTAGCCGCGCTCCCAGCCGGTGGTGGGCGTGTTGTGGTCGGCGGTGGCGACCACGGAGCTGATGCGCCAGATGCGGCGGTGGTTCTCGCGCAGGCCTTCGAACGCCTGCGGGCTCGTCACTTCGTGCACCAGGTGGCGGTCGATGTAGAGGAGGGCCGTGCCGTCGTCCTCGGAGCGGACGACGTGTTCGTCCCAGATCTTGTCGTAGAGGGTTCTGCCCATGGCTTGCTTTCCGGAAGATTCTATGCGGCGGCCTTGCGGGGCCAATTGGCGGCGGCGCGCTTTTGCAGGTGTTCGACCAGCAGGCGCGACGTGAGGGGCAGCGCGTCGAAATCGCGCGCCACCAGGTTGATCTCGCGCACGGCCCACGCATCGCGCAGGCGCACGCACTTCAGCTCGCCCGCACCGCGCATCAGCTCGAAGGCGCGGCGCGGCATGATGCCCACGCCCAGGCCGTTGTGGATCATCCGGCACATCGCGTCGAGGCCCGTCACCTGGATGCGCAGGCGGATGGTGCGGCCCGCGGCCGTCGCGGCTTCGCGCATCGCGACATAGACCGAGCTGTTCGAATGCAGGCCGACGTGGTCGAACTCCAGCGTGTCCTCGAAGGACAGCTCGCGCTCCTTCGCCAGCGCGTGCCGCGCGGGCGTGACCAGCACCAGCTCGTCGCGGCGGTAGGGCTTCTGCGCCAGTTGCGCGCCGAGCGCCAGGCCCTGCGTGTTGCACACGCCGACGTCGGCTGCGCCTTCGTGCACGGCGCGGGCGACTTCGCTGGACAGGTGCTCCTGCAGGTCGATCTTGACCTGCGGGTGTTCGCGCGCGAACGAGCCGAGGTCCTCCGGCAGGAACTGCACGACGGCGGAGATGTTCGCGTGGATGCGCACGTGGCCGCGCACGCCCTCGGCGTACTCCGAGAGCTCGGCTTGCATCTTCTCCAACCCGAACAGGACCGAGCGCGCATGGTGCAACAGGCTCTGGCCGGCCGGTGTCAGGCTGACCCCGCGCGTGTGCCGGTACAGGAGGGGCGTTTCCAGGATGGCCTCGAGGTCCGACAGGCGCTTGCTCACGGCGGAGGCCGCGATGAACTCGCGCTCGGCGGCCTTCCCGATGGAGCCGAGCTCGCACACCGCCACGAACAGCTGCAGCGAGGTCAGGTCCAGTTTGCGGGTGAGGGAGGGCGCGGTCATCGTGGTTGGCGATGGAATTCCCGCATTTTCCCTCGGAATTAGGGCTCCAGCCATCGCCGTTCGCGATGACCCCGGTCGAAAACGAAAAAGCCCGCCAAGGCGGGCTTCCCCTGGGGCCGGCGCGGCTTACCGCTGGCTCAGCGGCTTGACGTCCCGGCGCTCGGAGCCGGTGAACAGCTGGCGCGGGCGGCCGATCTTGTACTCGGGGTCGCCGATCATCTCGTTGAGCTGGGCGATCCAGCCCACCGTGCGGGCCAGCGCGAAGATGGCGGTGAACAGCGACACCGGGATGCCGATGGCTCGCTGGACGATGCCCGAATAGAAGTCGACGTTCGGGTACAGCTTGCGCGAGACGAAGTACTCGTCCTCCAGCGCCACCTTCTCCAGGGCCATCGCCAGCTTGAACAGCGGGTCGTCGTGCAGGCCCAGCTCGTTGAGCACCTCGTGACAGGTTTCGCGCATGAGCTTGGCGCGCGGGTCGTAGTTCTTGTACACGCGGTGGCCGAAGCCCATCAGCTTGATGCCGCTGTTCTTGTCCTTCACCTTGGCGACGAACTCGCCGATCTTCGCGACGCCGCCCATCTTCTGGATGTCTTCCAGCATGTTCAGCGCGGCTTCGTTCGCGCCGCCGTGCGCCGGGCCCCAGAGGCAGGCCACGCCCGCGGCGATGGCGGCGAAGGGGTTGGTGCCCGACGAGCCGCACAGGCGCACGGTGGACGTGGACGCGTTCTGCTCGTGGTCGGCGTGCAGGATGAAGATGCGGTCCATCGCGCGCACCAGCACGTCGTTGGGCTTGTACTCCTCGCACGGCGTCGCGAACATCATGCGCATGAAGTTCGACGTGTAGCTCAGGTCGTTCTTCGGGTACATGTACGGCTGGCCGGCGCTGTACTTGTAGGCCATCGCGACCAGCGTGGGCATCTTCGCGATCAGGCGGATCGCCGAGATCTCGCGGTGCTGCGGGTTGTTGATGTCGGTGCTGTCGTGATAGAAGGCCGACAGCGCGCCCACCAGGCCGGTCATGATGGCCATCGGGTGCGCGTCGCGGCGGAAGCCGCGCAGGAAGAACTGCATCTGCTCGTTGACCATCGTGTGCATGGTCACGTTGTAGGTGAAGTCCTTCTTCTGCTGCGTGTTGGGCAGCTCGCCCTTGAGCAGCAGGTAGCAGGTCTCGAGGAAGTCGCACTGCGTCGCGAGCTGCTCGATCGGGTAGCCGCGGTACAGCAGCTCGCCCTTGTCGCCGTCGATGTACGTGATGGCCGACTGGCAGGCGGCCGTCGAGAGGAAGCCCGGGTCGTACGTGAACATCCCCGTCTGCGCGTACAGCTTGCGGATGTCGATCACTTCGGGGCCGATGCTGCCCTGGTACACGGGCAGTTCGACGCTGGGGCTGCCGTTGGAGAACGACAGGGTGGCTTTGGTGTCGGCGAGTTTCATGATGGTCTTCCTGTGGTTTCTCTTTGCTGCAGCAGGGCCAGCAGCTCGCGGATGTCGTCCCTGTCGAGTTCGCCTTCCGGTGCCTTGCGCGCGAGCAGCAGGTCCAATAGGTCGTTGTCGCCGAGCTCCATCAGTTCGGCGAGCGCGTCGCCCTGCCTTTGGGTGAGGCGGTCGCCGTGGCGCCCGAAGAACCGCTCGATGAAAAGGTCATTTTCCAGCAAACCCCGGCGGCAGCGCCACTTGAGTTTGGAGAGGGACCTCTCGTCGAGCATCGCTTCCATACGCTATACGGCTCGCCGCACCATCAGCTCCTTGATCTTGCCGATGGCCATGGTGGGGTTCAGCCCCTTCGGGCACACGTCCACGCAGTTCATGATCGTGTGGCAGCGGAAGAGGCGGTAAGGGTCTTCGAGGTTGTCCAGGCGTTCGCCGGTGGCTTCGTCGCGGCTGTCGGCGATGAAGCGGTAGGCCTGCAGCAGGCCGGCGGGGCCGACGAACTTGTCGGGGTTCCACCAGAAGCTCGGGCAGCTGGTGGAGCAGCTCGCGCACAGGATGCACTCGTACAGTCCGTTGAGCTCGTCGCGCTCCTCGGGAGACTGCAGGCGCTCCTTCTCGGGCGGGATGCTGTCGTTGACCAGGTAGGGCTTGATCGAGTGGTACTGCTTGAAGAAGTCCGTCATGTCGACGATCAGGTCGCGCACGACGGGCAGGCCCGGCAGCGGCTTGAGCGTGATGACGCCCGGCAGCGTGAGCATGTTCGTCAGGCACGCCAGGCCGTTCTTGCCGTTGATGTTCATCGCGTCCGAGCCGCACACGCCTTCGCGGCACGAACGGCGGAAGGACAGCGTCGGGTCCTTCGCCTTGAGCTTCATCAGGGCGTCCAGCAGCATGCGCTCGTTGCCCTCGAGCTCGATCTCCACCGTCTGCATGTACGGCTTCGCGTCCTTCTCGGGGTCGTAGCGGTAGATCTGGAAGGTGCGCTTTTGCATCTGTGTTCTCTTCTTGTGAATCTAGTCGGCGAGTTGGATTCGTGCCAGTACGTACTAGAACGTACGGACCTTCGGCGGCACCGACTCCACGGTCAGCGGCTTGAGCTTCACGGGCTTGTAGGCCAGGCGATTGCCTTCGCTGTACCACAGCGAGTGCTTCATCCAGTTGGCGTCGTCGCGGCCCAGCGGCGCGACCGGGTCGTCCGCCGGCTTCTCGTAGTCGCTGACGGTGTGCGCGCCGCGGCATTCCTTGCGCGCGGCGGCCGAGACCATGGTGGCCTGCGCGCACTCGATGAGGTTCTCGACTTCCAGCGCCTCGATGCGGGCGGTGTTGAAGACGCGCGACTTGTCGGCCATGCCGATCACGTCCACGCGCTCGCGGATCTTCGCGATCTTCGCCACGCCTTCGTCCATGCTGGCCTGCGTGCGGAAGACACCCGCGTGCTTCTGCATCGCGTTGCGGATGTCGTTGGCGACGTCCTGCGCGTATTCGCCGGACTTCGTGGATTCGAGCCGGTTCAGCCGCTCCAGCGTGCGCTCGGCCGCATCGGCGGGGATCGCCTTGTGCGACTTGTTCTTGCTGGCGAATTCGACGATGTGGTTGCCCGCCGCGCGTCCGAAGACCAGCAGGTCGAGCAGCGAATTGGTGCCCAGGCGGTTGGCGCCGTGCACGCTGACACAGGAGCATTCGCCCACCGCGTACAGGCCGTTGACGACGTCGTTGTCGCTGCCGTTCTTCTGCGTCACCACCTGGCCGTTGATGTTGGTCGGGACGCCGCCCATCTGGTAGTGGATGGTCGGCACCACGGGGATCGGCTCCTTGGTGATGTCGACGTTGGCGAAGTTGATGCCGATCTCGTACACCGAAGGCAGGCGCTTGTGGATGGTGTCGGCGCCCAGGTGGTCGAGCTTGAGCATCACGTAGTCCTTGTTCGGACCGCAGCCTCGGCCTTCCTTGATTTCCTGGTCCATCGAGCGCGACACGAAGTCGCGCGGCGCCAGGTCCTTCAGCGTGGGCGCGTAGCGCTCCATGAAGCGCTCGCCGTTGCTGTTCAGCAGGATCGCGCCTTCGCCGCGGCAGCCTTCGGTGAGCAGCACGCCCGCGCCGGCCACGCCGGTGGGGTGGAACTGCCAGAACTCCATGTCCTCGAGCGCGATGCCGGCGCGCGCCGCCATGCCCAGGCCGTCACCGGTGTTGATGAAGGCGTTGGTCGATGCCGCGAAGATGCGCCCCGCGCCGCCGGTGGCCAGCAGCGTGGTCTTGGCTTCGAGGATGTAGAGGTCGCCCGTCTCCATCTCCAGCGCCGTCACGCCGACGACGTCGCCGTCGGCGTCGCGGATCAGGTCCAGCGCCATCCACTCGACGAAGAACGAGGTCTTGGCGCGCACGTTCTGCTGGTACAGGGTGTGCAGCATGGCGTGGCCGGTTCGGTCGGCCGCGGCGCAGGCGCGCTGCACGGGCTTCTCGCCGTAGTTGGCCGTGTGGCCGCCGAAGGGACGCTGGTAGATCGTGCCGTCGGGGTTGCGGTCGAACGGCATGCCCATGTGCTCGAGCTCGTACACGACCTTGGGCGCCTCGCGGCACATGTACTCGATGGCATCCTGGTCGCCGAGCCAGTCGCTGCCCTTGACGGTGTCGTAGAAGTGGTAGTGCCAGTTGTCCTCGGACATGTTGCCCAGCGACGCGCCGATACCGCCTTGCGCGGCGACGGTGTGCGAGCGGGTGGGGAACACCTTGGAAAGCACTGCGACGTTCAGGCCCGCACGCGCGAGCTGCAGCGACGCGCGCATGCCGGAGCCGCCGGCGCCGACGATGACGACGTCGAACTTGCGGCGGGCGATGTTGGAAGAGGTGTATGCCATGTCGTTGTTCTTCAAGGGCCTCAAACTCGCCAGAGCACCTGCACGGCCCAGCCGGCACAGCCCACGAGGTAGACGATCACGAGGATCTGCAGCACGAGGCGGATGCCCACGGGCTTGATGTAGTCCATCAGCACGTCGCGCATGCCCACCCACACGTGGTACAGCAGGCCGACGATGGTGGCGAAGGTGAGCATCTTCATGCCCTGGCCGGCGAACAGGCCCGCCCACTTGTCGTAGCCGACGGGGCCGCTGGTGAGCAGGATGCGCGCGAGCACGACGACGGTGAAGACCGCCATGAGGCCGGCGGTGACGCGCTGCGCGAGCCAGTCGCGCGTGCCGTAGTGCGCGCCGACGACGCTGCGACGGGAACCGTAATTGACTGCCATGGGGTGTTCTCCTCGACTCAGTACAGGCCGAACAGCTTGGCGCCCAGCACCAAGGTGAGGAAGATGCTCGCGGCGAGCGTGAACACCGCCGACTTCGCGCCGAACTCCTTGCTCACCGCGGCGTGGCTCGTGTCCATCCACAGGTGGCGCAGGCCGGCGATGAAATGGTGCAGGTAGGACCAGATGAGCGCGAGGGCGACCAGCTTGACGAACCAGCCGGGCACGAACCCCAGGCCGTTGTTGAAGGCGCTGCGGAAGCGCGCGAAGGAATATTCGGAGGAGATGGACGTGTCGAACATCCAGATGATGAACGGCATCAGCAGGAACATGATCACGCCGCTGATGCGGTGCAGGATCGAGACCCAGCCCGCAGCGGGCAATCGGTAGGTCGGCAGGTCCCGGAACGCGTGGATGTTCCGGAATTCGGGGCGCTTCTTGGCGATCTCGGTCATGTGCGCTTTCTTGGGGGGCAACCCAAAATTCTACCGATTGCAGCGCAACAACCTGACACGCAGGTTTCAGACTCGCATGAATTCAGCGCCGGGTCAGCTCAATTCGTTCCTGTAGTGATGCGTGTCGGTGCGGTACAGGCCGCGCCGCAATTCCATCGGCACGTCGTTGTACGTGTAGGCCAGCCTTTCGACCGACAGCAGCGGCGTGCCCTTGGCAACGTCGAGTATGGCGGCTTGCTGCGCGTCGGCGGCAAGCGCGCGGATCTTTTCTTCGGCGCGCACCATCTGCACGCCGAATTCGACCTCGTACATCGCGTAGGTCGGGCCCTGGTAGCCCGCCATCTGTTCGGCCGTCAGGCCCTTGAACGCGGCGCCGGGCAGCCACAGGTCTTCCAGGATGGTCGGCACGTCGCGGAAGGCAAGCACGCGCCGCAGCTGCACGACCGCGTCGCCGGTGCGCAGCTGCAGGGCGCGCGCGATCTCGGCGGATGCGCGCGTGCGCTTGCATTCGAGCACCGTGCGGTGCGCGGGGCCCTCGCTGTCGAGGTCGCCCTCGTCGGGCATCAGCTTCAGGAAGCGGTACTGGACGTGCTGCTCGGCGTGGGTGGCAACGAAAGTTCCCTTTCCCTGCCGGCGCACGACGAGGTTGCCGGCCGCGAGTTCGTCGATCGCCTTGCGCACGGTGCCCTGGCTCACGCGGTAGCGCGCGGCCAGGTCCATTTCGCTGGGGATGGCTTCGCCCGGTTTCCACTCGCCGGCCTGCAGGCTTTGCAGGATCAGGCCCTTGATCTGCTGGTACAGCGGGCTGAACGCCGGGGCCTGGCCGTCGGCGGTTTCAGTGGGGGTGGCTGCGGCCATGCGGAATTGCCTTGCGAAATTTGGAAGCGCAAGCGGAGCTTGCGCGGCTCGAATCATATCTTATATAAGATACAAGACAAATTGACGATTAAGGGTTGACCCGAGTAAACTCGCCCGCTGCCGCGCTCCACGCGCGCGTTCAAGAAACCACCCCTTCCGGAGAATTCCATGAGCAAGAAGCCCGTCCGCGTTGCCGTCACCGGCGCCGCGGGACAAATCGGTTACGCCCTCCTGTTCCGCATTGCCTCGGGCGAGATGCTCGGCAAGGACCAGCCCGTGATCCTGCAGCTGCTGGAGATCCCGGACGAGAAGGCGCAGAAGGCGCTCAAGGGCGTGATGATGGAGCTGGAGGACTGCGCGTTCCCGCTGCTCGCCGGCATGGAGGCGCACAGCGACCCCATGACCGCCTTCAAGGACACCGACTACGCGCTGCTCGTGGGCGCCCGCCCGCGCGGCCCCGGCATGGAGCGTGCCGACCTGCTGGCCGCCAATGCGCAGATCTTCACGGCCCAGGGCAAGGCCCTCGACAAGGTGGCTTCGCGCAACGTGAGGGTGCTGGTCGTGGGCAACCCCGCCAACACCAACGCCTACATCGCGATGAAGAGCGCGCCGAGCCTGCCGCGCGAGAACTTCACCGCCATGCTGCGCCTGGACCACAACCGCGCGCTGTCGCAAGTGGCCGCCAAGACCGGCACGAAGGTCGGCGACATCGAGAAGATGGCCGTGTGGGGCAACCACTCGCCCACGATGTATGCGGACTACCGCTTCGCCACCGTCGGCGGCAAGGCCGTGAAGGACCTGATCAACGACCAGGTGTGGAACGCCGACGTGTTCCTGCCCACGGTGGGCAAGCGCGGCGCCGCGATCATCGAAGCGCGCGGCCTGTCGTCCGCCGCATCGGCCGCCAACGCCGCCATCGACCACATGCGCGACTGGGCGCTGGGCACCAACGGCAAGTGGGTCACCATGGGCATCCCGTCCAATGGCGACTACGGCATCCCCAAGGACGTGATGTTCGGCTTCCCCGTGACCACCAAGGACGGCAAGTACGAAGTGGTGAAGGGCCTGGAAATCGACGCGTTCAGCCAGGAGCGCATCAACAAGACACTCAAGGAACTGCAGGACGAGCAGGCTGGGGTCGCCCACCTGCTCTGAAGCCGCAGCAAGACCGATGGCCGACTGGAACCCCGCGCTGTACCGCCGCTTCGAGGACGAGCGGACGCGGCCGGCGCGGGAGCTCCTGGGGCGCGTGCCGCTCGCGCAATGCAAGCTGGCGTACGACCTGGGCTGCGGCCCGGGCAACTCCACCGAACTGATCGTCGAACGCTTCCCGCAGGCGCGCGTCGTCGGCGTCGACAACTCGCCGGCGATGCTGGAGAGCGCGCGCCAGCGCCTGCCGAAGACGCCGTTCGAGCTGGCCGACATCGCCCACTGGCAGCCGGAGCAGGCGCCGGACCTGATCTATTCCAACGCGACGCTGCACTGGGTGCCGGGCCATGAGGCACTGGTTGCGCGCCTGTTCTCGCTGCTGGCGCCCGGCGGCGTGCTGGCCGTGCAGATGCCGGACAACCTGGACGAGCCCAGCCACCGGCTGATGCGCGAGGTTGCGGCCATCGACACGCTTCGCTCGCATTGCACGCAGACCGGCCAGACCGGCACGCGCACGGAGCTGCTCGGCCCCGGTGGGTACTACGACGTGCTCGCGCCGGTCGCGGCGAGCGTCGACGTCTGGCGCACGACGTTCAATCACCCGATGGCGTCCGCGGCGGCGATCGTCGAATGGGTGAGCAGCACGGGACTGAAACCCTTCCTCGAGGCGCTGGACGGCGACGAGGCGCGCAAGGCCTTCCTCGCGGAATACGAACGCCGCATCGATGCCGCCTACCCGGCGCGCGCCGACGGCAAGCGCCTGCTCGCTTTCCCGCGCCTGTTCTTCGTGGCGGTAAAGAAATGAACGCCCGGGTGCATCCCCGCGAGGCCCTGCTCGGCGCGCAGGCCGGCGCCGTCGTGCTGCCCGTGTGCGACCACTACAGCGGCGTCGAGGCGCGCATGCGCAAGAGCCTGCAGCTGCAGCAGGAGTTGATCGAGGAGTTCGGCGCCTGCGTGTTCGACGTGACGCTGGACTGCGAGGACGGCGCGCCGGTGGGCGGCGAGGCCGAGCATGCGGCGCTGGTTGTCGCGCTGGCGTCGCTCGCGAGCGAGAAGGCACGGGTCGCCGTGCGCGTGCACCCGGTGGACCATCCCGTGTTCGATCAGGACGTCGCGCTCATTGCAGGCAAGGCCGGCAAGAAGCTCGCGCACATCATGCTGCCCAAGGTCGAGTGCGTCGAGGACGTCGTGCGCGCCTGCAAGGCCATCGACGCCGCTGGCGCCGCGCACCTGCCGGTGCATGCGTTGATCGAATCGCCGGCGGCCGTGCACCGCGCCTTCGATATCGCCGCGCACCCGCGCGTGCAGTCGCTCAGTTTCGGCCTGATGGATTTCGTCTCCGCCCACGGCGGCGCCATCCCGTCCGAGGGCATGGGCATCGAAGGGCAGTTCACGCATCCGCTGGTGGTGCGCGCGAAGGTGGAGATTTCATCCGCCTGCCACGCGCACGGCAAGGTGCCGTCGCACGGCGTCGTCACCGAATTCAAGGACACGAAGGCGCTGGGCCGCGCGGCATCGCGCGCGGCGCGCGAGCTCGGCTACACCCGCATGTGGAGCATCCACCCGGACCAGATCCGGCCCATCCTCGAAGCTTTCGCGCCGCAGGCGAAGGAGATCGACACGGCTGCGGGCATCCTCGTCGCCGCGCAGGCGGCCGAATGGGCGCCCATCAGCCACGCCGGGAAACTGGAAGACCGGGCGAGCTACCGGTATTACTGGCAGGTGCTCGAGAGGGCGCACCGGACCGGCAGGAAGCTGCCCCCGGAAGTAGCAGGTTGGATCACAGGAGACAAATGATGAAAGTCCTTCTCGCAGCCATCGCCATTGCCTTGAGCCCCGCGCTCGCCCTGGCGCAGCAGGCCCCGCCGGCCAAGAAAGCGCCCGCGCCGGGCGCGAACAAGAAGCTCGCGCCGGCCGCGCAAAAGGCCGTCGAGGAAAACACGCCCATCGACGCCGACCCGAACGTCAAGCTCACGGATGCCGACCTGGAAGTCGCCAAGCGGGTCTTCGTCGGCGACATCCCGTGCGAACTGGGCGCCAAGGTCACCGTCACGCCGCTGAAGCGGGAGGGCTTCTTCCTGGTCACGACCAAGGGCCACCGCTTCGCGATGCACCCGGTCGAAAGCCGCACCGGCGCCATCCGCCTGGAGGACCCGAAGCGCGGCGCGATGTGGCTGCAGCTGGGGAACAAGTCCATGCTCATGAGCCAGAAGCTGGGCCAGCGCCTGGCCGACGAGTGCCAGAGCCCCGAGCAGGTCACCTTCGCCGAGAAGCTCAAGGCCAACCCCGTGAACATCCTCGAGGCGCCCAAGCAGCCCGACCCCATCACCATGCCGCCCGCCGCGCCCGCTTCGAAGCCGGCGAGCAGCTGACGAACCCTGAAAACCGTACGGAGAGAACCATGTTGCAAGCCTATGTCGAACACGTCGCCGAACGCGCGGCCCTGGGCATCCCGCCGCTGCCGCTGTCGGCCAAGCAGACTTCGGACCTGATCGAGCTGCTGAAGAACCCGTCCACCGCCGAGGCCGAGTTCCTGGTCAACCTGATCACGCACCGCGTGCCGGCGGGCGTGGACGACGCGGCCAAGGTCAAGGCGAGCTACCTCGCCGCCGTGGCCCACGGCACCGAGAAGTGCCTGGTGATCTCGCGCGAGAAGGCCACCGAGCTGCTGGGCACCATGCTGGGCGGCTACAACATCAGCCCGCTGATCGACCTGCTGGACGACCCGGAAGTGGGCGGCGTGGCCGCGGACGGCCTGAAGAAGACGCTGCTGATGTTCGACCAGTTCCACGACGTCAAGGAAAAGGCCGACAAGGGCAACGCCAATGCCAAGGCGGTGCTGCAAAGCTGGGCCGACGCCGAGTGGTTCACCTCGCGCCCCGAAGTTCCGCAAAGCATCAAGGTCACGGTGTTCAAGGTATCCGGCGAGATCAACACCGACGACCTCTCGCCCGCGCCCGATGCGTGGAGCCGCCCCGACATCCCGCTGCATGCGCTGGCCATGCACAAGAACCCGCGCCCCGGCATCACGCCCGAGGAAGAAGGCAAGCGCGGCCCGGTCAAGTTGATCCAGGACCTGCGCGCCAAGGGCAATGTCGTCGCCTACGTGGGCGACGTGGTGGGCACGGGTTCCTCGCGCAAGTCGGCGACCAACAGCGTGCTGTGGTTCACCGGCGAGGACATCCCCTACGTGCCGAACAAGCGCTTCGGCGGCGTGTGCCTGGGCGGCAAGATCGCGCCGATCTTCTACAACACGATGGAAGACGCGGGCGCGCTGCCCATCGAGCTCGACGTGAGCAAGATGGAGATGGGCGACGTCGTCGAGCTACGCCCCTACGAAGGCAAGGCGTTGAAGAACGGCGAGGTGATCGCCGAGTTCAAGGTCAAGAGCGAGGTGCTCTTCGACGAAGTGCGCGCCGGCGGCCGCATCCCGCTGATCGTGGGCCGGGGCCTGACGGCCAAGGCGCGCGAGGCGCTGGGCCTGCCGCCCTCCACGCTGTTCCGCCTGCCGCAGGCGCCCGTGGACACGAAGAAGGGCTTCTCGCTGGCGCAGAAGATGGTCGGCCGCGCCTGCGGCCTGCCGGAAGGCCAGGGCGTGCGCCCGGGCACGTATTGCGAGCCGAAGATGACCTCGGTGGGTTCGCAGGACACCACCGGCCCGATGACGCGCGACGAATTGAAGGACCTGGCGTGCCTGGGCTTCTCGGCCGATCTCGTCATGCAGTCGTTCTGCCACACGGCGGCCTACCCGAAGCCGGTGGACGTGAAGATGCACCACGAGCTGCCCGACTTCATCTCCACGCGCGGCGGCATCTCGCTGCGCCCGGGCGACGGCGTGATCCACTCGTGGCTCAACCGCCTGCTGCTGCCTGACACGGTGGGCACGGGCGGCGACTCGCACACGCGCTTCCCGATTGGCATCTCGTTCCCCGCGGGCTCCGGCCTCGTGGCGTTTGCGGCCGCCACCGGCGTGATGCCGCTGGACATGCCCGAGTCGGTGCTGGTGCGCTTCAAGGGCGGCAAGATGCAGCCGGGCGTGACGCTGCGTGACCTCGTAAACGCGATCCCGCTCTACGCCATCAAGCAGGGCCTGCTCACGGTGGAGAAGAAGGGCAAGAAGAACATCTTCTCCGGCCGCATCCTCGAGATCGAGGGCCTGCCCGACTTGAAGGTGGAGCAGGCGTTCGAGCTGTCCGACGCGTCCGCCGAGCGTTCCGCCGCCGGCTGCACGGTGAAGCTGAACAAGGAACCGATCATCGAGTACATCAACAGCAACATCACGCTGATGCGCTGGATGATCGCCAACGGCTACGCCGACGCGCGCACGCTGGCCCGCCGCATCGCGGCGCAGGAAGCCTGGCTGAAGAACCCGCAGCTGCTCGAAGGCGATGCCGATGCCGAGTACGCCGCGGTGATCGAGATCGACCTGGCCGAGATCCACGAGCCCATCGTCGCCTGCCCGAACGATCCCGACGACGTGAAGACGCTGTCGGAAGTCGCCGGCGCCAAGATCGACGAGGTGTTCATCGGCTCCTGCATGACCAACATCGGCCACTTCCGCGCGGCGTCGAAGCTGCTCGAAGGCAAGCGCGACATCCCGGTGAAGCTGTGGGTCGCACCGCCGACGAAGATGGACCAGCAGCAGCTGACCGAGGAAGGCCACTACGGCGTGCTGGGCGTGGCCGGCGCGCGCATGGAGATGCCCGGCTGCTCGCTGTGCATGGGCAACCAGGCGCAGGTGCGCGAGGGCGCGACGGTGATGTCGACATCCACGCGCAACTTCCCGAACCGCCTGGGCAAGAACACGAACGTGTACCTCGGTTCCGCCGAACTCGCGGCCATCTGCTCGCGCCTGGGCCGCATCCCGACCAAGGACGAGTACATGGCCGACATGGACGTGCTCAGCGCCAACGGCGACAAGATCTACAGGTACATGAACTTCGACCAGATCGCCGACTTCAAGGAAGCGGCGGACAAGGTGGCGGCGTAAGAACCCGCGCCCATGGAAAAGCGGCCCGCGGGCCGCTTTTTCTTTCAGTGGGCTTCCAGTTCCCGGTGCTCGCCCATGTCGGGCGGCGTGCCCGTGACGGCCGCCTTCGCCATCTTGAACAGCTGCGTCGTCTTGCTCTCCTTCACGTCCCAGTACTCGGCGTGCAGGATGCGCACCTGCACCAGTTCCAGGTCGGGGTCGCCGGCGCCGCCCGGGAACCACGCCTTGGCCATCGCGTTGAACAGGTGCTGCTTCAGGCGCATGTCCTCGCTGATGCTCGCCTGCCCGGTGATGGAGACATAACAGTCTTTCGCCGTGTCGGCGTACGCCACGTTGACGTTGCCGTCGGCCATCAGGCGCTGCCCCAGCTCGGTCTTCTTCGACACGAAGAAGTACAGCATCAGGTCCGGCTCCAGCGACTTGTTCTGCGTGGTGAGGGGATGCGCATGCAGGCTGCCGTTGGCGTGCCGGTGCGTGAGCATGCCGAAGCGGATGTGCTTGACGATTTCCCAGAGTCTCTTGTGCGGGTCGGGATGCGCGGTCACGGGGCTCTCCTTGAAAGCACCCATGCTGGACCGCGCGCCCGTGCGGCGCCGTCGTCTGGGCGCGGCGCTTGCTGTGCGTGGCCGCCGACAGCGGATCAGAGCGTCGCGTGCAGCTGCCGCAGAGCCTGCGCCGTGGCCTCGTCGGCGGGGAAGAAGGTTTCCAGCGCGAGCTCCTGCAGCGTCACGTCCACCGGCGTGCCGAAGATCGTCGTGGTGCTGATGAAGCTCAGCATGCCGCTGGCGCCGCGGAAGCGGAACGGCATCAGCACCCCGAGCAGCTCGCCCTCGACGTGCTCGTCGCAGCCTTCGGGGACCGGGTAGCTGCGCAGCTCGTCGAGCAGGGCCGCCAGCGTGGCGTCGCCGGTAGCCTGCACCTGGTGGCGCAGCCGCTCGAAGATGTGCGCGCGCCACTGCCCCAGGTTGGCGATCTTGGGCGCGAGCCCCTTCGGGTGGAGCGACAACCGCAGCACGTTCACGGGCGCCTGCACCAGCGACGCATCGGCGCCTTGCATCAGGTGCGGCAGCATGCGGTTGGCGGCGACGAGGTTCCAGTGGCGGTCCACGGCCAGCGCGGGGTGGGGCTCGTGGCTTTTCAGCAAGGCCTCGATCGCCCGCCGCGCGGGTGCGAGCGCCGGGTCGTCCAGGGGCCGCTCCCGGTACATGGGCGCATACCCGGCAGCCACCAGCAGCGCGTTGCGCTCGCGCAGCGGCACGTCCAGGCGCTCGGCCAGGCGCAGCACCATCTCGCGGCTGGGCATCGAGCGGCCGGTTTCCACGAAGCTCAGGTGGCGCGTGGAGATATCGGCGTCCTGGGCCAGGTCCAGCTGCGACAGGCGCCGCCGTTGGCGCCAGTCGCGCAGGTGGTCGCCGAAGCCGCGCGGCGCGGCACGGCGCGAAGGGGCAGCGATCGTGTCCATGGCGCGATGGTAGTGCCGGGCGCGGCGCGGGCCATTACCTGCCACGTCATCGACGCCACGCCGGCGGCCGCGAAAGATGCGGGCATCCCAACCCAAGGAGCCCACCATGGCCATCGTCGATTCCCCCAAGTTCCTGCGCTACGTCCTGCTTGCCGACAGCGCCTCCTGCGTCGCGACCGGCGCCGTGCAGGTGCTGCTGGCCGCCACGCTGGCCGACCTGTTCCGCCTGCCGGCGATGCTGCTGATGGGTACGGGCGTGTTCCTGCTCGCCTATGCCGCGGTGGTCGCCTTCATCGGCACGCGCGAGGTCATCCCGCGCGGCTTCGTGTGGCTGTTCGTCGCCGGCAATTTCGGCTGGGCCGCCGGCTGCGTCGCGCTGCTCGCGGCGGCGCCGCTCAACCCGACCGCGCCGGGCCAGGCCTGGGTGATCGCACAAGCCATCACCGTGGTCATCCTCGCGGAACTGCAGTGGGCGGGGCTCCGTTCCCGACCGGCCGGTTGGGCTTAGGGGACATTCGATTCTTGTATGCTGGGGAGCTCCATTTCCTCCCCCGCTACGAGAAGAGAAAGCCCCGATGACCCGCGTCTTCAATTTCAGCCCCGGACCCGCGACCCTCCCCGAATCCGTCCTGCGCCAGGCCGCCGGCGAGATGCTCGACTGGCATGGCAGCGGCATGTCCGTGATGGAGATGAGCCACCGGGGCAAGGAATTCATCGCGATCCACGCCGAGGCCGAGCAGCTCGCGCGCGAGCTGATGGGTGTACCCGCGAACTACAAGGTGCTCTTCATGCAGGGCGGCGCGATCGGCGAAAACGCCATCGTGCCGATGAACCTCATCGGCGCGACCGGCAAGGCCGACTACGTGATCACCGGTGACTGGTCGAAGAAGTCGGCGACCGAAGCCAAGAAGTACGGAACGATCAACACGGCCGCGAGCGGCGAAGGCGGCAAGTTCACGGCCATCCCGAAGCAATCGGAGTGGAAGCTCGACGCAGGCGCGTCGTACGTGCACATCTGCTCCAACGAAACCATCGGCGGCGTTCAGTACCACTGGCTGCCCGACACGGGCAAGGTGCCGCTGGTGGCGGACATGTCGTCGGACATCATGTCGCGCCCCGTCGACGTGGCCCGCTACGGCCTCATCTACGCCGGTGCGCAGAAGAACATGGGCCCGTCGGGCCTCACCCTGGTGATCGTGCGCGACGACCTTCTGGGCCACGCCATCCCGGCTTGCCCCTCTGCCTTCAACTACAAGCTGCAGGCCGAAGCGGATTCGATGTTCAACACGCCGCCCACGTATGCGATCTACATCGCGGGCCTCGTCTTCAAGCATTTCAAGCAGCAAGGCGGGCTGAAGGCCGTGGAGGAACACAACCGCGCCAAGGCCAAGGTGCTGTACGACTACCTGGACGAAAGCAAGTTCTATTCGAACCCTGTCGCGAAGGAAGATCGCTCGCTGATGAACGTGCCCTTCAAGCTGAAGGACGATTCGCTCGACGAGGCCTTCCTGAAAGGCGCGCAGGCGAAGGGCATGATCCAGCTCAAGGGCCACCGCTCGGTCGGCGGCATGCGCGCGTCGATCTACAACGCGATGCCCATCGAAGGCGTGAAAGCGCTGGTGGCGTACATGAAGGAATTCGAGGCGCAGCATGGCTAGCCGCTCGCCCTATCGTGTCCTGGTGTTGAACCAGATTTCGGAGAAGGGCCTGCAGCGCCTGCCCGAAGGCAAGTACGTGACGGGCAAGGACATGGCGAATGCCGACGCCGTGCTCGTGCGCTCGGCGGACATGCATTCGCTGGAGATCGCACCGAGCGTCAAGGCGATCGCCCGTGCGGGCGCGGGCACGAACAACATCCCCACCAAGGCGATGAGCGCCCGCGGCGTGCCCGTGTTCAACGCGCCCGGCGCCAACGCGAACGCGGTGAAGGAGCTCGTGCTGGCCGGCATGCTGATGGCCGCGCGCAACCTGGCGCCCGCGCTGTCGTTCGTTGGCGGGCTCGACGCGAAAGCCGCGGACCTCGACAAGCGCGTCGAAGAGGGCAAGAAGGACTTCGCCGGCTTTGAACTCGCGGGGCAGACGCTCGGCATCGTTGGCCTCGGCAAGGTCGGTTGTCTGGTCGCGGATGCCGCCATCAAGCTCGGCATGAACGTGCTGGGCTACGACCCCGAAATCACGGTCGACGCAGCCTGGAGCCTGCCCGCGCAGGTGAAGAAGGCCACGAGCGTCGCCGACGTGCTGAAGAACGCCACCTTCATCAGCCTGCACGTGCCGCTGGTCGAAGCCACGCGCGACCTGGTGAACGACAAGAACATCGCGCTGCTCAAGCCGGGCAGCGTGCTGCTGAACTTCTCGCGCGACGGCGTGGTGAACGACGCGGCGGCGCTCAAGGCGCTCGATGCGAAGCAGCTCGCCTGGTACGTCTGCGACTTCCCGGCCGATGCCATCCTCTCGCACCCGCGCGTGGTGGCGCTGCCCCACCTGGGCGCATCGACGCGCGAGGCGGAGGAGAACTGCGCCGTGATGGTGGCCGACCAGCTGCGCGACTACCTCGAACACGGGAACATCACGAACTCCGTGAACTTTCCCAACGTGCAGATGCCGCGCGAATCGCGCTACCGTTTGGCCATCGCCAACGCCAACGTGCCGAACATGCTGGGGCAGATCTCCACCACGATGGCGCAGGCGGGCTTGAACATCCACAACATGGTGAACAAGTCGCGCGGCGAGATGGCCTACACGCTCGTCGACGTGGACAGCCCCGTGGGCGACGCGGTCATGGCGCAGCTCAGGGCCATCCACGGCGTGCTCGCCGTACGCTACCTGCCGCAGGAAGAAGACTAAGAAAGGTCCCGCCATGCCCCACGCCTTCGAAAACACCCTCAAGACTTTCAAGGCCGGCGGCGGCAGGACGGGGCGGTACTACTCGCTGCCCGAGCTGGCGAAGCAGTACCCGAAGATCGGCCGCCTGCCCGTCTCGATGCGCATCGTGCTCGAGTCGGTGCTGCGCAACTGCGACGGCAAGAAGGTCACCGCCGAGCACGTGCGCGAGGTGGCCAACTGGTTCCCCAACGCCGACCGCACCGAGGAAATCCCCTTCGTCGTCGCGCGCGTGGTGCTGCAGGACTTCACCGGCGTGCCGCTGCTGGCGGACCTGGCGGCCATGCGCAGCACCGCGGGGCGCCTGGGCAAGAAGCCCGGGCAGGTCGAGCCGCTGGTGCCGGTGGACCTGGTCGTCGACCACTCGGTGATGGTGGACCACTACGGCACGCGCGATTCGCTGGACCTGAACATGAAGCTGGAGTTCCAGCGCAACCGCGAGCGCTACCAGTTCATGAAGTGGGGCATGCAGGCCTTCAAGACCTTCGGCGTCGTGCCGCCGGGCTTCGGCATCGTGCACCAGGTGAACCTGGAATACCTCGCGCGCGGCGTGATGTCCGATGCGAACGGCGTGTTCTATCCGGACACGCTGGTGGGCACCGACAGCCACACGACCATGATCAACGGCATCGGCGTGGTGGGCTGGGGCGTCGGCGGCATCGAGGCCGAAGCGGCGATGCTCGGCCAGCCCGTCTACATGCTCACGCCGGACGTCGTGGGCTTCGAGCTGACGGGGCGCCTGCGCGAAGGCTGCACGGCCACCGACCTCGTGCTCACGGTCACCGAGCTGCTGCGCAAGCACAAGGTGGTGGGCAAGTTCGTCGAGTTCTTCGGCGAAGGCACGCGCACGCTGGCCGTGCCCGACCGCGCCACCATCGGCAACATGGCGCCCGAGTACGGCGCCACCATGGGCTTCTTCCCGATCGACGACAAGACCATCGACTACTACGAGGGCACGGGCCGCACGAAGGAGCAGCTCGCGGCGATCGAGGGCTACTTCAAGGCACAGGGCCTGTTCGGCGTGCCGATGCCCGGCGACATCGACTATTCGACCGTCGTCTCGCTGGACCTGGGCGACGTCACGCCCAGCCTCTCGGGCCCGAAGCGGCCGCAGGACCGCATCGAGATCGGCAGCGTGAAGTCGCGCTTCATCGACCTGTTCAGCAAGCCCGCGGCCGACAACGGCTTCAACAAGCCGGCGGACGTGCTGCAGACGCGCACCCTGATCCACCCCGGCGGCGAAACGCCCGACCCGAAGATTCCCGCGAACCCGCCGGTGAAGCCGGCGGCCCCGGCGTTCGTGGCGGAGATGGAGTCGAACAAGCCCACGCTCGCCGCCGCGCAGCACGAAGCCCCCTCAGCACCGGCCGTGGCGCGGGACATCACGATCGGCAATGGCGACGTGCTGATCGCGGCCATCACGAGCTGCACGAACACGTCGAACCCCGGCGTGATGCTGGCTGCCGGCTTGCTCGCGAAGAAGGCGGTGGAGGCGGGCCTGCGCGTCAAGCCGCACGTGAAGACATCGCTGGGCCCGGGCTCGCGCATCGTCACCGAGTACCTCGAGAAAGCCGGGCTGATCCCCTACCTGGAGAAGCTGGGCTTCGCGGTGGTGGGCTACGGCTGCACCACCTGCATCGGCAACTCGGGCGACCTGGCGCCCGAGATCAACGAGGCGATCACCAAGAACGACCTCGTCTGCGCCGCGGTGCTCTCGGGCAACCGCAACTTCGAGGCGCGCATCCACCCGAACATCAAGGCGAATTTCCTGGCCTCACCGCCGCTCGTGGTGGCCTATGCCATTGCAGGCACCGTGCTCAAGGACCTGATGACCGAACCGGTCGGCAAGGGCACGGGCGGCAAGGACGTGTGGCTGGGCGACATCTGGCCGGCGAGCGAAGAGATCCACAAGCTATTGAAGTACGCCATGGACGGCAAGGCTTTCCAGGCGAACTATGGCAACGTCAAGAGCAAGCCGGGCAAGCTGTGGCTGGACATCCACGGCGTGAGCGGCGAGACCTACAACTGGCCCAAGAGCACCTACATCGCCGAGCCCCCGCTCTTCGATGGCTTCACCCTGGCCCCGCCGACGGCGCAAGGCGCCAGCTACGACGTGAAGCAGGCGCGCATCATGGCGCTCTTCGGCGACTCGATCACCACCGACCACATCTCGCCCGCGGGCTCCATCAAGGAGAGCTCGCCCGCCGGCCAGTGGCTGCTGGAGCACGGCGTGATGAAGCCCGACTTCAATAGCTACGGCTCGCGCCGCGGCAACCATGAGGTGATGATGCGCGGCACCTTCGCCAACGTGCGCATCAAGAACCTGATGATCCCGGCGCGCGACGACGGCTCACGCGAGGAAGGCGGCGTCACGGTGCACCGCGACTCGAAGGGCAACGCCGAGAAGATGTTCATCTTCGACGCGGCGATGAAGTACATGGCCGAGGGCCGGCCCACGGTGATCTTCGCGGGCGAGGAATACGGCACGGGCTCGTCGCGCGACTGGGCGGCCAAGGGCACGCAACTGCTCGGCATCAAGGCCGTGGTGGCGCGCAGCTTCGAGCGCATCCACCGCAGCAACCTGGTGGGCATGGGCGTGCTGCCGCTGCAGTTCAAGGGCAGCGACACCTGGCAGTCGCTGCGCCTGGACGGCAGCGAGTGGGTCGACGTGATCCCCGACCCGAACCTGCGCCCGCAGAGCGACGCGAAGGTGGTGGTGACGCGCGCCGACGGCAGCAAGCAGGAGTTCGTGGCGACGCTGCGCATCGACACGCCGATCGAGGTGGACTACTACCGCCACGGCGGCATCCTTCCCTTCGTCCTGCGCCAGCTCCTCAGCTCGTGATCGCCTGCGCCTTCGCGATCTGCGCGAGGGCGTCCATCAGGTAGGCGGCGGCGGGCGAGGGCGTGCGCCCCGCCAGCGACACCACGCCGATCTGCGAATGCGAGAACTCCGCGGCGAAGTCCTCGACGTTCAACGGCACAAGGCGCCCGGCCCCGATCTCCACGGCGAGCAGGTCGTCGGTGCCGATGATGACCGTGTCGCTGCCCAGTGCCACCTGCTTGAGCAGGTGCACGTCGTCGCATTCGACGGCGATGGGCAGCGGCGTGCCGTCGGCCAGGCCCATCATGCGCACGAACTGCACGGTCACGTCGTCCGGCAGGCGGCCTGTGCCGATGCCGAAGGGCAGCAGGTCGGGCATCTTCAGGTGCTTGCGCCCCAGCAGCGGATGCCCGCGCCGCACGTAGAAGCCCCCGCGCATGCGCCCGAGGCTGCGCACCTGGAAAATGCCGCCGCGCGGCACGCGCCGCGCATTCGCGACGAAGAACTCGTGCTCCTCGCGCTCCACGCAGTCCAATAGGTCCTGCGCGTTGCCCATGCGAACGCGCACGGCAACGTGCGGGTAGCGCTTGCGCAGCTCGCCGAGCGCCAGGGGCACCAGCGTGGCCGCGGGGAACGGCCCCGTGCCGAAAGTAACGTCGCCGATCTCGCGCTCACGGAACATCGCCATGTCGCGCTCGAGACGCTCGCTCTGGTGCAACAGGGCCCGGGCGCGCTCGACGAAGAAGGTGCCGGCGGGGGTCGGCCGCGCCTCCAGGGCGCCGCGGTCGAAGAGCCTGAGCCCCAGCTCCTTCTCGGCGGCCTGGATGCTGCGGCTGAAGGCGGGCTGGCTCAGGTGCACCCGCTCCGCCGCCCGGCGGAAGTTGGATTCGTCGGCCAGCGCGACGACGTGTTGCAGGCGCCTCAGGTCCACGCTATGCACCCCCTGCATCGATTCTGGACCCACAATGCATTGGACGGCAATACTTCATGCCTAAATAATCCGCTCCCGTCCCACCCCCGCCCACGAGGCGACCCGGACCGGAAAAGACCCCCTTGAACACCCCCAAGATCGTCACCCGCGTGCTGCGGGCCAGTGTTTCGCGCATCAGCGGTTCCGTCATGGAGGCACTGTTCGACGCGCGCGAGCGCGCCGTCAACGAGCGCGTGGAAGGCCTGCACGCCTCGCTGATGTATTCCAGCGGCTGGTTCCTGCTGTGGCTGGAAGGCAGCGACGAAGCCGTGGACACGGTGCTGGCGCGCTCGTCGAAGAAGCTGCGCAAGCACGTGCAGCCGCGCATCATCCACCGCAGCAAGGGCGCCGCGACGCTGAAGGAAGCGCTCACGGTGATGACCACGCAGTGGCCCGAGACGCCCGCCGATTTCGCGCGCCGCATCGAGGCGGTGGAGCATGCGCGGCCGCTGCTGGAGCCGAAGGAAATGTGGCGCCGCCTGGCCGAGCCCTGCGCGCTGGGCGAGGCGCACCCGGCCCGGCGCGTCGCGCTGGTCGGCGCCGACGACACCCGCTCCATCGATTTCGTCCGCAAGCTCGCCGACCGGTTCGGTGCGCCCATGGTCTACCAGCGCTTTGCCAACTCCGACCTCACGACGCGCGACGTGGGCGCGGTCTACGTGGACCTGCCGATCGACGGCGAGCCTACCCGCGTGCAGGTGCTGTCGCGCCGCGCGCTGGGGCACCGCATGGTGCGCGAATCGCTCAGGAACGTGCAGAAGATCGCGGTCGTGCTGGGCCCGCGCCCGGGGTCGGCCATCGAGCTCGCGGACAGCGTCGCCGGTTTCGTCCACGCGGTTCCCGCGGTGCCCGAGATCGACCTGATCGGCCAGTGCGCCGAGACGGCGCACAGCGTCAGCGAGTACCTGTGCCGACAGGTCAAGCGCGCGATCACGCACCGCGTGTCCGAAGCGACCGAGGCGAACCTGCTCGAGGTCCTGTTCGGCCCGCCGCTCGCCAAAGCGGCCTGACCAATTCACCGCGCGTGGCGGGCAGAATGCCCCCATGCCCATCGAGCTGACGATCGCCGGGGGTGGCATCGCCGGCCTTGCCGCGGCGTTTGCCAGCGCCCGCGCGGGCATGGAGGCCCGCGTGTTCGAGCGCGCGCCGCAATTCAGCGAGACGGGCGCGGGCATCCAGCTCGGGCCGAACGTCACCCGCATCCTCGAGGCCTGGTCGCTCGGCGCCGCCCTGCGCGCCTGCGCCGCTGCGCCCGAAGCGCTGGTCGTGCGCGATGCGGCGGACGGGCGCGAGCTGGCCCGCATGCCGCTGGGCCGTGACTTCGAGCAGCGCTACGGCGCGCCGTACCTCACCTTGCACCGCGCGGACCTGCAGCACCTGTTGCTGGACGCGGCGCGCGAAGCCGGCGTGGACTTGCACGTGGATGCCGCGGTGGCCGAGGTCGCGATGGACGCGCGCGTTCGCATGCAGCTGTCGAACGGACAGAGCGTGGAAGCGGACGCCCTGGCCGCGGCCGACGGCGTGTGGAGCACGCTGCGCCGCCTCGTGGCCGACGACGGGCCCGCGCAAGCGACGGGCCACTTCGCCTACCGGGCCCTCGCGCTGCAACCGTGCCTGCCGCCGGCCCTGCGAAGCGTGGAAGTGACGGTTTGGCTCGCGCCGCGTATGCACGTCGTGGCATACCCGGTGCGCGGCGGCGAGCAGCTCAACGTGGTCGCCTTGCTGGAACGCGCGAGCCAGGTCCCCGCGCAGGGCTGGGACGCCGTCGGCGCGGAATCGGACCTGCTGCCGGCGATGCACGGCATGTGCTGCGCCTTGCACCAGTTGTTCGATGCGATGCCGGGCTGGGGCGTGTGGTCCCTGCACGACCGGCCGCCGGTGGCGGGTGCGCGCGAGCTGGCGAAGGGCCGTGTCGCGCTGCTGGGCGACGCCGCGCATCCCATGCTGCCGTACCTGGCGCAGGGCGCGGGCATGGCGATCGAGGATGCGCAGGACCTCGCGCTAGTCCTCGCCGACGCCACGCCCGCCTCGGTGCCCGGCGCGCTGCAGCGGTATGCCGAGGCGCGCTGGCGGCGCTGTGCCCTGGTGCAGGAGCGTGCGCGGCGCAACGCGACGATCTTCCATGCGAGCGGCCCGCTGCGGTTCGCGCGCGACGCGGCGATGCTCGTCGCGGGGCAGAAGCTGCTCGACCAGCCCTGGCTGTACGCGCGCTAGAGGTTCGTCCGGAGTTTCCAGATCTCGGGGAACAGCACGACGTCGAGCATCTTGCGCAGGTAGCTCACGCCACCCGTGCCACCGGTGCCGCGCTTGAAGCCGATGATGCGCTCCACCGTGGTGACGTGGCGGAAGCGCCAGAGGCGGAAGGCGTCCTCCAGGTCCGTCAGTTCCTCGCCCAGCTGGTACAGGTCGAAGTACTTGTCGTTCTCGCGGTAGACCTTGAGCCACGCCTGCTCGACCTGGTCGCTCTCCACGTACGGCTGCGTCCAGTCGCGTTGCGTGTGCGACGCCGGGATCGGCAGTCCGCGCGCCGCCAGCAGCCGCAGCGACTCGTCGTACAGCGATGGCGACTCGTGGAACAAGCGCACCTGCTCGTGCAGGTCGGGCCGGTGCTCGTGCGGCTTGAGCATGGCCGCGTTCTTGTTGCCCAGCGCGAATTCGACGCAGCGGTACTGCGCGCTCTGGAAGCCGCTGGATTGGCCCAGGTAGGGACGGATCGCGCTGTACTCCGGCGGCGTCATGGTCGCGAGCACGTCCCACGCATGCACCAGTTGCTCCATGATCCGCGACACGCGCGCCAGCATCTTGAAGGCGCTGCCCAGCTCGTCGCGGGCGACGGCCGAGATCGCAGCGCGCAGTTCGTGCAGCATCAGCTTCATCCACAGCTCGCTGGTCTGGTGCTGCACGATGAACAGCATCTCGTTGTGGTCGGGCGAGAGCGGCTGCTGCGCCGACAGGATCTTGTCCAGCTGCAGGTAGTCGCCGTAGCTCATGGACTGGGTGAAGTCGGTGTGCGCGTTTTCGGCGCGCACGATCTCTTCGGGTTTCTTGGTCGCCATCAGGTCACCGCGTTCCTGCGATTGAATTCGTCCTTGCGCCATTCACCGCTCTCGAGCACCTGCTGAAGGTGCTCCGCCGCGTGCCACACGTCCTCGAACGACGTGTACAGCGGCGTGAAGCCGAAGCGCAGGATGTCCGGTGCGCGGAAGTCGCCGATCACGCCGCGCGCGATCAGCGCCTGCACGATGGCGTAAGGCCCGTCGCCCCGCGCCAGGCACACCTGCGAGCCGCGCAGGGCGTGGTCGCGCGGGGTGACGACGGAAAGCCCGTGTCCTGCGCAGCGCTCCTCGACGAGCGCGATGAAGAGGTCGGTGAGCGCCAGCGACTTCGCACGGATCGCCGCCATGCCGCCATGGCTTTCGGCCGCGGTGAAGGCATCGAGCCCGCATTCGAGCGCCGTCATCGACAGCACGGGCTGCGTGCCGCACAGGTACTGCGCGATGCCGGGGGCGGGGCGGTACTCGTGCGTGAATTCGAAGGGCGCCGCGTGGCTCCACCAGCCGGCCAGCGGCTGCTCGAACTTGTCGCGGTGCCGCGGATGCACCCACACGAACGCGGGCGCACCGGGGCCGCCATTGAGGTACTTGTAGCCGCAGCCGATGGCGAAGTCGGCATCGGCCGCGTGCAGGTCCACCGGCACTGCGCCGGCGCTGTGGCACAGGTCCCAGACCGTGAGGATGCCGGCCGCGTGCGCGGCGCGCGTGATTGCGCCCATGTCGAGCATCGCGCCGGTGCGGTAGTTCACGTGGGTGAGCATCAGCACGGCAACGTCGGGCCCCAGCGCGGGCGCGACCACGCCGTCGTCGACGAGGCGCAATTCGCATCCGCGCTCGCGGCACAGCGCCTGCGCGATGTACAGGTCGGTGGGGAAGTTGCCGCGCTCGCTGACGATGACGCGGGCCGACTTGTCGCGCGACTGCGCGATGGTGATCGCCGCGCTGAGCACCTTGTAGAGGTTGATCGAAGTCGTGTCCGTCGCGACCACTTCGCCGTCACGCGCACCGACCAGCGGCGCGATCTTGTCGCCCAGGCGCTGCGGCATCTCGTACCAGCCGGCGGCGTTCCACGAGCGGATCAGGCCCTCGGCCCATTCCTCGCTCACGGCCTGCGCGATGCGCTGCGGCACGGTCTTGGGCATCACGCCCAGCGAATTGCCGTCCAGGTAGATCACGCCCTCGGGGATCACGAACAAGTTGCGCAGGGCGCGCAGCGGGTCCTGCGCATCGAGCGCGAGGCAGTTTTGCAAGGTGGTCATGTCAGTTCGCGCAGCACCGCGCGCACGGGCGACGCGTCGGCGGCCATCAGCTTCAGGGGGAGGGCGATCAGTTCGTAGTCGCCTTCGGGGACGTCGTCGAGCACCAGGTTCTCCAGCACGCGCAAGCCCAGGCGCCGGATCACCTGGTGGCTGTCCAGCGTCTTGCTTGGCGCGGGGTCGATGCTGGCGGTGTCGATGCCGACAAGCTTCACGCCGCGTGCGGCCAGCTTCTCGATCGTTTCGGGTGCGTAGGCCGACAACTGTTCATCCCAGCGATCGACCGGCGCATGGTCATACGTGCGCACGAGCACGCGCGACGGCAGTTCGCGCACCGCGTGCTCGATGTGACGCCACTCGACGAGCGGCCCGCAGCCGATCGCATGGATCACGCGGCACGGGCCGAGGTACGCATCGAGGTCCACCTCGCCGATGGTCGTGCCTTCGTTGCCGTAGTGCAGCGGCGCATCGGCATGCGCGCCCACGTGCGGCGACAAGGTGATGCGGCTGACGTTGACGGGACAGCCCGGCCCGATCTGCGCGGACCATTCCTGCGCGTAGGGCGTGTCGCCGGGAAACACCGGCGAGCCGGGCGCCACCGGCGGCGAGATGTCCCAGAGCCTCTTTTTCATGCGGCGGAGTGTGCGCCGGGCGGAAAGGTCGTGGTGTCGGTTAATTCCAACAATCGATCGCTGCGAGGCCATGGCGCGCACGGGCGTTGTTGCATGCATCGCTTCCGGCTTCGAACTCGCGGCATGGCGAAGGCCGCCACTCGTAGATGCCGCAACTCGCCCGCTCGCCAACGCGCCCCACCAGTGCGGCGCAGCGAGGGCGGGCGTGGTCGGTGCCGCGCATGCGGCACATCGAAGGCGTCACCTCGACCGCAAGCCCCTCGGGAACGCGCCCGCCGTGCGCCTCGCTTTCCTGTGCCGCGAAATCCACGCGAAACGACGCGCAGCACGCCCCACATTCGAGGCAAGGGTGAACCCGGTCAGCGCCCATGTCCGTCAACGGCCGCGCCGCGCCTTGCGTTGCAGGCGAACTGTACGCCGATACAGTGTTCATCAACCTGGAGGATCATCATGGAACTTCAAGCCGCGCGCCAGATTATCGACACCCTCGCGCAGGGCATCCATCCCGTCACCGGCGAGGTCATGCCGGAAGACAGCCCCTACAACGCCCCGCCCGTCATCCGCGCGCTGTTCGCGGTGTCGCAGGCGCTGGACGGCCAGCCCGCAAAGGCGCGCCGCGAGCCGCCGCCGAATGCCGGCAAGCCCTGGTCGGCACAGGAAGACGGCAAGCTCGAGTCCGCGTTTTCCGCGGGGATCGATGTGCGCGACATCGCACTGGAGATGGGGCGCACCGCGTGGGCCGTCGAAGCGCGCCTCGTCAAGCTGGGGAAGATCGCGCCGCGTCCGGGAATGCGGATGTCCTCGCCGCTAGCGAACTAGCGTGTGGTTGGCCGGGCCGCGGCGGAGGACATTCGGGCAACAGAGTGCCGCCGCACCCGCCACCCTGCATCGAATCACACGCGACCGAGAAGGAGGTACTCCATCAAAGCCTTCTGCACGTGCATCCGGTTCTCCGCCTCTTCCCACACGACCGACTGCGGACCGTCGATCACGTCCGCTTCCACTTCCTCGCCGCGATGCGCAGGCAAGCAGTGCATGAAAAGCGCATCGGGCTTGGCGGCCTTCATCATCTCGGTGTCGACGCACCAATCCGCGAAGGCCTTGCGGCGCACTTCGTTCTCGGCTTCGTAGCCCATGCTGGTCCACACGTCGGTGGTGACGAGGTCCGCGCCGGCGCAGGCTTGCATCGGGTCCTTGAAGACCTTGTAGCTCTGGGCGCTGCGGATGCCGGCGAGGGCCTGGTCCACCTCGTAGCCGTGGGGTGTGGAGACGTGCACCTTGAAGCCGAGCAGGTCGGCGGCCTGCAGCCAGGTGTTGGCCATGTTGTTGCCATCGCCCACCCATGCGACGACCTTGCCCTGGATCGAGCCGCGCTGCTCGATGAACGTGAAGATGTCCGCGAGCACCTGGCACGGATGGAACTCGTTGGTCAGGCCGTTGATCACGGGCACGCGCGAGTGCTGCGCGAACAGCTCGATCTTGTCCTGCCCGAAGGTGCGGATCATCACCAGGTCGACCATGCGGCTGATCACGCGCGCGCTGTCCTCGATGGGTTCCGCGCGGCCCAATTGGCTGTCGCCGGTCGTGAGGTGCACGACGCTGCCGCCCAACTGGTACATACCGGCCTCGAAGCTCACGCGGGTGCGCGTGGAGGCCTTCTCGAAGATCATCGCCAGCGTGCGGTCGGCGAGCGGGTGGTACTTCTCGTAGGCCTTGAACTTGCGCTTGATCTCCGCGGCGCGCGCGAAGACCCACGCGTATTCGTCGGCGGTGAAATCCGAGAACTGCAGGTAGTGCTTGATCGCAGCCATGCTCAGGGCTCCGCCAGGAACTGCTTCACCACCGGCACGAGCTTCGCGACGATCTCGTCGGCTTCCGCCACCGTGAGGATCAGCGGGGGCACCAGGCGGATGACGCTGTCGGCCGTCACGCTGATCAACAGGCCGTTGTCGCAGGCGCGCTGCGTGAGCACGCCGCAGGGCTTGTCCAGCTCGATGCCCAGCATCAGGCCCTGGCCGCGGATCTCGGTGACGCCTTCCAGCGACCCGAGTTCGTTGCCCAGCGCCTCCTTCAGGTGCGCGCCGACGCGGGCGGCGTTGGCGAGCAGGCCTTCCTCTTCCATGATGCGGATCGTCTCGACACCCGCGCGCATGGCGAGCGGGTTGCCGCCGAAAGTAGTGCCGTGGTTGCCCGGCTGGAAGATGTTGGCGGCCTTGGGGCCGGCGACGACGGCCCCCACGGGCACGCCCGAGCCCAGGCCCTTCGCCAGCGGCATCACGTCCGGCACGATGCCGGCCCACTGGTGCGCGAACCACTTGCCGGTGCGGCCCATGCCGCACTGCACCTCGTCGATCATCAGCAGCCAGTCGTTCTGCGTGCACAGCTCGCGCACCTGCTTCAGGTACTCGACGCGCATCGGGTTCACGCCGCCTTCGCCCTGGATGGTCTCGAAGAACACGGCCACCACGCTCTTGTTGTTGGCGGTCTTCTGCTTCAGGGCCTCGATGTCGTTGAGCGGCACGCGGATGAAGCCGGGCACCAGCGGGCCGAAACCCTTCTGCACCTTCTCGTTGCCCGTGGCCGACAGCGTGGCGATGCTGCGTCCGTGGAAGGCCTTCTCGTACACCACGATCTGCGGCGTCTCGATACCCTTGTCGTGGCCGAACTTGCGCGCGAGCTTGATCGCGCCCTCGTTGGCCTCCAGGCCCGTGCAGCAGAAGAACGCGTTGGTCATGCCCGAGAGCTCGACCAATTTGGCCGCCAGCTTTTCCTGGTTGGGCACGTGGTAGTAGTTGGACGAGTGGATGATCTTGGCCACTTGGTCCTGCAGCGCCGCCACCAGCTTCGGGTGGGCGTGGCCCAGCGTGTTCACGGCGATGCCGGCGAGGGCGTCCAGGTACTCGCGGCCGTTCACGTCCCACACGCGCACGCCTCGGCCATGCGACAGCGCGATCGGCAGCCGGCCGTAGGTGTTCATGGTGTGGGGCGATGCAGCCTCGATCATCGAAACGGTCCTTTCCAGGTCCAGAAAAAGAAATCGGCCCAACGAGTGAGCCGCTGAGGCCCAATTCTAGGCACACGCGTCGCGGCCCTTGGTTGCCGATTCCGCATCAGACCGATGCCCCGTGACAGCGGGCTGAAAGGGCCAGGTCTTATATAAGAGTACAATTTCCTGCTGCGCTGCAAAAAATGGCGAAACAGATCTTCATCCAGGGCGTCACGCGCGACGGCAAGACGTTTCGCCCGAGCGACTGGGCCGAGCGATTGGCCGGTGTGATGAGCTCTTTCCGCCCCGGCGGCGTGCAGCCCGGCAGCCACCTGAGCTATTCGCCCTGGTGCTTCCCCACCGTGGTCAACGGCGTCAAGTGCGTGGTGTGCAGCATGGAGCTGCGCGAGGCCGACCCCATGGCCTGGGACTTCGTCGTGAACTTCGCCAAGGACAACAACCTCGAGTACGGCGAAGCCTGCCTGATGCCGGACGAGAAAGACACTGGATCCCGGCCTGCGCCGGGATGACAAAAGGGGCCCGAAGGCCCCTTTGTCACTTTGCTGGCAGCGCACCCGTTTCAAACGGCACAAGCCTTTCGGGCCTGCGGGCTGTTTGCCTGAATCGTCAGGCGGCGGTGGCCAGGGTCTTGACCCGGGCGGCCAGGCGGCTCTTGTCGCGAGCGGCCTTGTTCTTGTGGAAGATCTGCTTGTCGGCCACGGTGTCGATGATGCTCTGGGCCTTCGAGAAGGCTTCGGCGGTCTTGGCCTTGTCGCCGGTGGCGGCGGCCTTCTCGACGTTCTTCACCGCGGTGCGGTACTTGGAGCGCAGGGACGTGTTCGCTGCGTTCAGCTTGACGTCCTGGCGTGCGCGCTTCCGGCCCGAGGCCAGTCGCGGGTTCTTTTTCTTGGGTTTTCCAGCGGCCATGTAAATGTGTCCTTAAGTGTCTGAGGATGTTGCCAGCAAAGCCCACCATTATAGCGGCGGGTACACTGGCGCGCTGCCGATGAGCCTGTTCAAAGCCGCATCCACCGTCTCGCTGCTCACGCTGGCGTCGCGCATCACGGGGCTGGTCCGCGACCTGCTCATGGCGGCCACCTTCGGCGCCAGCGGGTTGACCGACGCATTCAACGTCGCATTCCGCATCCCCAACCTGTTCCGCCGGCTCTTTGCCGAGGGCGCCTTCAGCCAGGCTTTCGTGCCGGCGCTGGCCCACTCCCGGGAAACGGACGGCGAGGAAGCCACCCACCGCCTGATCGACGGCGTGGCCACGGTGCTGGCGTGGGCCCTGCTGGTCACCTGCGTGATCGGCGTGGCCGGCGCGCCGGTGCTGGTGTGGCTGCTCGCCAGCGGGTTCAAGAACACGCCCCACAGCTTCGAGGCGGCCGTCTTCATGACGCGCTGGATGTTCCCGTACATCGCCTTCATGTCGCTGGTGGCACTGTCCGCCGGCATCCTGAACACGTGGAAACATTTCGCGGTGCCGGCGGCCACGCCGGTGCTGCTGAACGTGGCGATGATCCTCGCGGCCTGGCTGGGCGCGCCGTGGTTCCGCAGCATGGGCATCGAGCCGATCTACGCGATGGCCGGCGGCGTGATGCTGGGCGGCGTGCTGCAGCTGGCCGTGCAGGTGCCGGCGCTGCTGCGCATGGGCCTGCTGCCACGGATCGGCCTGGGGTGGAAGACGCTGCGCAGCGCGATGGCCGAGCCCGGCGTGCGGCGCGTGGCGGCGCTGATGGCGCCGGCGTTGCTGGGCGTCAGCGTCTCGCAGATCTCGCTGATGATCAACACGCAGATCGCCTCGTGGCTGGGCCCCGGCAACGTGACGTGGCTGGATTACGCCGGCCGCCTCATGGAGTTCCCCACCGCGCTGCTCGGCGTCGCGCTCGGCGTGGTGCTGATGCCGCAGCTCGCGGGCGCGCGCGCCGGCGGCGACGACGCGCGCTACTCCGCGATGCTCGATTGGGGTTTGCGCCTCGTGGTCCTGCTCGCGGTGCCGAGCTCGCTCGCGCTCCTGGTCTTCAACGTGCCGCTGATCGCCACGCTGTTCCACTACGGCGCGTTCAAGGACAGCGACGTCACGCAGGTGGCGCTGGCGCTCGCCGGCTACGGCGCCGGCCTCGTGGGCCTCGTGGCGATCAAGGTGCTGGCGCCCGGCTTCTACGCCAGCCAGGACATCCGCACGCCGGTGCGCATCGCCATCGCGGTGCTGGTCATCACGCAGCTCATGAACATCGCGCTGGTGCCCTGGCTGCGGCATGCCGGCCTGGCGCTGTCCATCAGCCTCGGTGCGCTGCTCAATGCCGGCTGGCTGCTCGTCGGCCTGCTGCGCCGGGGCACCTACAAGCCGACGCCCGGTTGGGGGCGCTTCCTGCTGCAGGTGGTTGCGGCGACGGCGCTCATGACGGTGTTCCTGATGTGGGGTGCTTCCGCCTTTGCATGGCTGGCGTTGCGCGCCGAAGCGTTGCAACGCGCGGCCTTGCTCGCGGGCCTGCTCGCGGCCGCCGGCGCGATCTACTTCGCCGCCCTTTGGGCGGCCGGCTTGAAACTTCGCCAATTTATCGCGCACTAAGCGGGATGCGCGGACTTCCCTGCCTTGACGGGCAGGGGGGCCTCCACTACAAAGAACCATGCTGTTGAATTTCACGCCGCCGACGCCGCTGGAGTACTTCAGTGCTCTCGTGCAAAGCGACGACGAGTTCCCGCTGCTCGAAGCCGCCTGCAGCATCGCGCAGGACGAATACCCTGACCTCGACGTGCAGCAGGTGCTGGGCGACGTCGACCAGCTGCTCGCACGCCTGAAGCGCCGCCTGCCCGCCGACGCCGCCGCCCTGCAAAGGCTGCGCGCGCTCAACCAGTTCTTCTTCCGCGACCTGAGCTTCGGCGGCAACGTCAACGACTACTGCGACCCCGACAACAGCTACCTGAACGTGGTGCTGCGCACGCGCCGCGGCAACCAGATCGCGCTGGCGGTGCTGTGGATCGAGCTCGCGCAGGGCCTGGGCCTGCACGCGCGCGGCGTGTGCTTCCCGGGGCACTTCATGGTCAAGGTGAACCTGCCCAAGGGGCAGGTCGTGATCGACCCGTTCACGGGCCAGTCGCTCTCGCGCGAGGAGCTCGAGGAAAGGCTGGAGCCCTACAAGCGCCGCAGCGGCCTCATCGACGACTTCGAGGTGCCGCTGGGCCTGTACCTGCAGGCCGCGCCGGCGCGCGACATCGTGGCGCGCATGCTGCGCAACCTGAAGGAAATCCACCAGTCGCAAGAGGACTGGCAGCGCCTCATCGCGGTGGAGGACCGCTTGCTGGTGCTGTTGCCCGATGCCTGGGCCGAGTACCGCGACCGCGGCCTCGCGCATGCGGAGCAAGGGCATTCGCAATTGGCGGTGGTGGACCTGGAGACGTACCTGGTCCACGCGCAGGATGCGCTGGACATCGACTCGATCGCCGACCGCGTCGCGAACCTGCGCAGGGAAAAAAGCTGACACGCCGCGCAGGCGTGTCATCCCGGCGCAGGCCGGGATCCAGCGTCGTCTAACGCTTGAGGAACTGCGGGACTTGCGTGCGCGATCCCGCCAGCGTTCCCGCCACCGCACGGTGTTCCGTGCGCGTCGCCGAAACACCCGACAGCCGCGTGCCGTGCACCAGCGAGTCCTGCGCGGGCATCAGGTTCTCCGGACGGGCCGACGCGATGCGCGTGGGCGCCTGCGTGCGGATCACCGGCCCGTCGTTCGCCGCTTGCGGCGGGGAGATCACCGGTTCCAGCCACTCGAGGATGCTTTGCCACTGGCCCAGGTCGGTGGCGACCTGCGCCGGCTTCACGTCGAAGATCGTCAGCCCGCGTTCCAGCGCCCGTGTGTAGACCGTCGTCTCGCGCAGCACGCCCAGGAAGGGGATGCCCATCGCGTCGGCCCAGGCGCGCATCACCTCGGCGCCGTTGGTGCGGCCGTCGATGCGCATGCCGACCACGCCGATGCGGCAGCGGCCATTGGCCACGCGCGGCAGCGCCATCAGTTCCGCGTGGCACAGCGCGGCCGATTCGCGGTCGAACATCGACGGGCACACCGGCATGACGATCGCGTCGGCGAACATCACGACGCGCGCCAGCTCGAAGCCGTGCAGGCCGCCGGGCGTGTCGAGCACGACGTGGCTGATGCCCGTGGGCACGCGCAAGGTGTTCTGGTCCATCGCCCAGGGCGCGATGGCGGGAAGGTCGGAAGGACGGCGCCGCAGCCAGTTGCGGCTCGATTGCTGGCGGTCGACGTCGCCCAGCATCACGGCGTGGCCCGCGCGCGCGCACCAGGCCGCGACGTGCGCCGCGAAGGTGCTCTTGCCGCTGCCGCCCTTGCGGTTGACGACCGCGATCACAGGCATGGAAACCGTCTCCTCGTCCCGGGGGAGGGCCAGTCTGCTACAAATTTGGGCAGCCGTCCACAACGAAAGCCCGGATGCGGGGCCGTCGCTAGCGGATTTGTAGCGATTCGGACGGCCGGCCGGCGAGGCCCAGACTGCGCCAGGCCCGGCGCAACTGGGTGTCCGACGAGAAGCCGGCGATCTCCGCGGCCCTCGTGACCCCCTGGCCCGAGGCCAGCGCCGCCTGCGCGAGGGCCAACCGGATCCGCCGCACGTAGACCATGGGCGCCGTTCCCGCGTGTTCGACGAACAGGCGCGTGAGGTGGCGCGCCGAGGTGTGGCCGACGGCAGCCATGCGGGCCAGCGTCCAGTCCTGCTGCGGCTCGGCACACACGGCGTCCTGCACGCGGTGCAAGGCGGCGTGGACGTGGCCGCGGTGGGCCAGGAACGGCGAGAGCTCCGGGTCGTTGGGGCCGCGGCGCAGGGCCACGACCATGGTTTGCGCCACACGTGCGGCCAGCGGCGCGCCGCACTCCTGGGCGATGAGGTGCAAGGCCAGGTCGATGCCGGTCGTGACCCCCGCGCTCGAGGCCACGTCGCCATCGAGCACGAACACCCGGTTGCCCACGACGTCGCAGGAGGGCGCGACCTTCCGCAATTCCTCCAGGTGCTGGTGGTGCGTCGTGGCCCGGCGGCCGTCCAGCAAGCCCGCGTGGGCGGCGATCAGCGAGCCGGCGCAGACCGTGACGATGCGCAGCCCTCGCTGCCCGGGCCGCTGCTGCTGCAGCCAGCGCAAGGTCTCGGGCGCGCCGGGCTGGGTGGGGTCGAACTGGCGCCCCGGCATGCCGACCAGCACGAGCCAGCTGCCTTCCGGAAGTGATTCGGGCAGCGGATCGACGCCAGTCACTGCGATGCCGACCGAAGTCACCGGCGCTGTCTCGGGCCCGATGAAGCGCAGCTCGAAGCGCTGCGCTTCGCCACGCTCCGCCAGGCACTGGTTGGCGATGCGCAGCGCCTCGGCCGGCCCGCCCCAGTCCAGGACCAGGCTGCCGGGCAGCAGCACGAACCAGACCGGGATGGGTCTTTTCATCACTCGCCGCGCGCCATGCGTTCGACCGCCTGCGCCGCCGTGCAGATCGTGGCGAAACGGTCCTTCAGCACGGTGGCCGTGCGCTGCTTGATGTCGGCGGCCGTGAGCGTCGAGCCGTCGGCGTTCTGCATGTCGAAGGTGTGCGTGGCGTCCGCGACGAAGTCCACGGCGAAGCCCAGGTCCGACGCGTGGCGGGCGGTGGTCTCGCAGCACTGCTCGGTGCGGATGCCGCTGACCACGATGCGGTTGACGCCGTTCTGCGTGAGCCACACGTCCAGCCCCGTGCCCACCAGCGCGCTGTGGCGCGACTTGTGGAAGGTGGCGGCGGGCTCGCACTCGCGCAGGCCCTGCAGCGGCCGCACGTGGCCCGATTCGAGCGCGAACGGGTTCGACGCGGCCTTCGGCCCGGAGACGTGGAACACACGCACGATCGGCACGCCATGGCGTTGCGCACCCTCGATCAGCGCGTTCTGCGCCTCCAGGTAGGCGGGCAGGTCTCGCTCGGTGAAGAACGGGCGGTGGCGGAAGGATTCCTGGATGTCGATCAGAACGAGACAGGACTTCATGGCGGCCTTTCGGTGGGTGGATGCCGCGATCTTCGCTGGCGCGCGCGGGTCGTGCCACGCGCCACGGGACGGGTTTCGATCAGTTTAGGACATCACCGGCCGGCGCGCGAGCAGCCCCGCCAGGGCCAGCGCCGTCAGGCCCGCCCCGCACCAGAAGGTGACCGAGGCCCCGTAGGCGTCCCACAGCCAGCCCGCCAGGGCGCTGGCCGCCAGCAGCGCGATGCCGCTGGCCAGGTTGAAGACCCCGAAAGCCGTCCCGCGCAGGTCGTCGGGCGCATTGCCCGCGACCATCGCCGCCAGCAGGCCCTGGGTCATGGCCATGTGCAGGCCCCACAGCGCGATGCCGGCCCACAGCAGCGGGCCGGTGGACGACAGGGCGAGCAGGGCGTCGGACACGATCAGCACCACCAGCCCGCCGGCCAGCAGCGCGTGCCGGTTCACCCGGTCCGAGAGCTTGCCCAGCGGGTACGCGCCGAGCGAGTAAACGACGTTCATGGCCACCAGCACCAGCGGGGCGAAGGCGATGGCGAGCCCGCCTTCCTGCGCTCGCAGCACCAGGAAGGCCTCGGAAAAGCGGGCCAGCGTGAACACGCTGCCCACGGCCACCACCCACCAGTAGGCGCTGCCCAAGCGCCGCAGGTTGGCGCGGCGGATGGGGAACTCGCGCTTCTCGCTGCGGGGCACGTCGGGCTCGCGCACGCCGAACGCCAGCAGCGCCACCGCGAGGACCGCTGGAATCACCGCGACCCAGAAGACGGCGCGGAAGTCGTTGGCCCACAGGACCATCAGGCCCATGGCGAGCAAGGGCCCGGTGAAGGCGCCGACCGTGTCCAGCGACTGCCGCAGACCGAAGGCGGCGCCCTGCATGTGGCGCGGGGCGATGTCGGCGATCAGTGCATCGCGCGGCGCCCCCCGGATGCCCTTGCCGAAACGGTCGGCCAGCCGCGCCGTGAGCACGAGGCCGATGCTGTCGGCGATGGCGAAGAGCGGCTTGGACACCGCGGCCAGTGCGTAGCCCAGCACGGCCAGGGGCTTGCGCTTGCCGAACCAGTCGCTGAGCACGCCCGAGAACACCTTGACGATGAGCGCCATGGCCTCGGCCAGGCCCTCGATGATCCCGACGGTGAGCATGCTGGTGCCGAGCACGGTCACCATGAACACCGGCAGCAGGCTGTGGATCAGTTCCGAGGAAACGTCCATCAGCAGGCTCACGAAGCCCAGCGCCCAGACGGCGCGGGGCATGCGGTCGGTGGCGGGCGATAATTTGGTCATGGATTCGAAGGCATCGGCCGGGGGCGGAACCCTCAGCTACGAACAGGCAGGCGTCAACTACGACCTCATCGACCCCCTCAAGGTCGCCGCGCAGCGGGCCGCCGCGGCCACCGGGGCCCACCTGGCGGCGCACGGCTTCACCGAAGTGAAGGCCTCGCGCGGCGAGTCGGCGTACGTCGTCGACGTCGGGCCCTTCTACATCGCTTCCATCGTCGAGTGCCTGGGCTCCAAGGCGCTCGTCGCCGACGAGATGCACCAGCTCACCGGCCGCAGCTTCTACGCGAGTATCGCGCAGGACACCATCGCGATGGCCGTGAACGACCTGATCACCGTGGGCGCCACACCGCTGGTCGTGCAGGCGTACTGGGCCGCGGGCGGGTCGGAATGGTTCTCCGACGCGCAGCGCGCGCAGGCGCTGGTCGAAGGCTGGAAGAAGGCGTGCGAGGTGTGCGGCGTCGCCTGGGGCGGCGGCGAGACGCCCGCGCTCGCCGGCATCGTCGAGGCGAACCGCATCGACCTTGCGGCTTCTTGCACGGGCTTGATCAACCCGAAGGAGCGGCTGTCGGTGGGCGACAAGCTGGCGGCCGGCGATGCCATCGTGCTGCTGGCATCGAGCGGCATCCACGCCAACGGCCTGTCGCTCGCGCGCAAGCTGGTCGAGCGGCTGCCGCAGGGCTACCTGACGAAACTCGACGACGGCCGCAGCTACGGTGAGGCCTTGCTCGACGCGACGACGCTCTATTCGCCGGTGACCGAGGCCCTGTACAAGGCCGGCATCCAGCCGCACTACTGCGCCAACATCACCGGCCACGGCTGGCGCAAGCTGCTGCGCCATCCCGCGCAGCTCACGTACCGGATCCACACCGTGCCGCCGGTCCCGCCGGTGCTGCGCTTCATCCAGCAGCACGCCCAGCAGGACGACCGCGAGGCCTACAGCACGCTCAACATGGGTGCGGGCTTCGCGATCTTCGTCCCCGCGAAAGACGCGCAGCGCACCGTCGACGTCGCCAAGGCCTGCGGCATCGACGCCTGGGTCGCCGGTGCCGTCGAAGCCGGGCCCAAGCAATTGCTGGTCGAGCCGCTGTCGATCCGCTTCGGCGACGACGACCTGCAGCTGCGCTGAACGAAGCACGCATGGAGTTCACGCCGACCCAGAAACGCGCCGCGCTGTGGATCGCCTTCGCCCTGCTGGCGGTGTTCCTGCTGCGGGCGCTGGGGCCCGTGATCACGCCGTTCGCGATCGCTGCCGTGCTCGCCTACGTGCTCACGCCGCTGGTCGATCGCCTGTGCGAAATGGCGGGGGGCAAGTTCCCGCGCTGGCTCGCCGCCGCCGTCGTCGAGCTGCTGCTCTTCGTGGTCCTTGCCCTGCTCGTGCTGCTGGTCGTCCCCGTGCTGTACAAGGAGCTGCCGCTGATGCGCGAGCAGCTGCCCGGCATGTTCGACAAGCTCGACGCCTGGGCGCGGCCCTGGCTGCGCGAGCTGGGCATCTATGTGGCGCTGGACCTCGCCAGCCTCAAGGCCCAGGCCGTCGGCTGGCTCAATGCGAACTACAGCGATGCGGTGTCCTCGCTCTTCTCGTCGCTGCGCCTGGGCGGCAGTGTCGCGGCGGTGGTGATCTTCAACCTGATCCTCACGCCGGTGGCGCTGTACTACCTGCTGCTCGACTGGGACAAGGTCACGCACCGCGTCCTGGAGCTCGTGCCACCGCGCGCGCGCCCGGGTGTCGATTCCTTCACCCACGAGGCCGACGCGGTGCTGGGGCAGTACCTGCGCGGGCAATTGCTCGTGATGGTGACGATGGCGGTTTATTACTCGACGGGCCTCGCGCTCTTCGGGCTGGACCTCGCGCTGCCCATCGGCGTGTTCACGGGCCTGGCGATGTTCGTGCCCTACGTCGGCTTCGGCATCGGCCTCATCCTCGCGCTGCTCGCGGGCTTCCTGCAGTTCGCATCGGCCAAGGCGCTCGTGATGGTCGCGGTGGTGTACGGCAGCGGCCAAGTCGTCGAAGGCTTCTTCCTCACCCCGCGCCTCGTGGGCGAGCGCATCGGCCTGCATCCGCTGGCGGTGATCTTCGCGCTGTTGGCGTTCGCGCAGCTCTTCGGCTTCGTCGGCGTGCTCGTCGCGCTGCCGGCCAGCGCCGTCCTGCTCGTCGCCATCCGCCGCCTGCGCGCGGGTTACATGGGCAGCAACCTGTACCAGGGATGAAGCAGATCGCTCTGGACATCGGCCTGGGCGCACCGCCGTCGCTCGCGAATTTCTTCGCGGGCCCCAACGAGCCCGCGCTGCGCCACCTGCTGCTGTGGGCGGGCAGCCCGACGCGCTCGCCGGTGCCGACCTACCTGTGGGGCGCCACCGCCAGCGGCAAGACGCACCTGCTCCGGGCCACCGGGCAGGTCCTGCGCGACCAAGGGGCGAGCTGCGGCTGGCTCGACGCCGGCATCGCCGAGCCGCCCGCATTCGACGAGCGCTGGGCCGCCGTGATGATGGACGACGTCCACCTGTACACGGCGGTGCAGCAGCATGCGGCCTTCAACTGGTTCGTGAACGCGCAGGCGCTGCAGCGCGGCGTGCTGGCGGCGGGGGCGCTGCCGCCGGCGGACCTGAAACTGCGCGAAGACCTGCGCACGCGCCTGGGCTGGGGCCATGTGTTCCAGCTGCAGGTGCTGAGCGAGCCCGAGCGGCGTGCGGTGCTGCGCCAGGCGGCCGACGAGCGCGGCGTGTTCCTCTCCGACGAGGTGATGGACTTCATGCTCACGCGCTTCTCGCGCGACCTGGCGAGCCTGATGCAGCTGCTGCAGCAACTGGACGGCTACGCGCTGCAGACGCAGCGGGCCATCACCATCCCGCTGATCAAATCGATGCTGGAGAACGAGTGAGCCGCAAGACCAAGATCGCCCTGTTCGACCTGGACCACACGCTGATCCCGATCGACTCGGACTTCTCGTGGGGCGAATTCACGCAGAAGATCGGCTGGACCGACCCGGTCGAGTTCAAGCGGCGCAACGACGAGTTCTACGAACACTACAAGGCCGGCACGCTCGACGTGCACGACTACGTGCGCTTCGCGACCGAGGCCGTGCGACTGCGCGGCGCCGACGAGGGCGCGAAGGCCCATGCGCAATTCATGCACGAGGTGATCCGCCCCGTCATCCACGAGCAGGCGCGCGAGCTCATCGAGGGCCACCGCCGCTCGGGCGACCTCATCGCCATCGTCACGGCCACCAACGAGTTCGTCGTGATCCCGATCGCGCGGGAGCTCGGCGTGGATGAGCTCATCGCGGTGAAGCTGGCGCGCGACGACGCGGGCTGGATCACCGGCGACATCGACGGCGTGCCTTCGCTGCGCGAAGGCAAGGTCCACCGCGTCGAGGAATGGCTCGCGCAGCGCGGCCTCGACTGGGCCGGCGCCGACATCACCTTCTATTCCGACTCGACCAACGACCTGCCGCTGCTCGAGCGCGTGGACCACCCCGTGGCCACCAACCCCGACGCGCGCCTGCGCGCCATCGCGAAGCAGCGCGGCTGGCGCATACTCGACCTGTTTCCCCACCAATGATCAAGAAATTCATCGACAAGCTGCTGGGCAGCGGCAAGCCCGCGCGCCCGGATTTCGGCAAGCGCCGCGAGATCGGCCCCGAAGAGCACGGCATCGACCCCACGCTCGTGGACGAGCGCGCGGCCAACGTCGTGCACACCCTGAAGGAAGCCGGCTACGAGGCCTACATCGTCGGCGGCGCCGTGCGCGACCTGCTGCTGGGCCTGCGCCCCAAGGACTTCGACGTGGCGACCAACGCCACGCCCGAGCAGGTGAAGTCGCTGTTCCGCCGCGCCTTCATCATCGGCCGGCGCTTCCGCATCGTGCACGTGGTGCACGGCCGCGGGCGCGAGCACGAGGTGATCGAAGTCTCGACCTTCCGCGCGTACATGGACAACGCCGCGGCCGAGCAGGTGGCGGGCAACGAGAAGACCAGCCGCAGCGAGCTCGCCGGCATGAAGCACGCGGTGGATTCCACCGGCCGCGTCCTGCGCGACAACGTGTGGGGCCCGCAGGACGAGGACGCCACGCGCCGCGACTTCACGATCAACGCCATGTACTACGACCCCGAGACGCGCACGGTGGTCGACTACCACGGCGGCATCAAGGACGCGAAGAAGCGCCTGATCCGCATGATCGGCGACCCGCTCACGCGCTACCGCGAGGACCCGGTGCGCATCATCCGCGCCATCCGCTTCGCGGCGAAGCTGAACGCGCTGGGCTTCAAGCTTGACGCCAAGACCGCCGCGCCGTTGAAGCCTTCGCTGTCGCTGCTGCAGGACGTGCCGCAAAGCCGCCTGTTCGACGAGATGCTCAAGCTGCTGCAGACGGGGCATGCGATCGCCACCATCGAGCAGCTGAAGGCGCTGGGCCTGGCCAAGGGCATCTACCCGCTGCTGGACCTGATCGTCGAGCGCGCCGCCGACCCCTTCGTGCGCGCCGCGCTGCAGGACACCGACCGCCGCTGCGCCGAGGGCAAGCCGGTGGCGCCCAGCTTCCTGCTCGCCTGCGTGCTGTGGTCGGACGTGCGCGACGGCTGGTCGGAGCGCCTGGCGCAGAAGATGCACCCCTTCCCCGCGCTGCAGGATGCGATCGACAGCGTCTTCGATTCGCGCATCGGCGACGTGTCAGGCCGCGGCAAGCTCGGCGCCGACATGCGCGAGATCTGGATGATGCAGCCGCGCTTCGAGAAGCGCACGGGCAATACGCCGTTCTCGATGGTGGAGCAGCCGCGCTTCCGCGCCGGCTTCGACTTCATGCGCCTGCGCGCCGACGTCGGCGAGGTCGACGTGGTGCTGGCCGACTGGTGGCAGGAGTTCAGCCAGGCCAGCGACTCGGTGCGCGAGGACCTCGTGGCGCAGCTGCGCGACGAGCAGCGCGGCGGCGCGCGGCGCGTGCGCACGCCGCGCCCGCCGAAGCCGGCGCAGGAGCAGGAGGCCCGGCAGGGCCGGCGCCAGGCTGAACCCACGCCGCCTGCCGAAGGCACGCCTTCCGGTGACGGCCAGCCCGCAGCGCGCAAGCGGCGGCGCCGGCGCCGCAAGCCGTCGGGGCAGGGCGGCAGCGCCGGCGGCGCGCCCGCACCCGGCCCGCAGGAGTAGCGCGACGGTCACGGCGTACGTCGGCATCGGCGCGAACCTGGGCGACGCGGTGGCCGCCGTGCGCAGCGCGCTCGCGCGGCTCGCCGTACTGCCGCAATCGACGCTGGTAAAGGCGTCGTCGCTCTACCGCACGGCGCCGCACGAAGCCCAGGGTCCTGACTTCATCAACGCCGTCGCGCAGCTCGAGACGCAGCTCCAGGCGCACGACCTGCTCGCGCAATTGCAGGCCATCGAGGCCGAAGCCGGGCGCGAACGTCCGTACCCCAACGCGCCGCGCACGCTCGACCTGGACCTGCTGCTCTACGGCGCCGACACGATCCGCACCGCGCGGCTGGCGGTGCCGCACCCGCGGATGAACGAGCGCGCCTTCGTCCTTGTGCCGCTGGCCGAGATCGCACCAGCGCTCGTGCCCGCCGATCGCCTGCAGGCCGTCGCTCACCAGCGGATCGAACCATTACCTCCCGCGTAATTGGCAGGCCGCACCCGCGGCGGCACCATGGGGCCATCGACAACGGAGGTACACCATGAGCGACACGGGACTGATCGCGGTAGCGTGCGGATTGATCATCGGGCTGGGCGCCATCGGCGCCTGCCTGGGAATCGGCACCATGGGTGGCCGCTTCATCGAGGGCGCCGTGCGGCAGCCGGAAATGATGGAGCCGCTGCAGACCAAGATGTTCCTGCTGGCCGGCCTGATCGACGCCAACTTCCTGATCGGCGTGGGCATCGCGATGATGTTCGTCTTCGCGAACCCCTTCGCGCACTGAGGAGCCTGGCTCCTAAAACCAGTCGACGAAGCCCGATTGCGCGGCGTTCTGCGGGTTGGAGCCCGCCGCGCGCACGCGCTCCAGCGCTTCCTCGGCCGGCAGGCCCAGCGCCTTCAGCACGCAAGCGGCCGCGCTGCCGGTGCGGCCCATGCCGGCGGCGCAGTGCATCAGCACCGACTCGCCGGCTTCGATGCGGCGCGCGATGCGGTCGATGGCGGCGCGGAACGCCTTCGCATCCGGCGGCACGCCGAAGTTGGGCACCGGCAGGTGCACCCACTCGTAGCTCGCGCCGCCGCGCCGCACCGCCGCGCCGTAGTCGGGCGACAACTCGTCGATCTCGTCGCGCGGCGTGAGGCACACGACGACCTTCAGGCCGCCGGCCTTCGCCTTGTCCTCGAACTCGCGCATGGAGCCGTAGCGCCCGGGCATCGCAGAGAGCCACAGCGAGCCGCGCACCGTGGCCGGAAGTTCGACGGGGCGCAGGTTCATTGCGTCGTGCTGCTCCTCTGGCGCGCGACGTCGAGCGCGCTCACGGCGCCCGAGCGGTTGCCCCAGGACATGCGGATGTGGCTCAGCACCGCGGCGACGTCTTCGTCGGACAGCAGCGTCGCATAGGGCGGCATGCCGAAGGGGCGCGGGTTGCCCGCCGTGGCCGGCGGGAAGCCGCCGCCCAGCACGACCTGCACGAGGTTCGCCGTCACGGGCAAATTTACCGCGCGGTTGCCCGCGAGCGCCGGGTAGGCGTTCGCCACGCCTTCGCCCTTGTCGCCATGGCATTGCGAGCAGCTGTTGCGGTACACGAGCGCGCCGCGCTCGGCGATGCGCGCGGGCAGCTCCGCCACCTTCGCCGGTTCGCCCTCGCGCTGCGGCAGGTCCTTCAGGAACACCGCCATCGCGCGGGCGTCCGCATCGTCCAGGTGCTGCGTGCTTTGCAGCACCACCTCGGCCATCGGGCCCAGCACCGTGCCGCGCGGCGCGGTCCCGGTGCGCAAGAGCCTTTCGATCTGGGCGACGTCCCAGTTGGCCACGCTCGCCTCATTGCGCGAGGCCAGTGAAGGCGCATACCAGTTCTGCATCGGGATCACGCCGCCCGACAGGTCCATCATGTCGCTGCTCGCGCCCAGGGCGTTGCGCGTCGAGTGGCACGCGCTGCAGTGGCCCAGCCCCTTCACGAGGTAGGCGCCGCGGTTCCATTCGGCCGGCTTGTCCTTCTCGCCCGCGTAGCCGCCGGGCGTGAAGTACAGCGCGCGCCACACCGCCAGCGCGGCCTGCGTGCTGTAGGGCCAGCGGAGCCGGTTCGGCGTCGCGGCCTTGGGCACGGCCGGCAAGGTGCGCAGGTACGCGAAGATCGCATCCGAATCCGCGCGCGTCACCAGCGTGTAGTTCGGGTAGGGGAACGCCGGGTACAGCCGCCGCCCGTCGCGCGAGCGGCCATGGTGCAGGGCGCGCCAGAAGTCGGCCGAGCTCCATTCGCCCAGGCCCGTCTGCGCGTCCGGCGTGAGGTTGGTGGAGAACACCGTGCCGAACGGCGTTTCGATCGCGCGCCCGCCCGCGAACGCCGCGCCGCCGCGCTCCGTGTGGCACGCGATGCAGTTGCCCGCGCGCGCGAGGTAAGCGCCGCGCTTTGGGTCCCCTGTCGCGGCGGGCGCGGGTGCTCCGGCTTCCTCGCGCAGGTTCAACCAGCCCACGGCCAGCGCCAGCACGGCAAGGATCGCGACGATGGCGAGGGCGATGCGCTTGCCCATGCTCACGATCCCTTCGGCAGGTTCGCGCTGCCGCACGCCATCGGCGGCCTGGCGGGCAGCGCCGTGGCCGGATGCGCGTCGGCCGGCAGCGGTTGCGCCGACAGCCACGCAGCGACCGCCGCCAGGTCCTCGGGCGGCAGCTGCTTCGCGATGTCGGCCATGCAGTCGGGCGCATGCGCGCGCCGCTGGCCGAAGCGCCACGCGCCCAGCTGCGAGTTGAGGTAATCGCGCGAAACGCCCAGCAGGCCGGGCACGTTCGGCGCGACGCCGGTCAGGCGTTCGCCGTGGCACTGCACGCACGCGGGCACTTTCGCCGCCGGCACGCCGTCGCGCGCGATGCGGCGGCCGCGCTCGAGCACGTCGGCCGTGGCACTCGCCGCCGGTGGCGGCGCGTAAGGCAGGTCGAGCGCCGCGAAGTACTGCGCGATCTCCAGCAGGTAAGGCTCCGACAGCGGGTCGATCAGGCGCGTCATCAGCCCGTAGTGGCGGCGCCCGTCGCGGAAGTTCAGCAGCTGGTTGTAGAGGTAGCCCGCCGGCTTGCCCGCGATGCGGGGGTAGTAGCCGTCGGGCGCGGCGCGGCCTTCCTTGCCGTGGCAGGCGGTGCAGGCCAGCGTGCGTTGCGCCATCGTGTCCTCGAAGGCCGGCGCCGCACACGCCGAAGCACACGCGAAGAAGAGGACGAGCAGGGCGCAGCGCATGCGGCGACTATGCCACCAGTCCTACAGCGCCCGCAGCGCGGCCGTCCTAGATTGGCGCATGGCCATCCCCAAACTGCCCGAGCGCCCGAAGGAACTGGACCAGCCGCTGCCGCCCGAGGAAGACAAGCCGGGCACCAACGAAACGCAGCACCATCCGAACCCGCGTGCCGAGCCCTCGCCCGCGGGCGAGCAGCCCTACCATCCGCGCAGCCCGTACACGACGGGCAACGACTGAGCCGGGCCGAACATAATCGGCCGATGGCATCCAGTCTCCTCGCACTCCTCGACGACATTTCCACGCTGCTCGACGATGTGTCGCTGCTGGCCAAGACGGCCGCGCACAAGACCTCGGGCGTGATCGGCGACGACCTGGCGCTCAATGCGCAGCAGGTGGCGGGCGTGCGCGCCGAGCGCGAACTGCCCGTCGTGTGGGCGGTCGCCAAGGGCTCGTTCCTCAACAAGGCGATCCTGGTGCCCGCCGCGCTGGCGATCAGCGCCTTCGCGCCGTGGGCCGTCACGATCCTGCTGATGATCGGCGGCGCTTTCTTGTGCTTCGAGGGCTTCGAGAAGATCGCGCACCGCTTCCTGCACAGCAAGGCCGAGGACGACGCGCACCACGAGGAACTGGCGCGCGCCGTCGCCGACCCCGCAGTCGACCTGTGCGCGGTGGAGAAGGACAAGATCCGCGGCGCGATCCGCACGGACTTCGTCCTGTCGGCCGAAATCATCGCGATCACGCTCGGCACGGTGGCCGAGGCCGACTTCCTCCAGCAGGTCGTGGTGCTCGCCGGCATCGCGATCGCCATGACGATCGGCGTGTACGGCGTGGTCGCGCTGATCGTGAAGCTCGACGACATCGGCTTTTACCTCACGCGCCGGCCCGGCGCCGTGCCGCGCGCCATCGGCAGCGGCATCGTCCGCGCCGCTCCATGGCTGATGAAGACCCTGTCGGTCGTCGGTACCGCGGCGATGTTCATGGTGGGCGGCGGCATCCTCGTGCACGGCATGCCGTGGCTGCACCACATCGGCGACAACCTGCACGCGCTGGCGGCGGCCGGCTTCAACATCGTCGTGGGCCTGGTCGCGGGCGCCATCGCGCTGGGCGTGTTCACGCTGGCGCAGCGCGTCCTGCGCCGCGCATGAGCGAACCCGTGTTCGTCGAGTGGGCCGAGGGCGGCCAGCCGCAGCGCGCTCGCTGGCGCTCCGAAGCCGGCGTGCCGCCGCCGGTTCGGCTGCGCGCGGTCGACGACACGCTCACGGCCGACGAGGCGGTGCGGCTCGCCAGCGAAGGCACGGGCCTCGTGTGGCGCAGCGACTACCACAACGCGCGCCAGCTGTTGCAGGCGATGGCGCGCCGGATGGAGCGCAAACGCAAGCCGGCCAAGCCCGCGGGCTCCATCACCGAGCGCTTCCACCAGCACCGCCAGCAGCAAGGCCAGCGCGCCCGCATCCTCGGCCGCGTGCTGGTGCCGCTCGACGGCGACTGGCGCATTCCCTTGCATCGCGCGCCCGACGTGCGGCTGGCCTGCGCCGAAGCATGGGGGCCGGCGGACGGCACGCCTTCGCTGGTTGCGCTGCGCGAGCTGCTCGGCGTCATCGGCGCGCACGAGTGGCGCACGAAAGGCGTCGAGATCCCCGCGCTGGGCGCGCGCATCCACCCGCACTACGGCGTGTTCTCGCCGGTGCGCGGCGAATACGTCGACCTCGTCGCGCAGGCGCCGCTGCCGCACCTGGACCTGGCGTTCGACGTGGGCACCGGCACCGGCGTGATCGCGGCGTTGCTCGCGAAACGCGGCGTCAAGCGGGTGGTGGCGACCGATGTCGACGAGCGCGCCCTGGCCTGCGCGCGCGACAACATCGCGCGGCTCGGCCTGGCCAAGCAGGTCGACGTGGTGCGCGCGGACCTGTTCCCGGAAGGCCCCGCGCCCTTGATCGTGTGCAACCCGCCGTGGCTGCCGGGCCGCGCGAGCGCGCCGCTGGAGCGCGCCATCTACGACGAGGACAGCCGCATGACGCGCGCCTTCCTCGCAGGCCTGCGCGCGCACCTGGCGCCCGGCGGCGAGGGCTGGCTGGTGATGTCCGACTTCGCGGAGCACCTCGGCCTGCGCGCGCCCGGCGAACTGGCGTCGTGGATCGAAGCGGCGGGCCTGCGTGTGATGGCGCGCGACGACACGCGCCCGCGGCACCCCAAGGCCGTCGACGCCGACGACCCGCTGCACGACGCACGCGCGCGCGAAACCACGTCGCTCTGGCGCCTGGCAGCGCAACGGTAGGCCCCCTCCTACGCTGGCTCAAGCGTTTGCCGGATATGGCTGTGCTTGCGCGCCGCCGAAGATGCAGCTTCACGCATCGCACCTCCGAAAGGCCGCGCCATGAACGCTTCCAGCCAGCCCACGCAATCCTTCACGCCCGCACGCGTGGCGGAACCCGTGCGCGACGCGCTGGCGCTCGCGGACGACCACGATTTCGCGATCGGCTGCGAGTGCGCCAACCCGGTGCTCCAGATCGACGTGTGGGGCCGCGAAGCGGCAGCCCAGCCGTTGCAAAGCTAAGCCTGAGCAGCAAACGGTGACAGTGCCGGTCCTACAGGCTGTGCCTGTGTAGGCCCACTTTTTGGCGCCTTCCCGAAACTTAGTCTTTCGGAAGTCGGCAAACGCGCCGGCTTTTGCCAATCAACTTCATCCCTTCGGGGATGTGTCCCTTTCAAGGAGTCCAAGACATGTCGAAAAAAATCCTGACGACGCTGGCCGCAGCCGCGGCCCTGACCATCGGTGGTGTGGCGATTGCCCAATCGGGCAGCGGCGCTGCGGCGGGCGGCGGTAACGCCGGCGCTTCGGCCGGTACCGGCGCTGCTGCCGGTACGGGCGCCTCCGCGGGCACCGGCGCTTCCGCCGGCGGCCAGGGCGGTGCGAACGCCAACACGTCCAACTCGAGCACGACGCCGGGCGCGACGCCCAGCACGTCCACGATGGGCGCGAGCGGCTCCACGAGCGCCAGCACCCCCAGCACCAGCTCCAGCACCTCCACGCCGAGCGCCAGCGGCTCGACGTCCTCGTCGACCGACACCAGCGCCAGCACCTCGACCCCGAGCTCTTCGAGCTCCTCGTCGATGGGTTCCAGCACCGACACGTCGACCACGACGAAGTCGGCCCGCGCGGACCGCGGCTAAGCAGCGCACCGCAAACGGCTCCATCGGGTTCGCCCGGTGGGGCCTTTTTTCAGTGGCGAACATGACGGACAAGAACGACAAGCCCCAGGCAACCCGCCCCCGCCGCGCCCTCGTGGCCGTGGCCGCCGCGCTCGCGCTTGTGCTGCCGCCGTCGCTTTATTTCGCCTACCACCCATTCCGCGCCACCGCCACGTCGCCCGCGAAGGTTTCGCAGGCGCAGCGGCTGGCGCAATTCGGTTCGGAGCCGGCGGGCAAGGACGTCCGCCGCGTCGCGAACTGGGTCGCCGCATCGGGCGACAACGGCACCAGGGGCTTCGCGATCCTCGACAAGGTCGGGGCCAAGGTGTTCCTGTTCGACGCGCAAGGGCGACTGCAGGCCGCCGCGCCCGCGCTGCTCGGCGCCGCGCACGGCGACGAGACCGTGCCCGGCATCGGCGACAAGGCGCTGAAGGACATCACGCTCGAGGAGCGCACCACCCCCGCGGGCCGTTTCATCGCATCCGTCGGCGAGAGCTCCTCGCGCGGCGAGGACGTGGTGTGGGTCGACTACGACGCCGCCGTGTCCATGCACCGGATCATCAAGGTGCCCGAGCGCCTGGAGGCGATCGCAACCCCCACGCCCGACGACAACCGCATGTCGTACGGCTGCATCAACCTGCCCGACGAGTTCTATGAGAAGGCCCTGCGCCCCGCCGTCGATCGCACGGGCGTCGTCATTTACATCCTCCCGGAAACGCGGCCGCTGGAGCAAACTTTCGCATCGTTCCGCGACGTCGAATCGCCGACGAAACTCGCGCAGCACTGACTTCCTGCACAGCTTGCCCGCCTGTTACCGTTACAAAGGCTCAGGCAGCGCAGCTCATCGCTAACATCGGTCCCCTGTTGTCGAGCTGAGGGGATTTCCGATGGACCGGATCCGCCAGGCGCTGGCGGCGGCCCTGCTGGGCCTGGCCTGCGCCTTGCCCGCGGCGGCCGCCGAGTACAAGGCGCCGCCCGTTTCCCGCGACACGCGCGAACTTGCGCAGTGGGTCCTGCAAAAGAGCGACCATGGCGCGCGTGCCTTCGCCATCGTCGACAAGAAGTCGGCGCACCTGTACATCTTCGACGCCAGCGGTCGCCTGCAAGGCGACACGCCGGTGCTGCTGGGCCAGCAACCCGGTGACGACAGCGCACCTAACGTCGGCGAGCATGCGCAGCAAGGCTTCGTTCCCTTCCACGAACGCACGACACCGGCCGGCCGCTTCGAAGCCGAGGCGGGCGTGAACGACACGGGCGAGCAGGTGATCTGGGTGGACTACGACAGCGCGTTCGCCATCCACCGCCTGCGCCCCGGCCGGGCGATGCGCGACCGCGAAGCGCGGCTGAGGTCCACCGACATGGCCGAGCGGCGCGCGTCCTCGGGCTGCGTCGTCGTGCCCGTGCGCTTCTTCGAGGACGTGGTGCTGCGCTGGCTCGGCGAAAGCCGCTCGGTCGTCTACGTGCTGCCCGAGAGCGGCTCCGCCCGCGACATCGCCGGCTCACTCTGAACGGGTGCTGTCGTGCTCCGTCCGACAGGAGGACGGGCAGCGCACCGACGATGCGCCCGGCGCGCAAATCTAGCCTTGACTGTGCGGCCCGCATCCCGCGGACCGCGATTCGACAAGACACAGCCAAGGAGTCCTGCAATGAACATGAAGCACCTCGTCGCGATCGCGGCCGCGCTCACGGTAGCCGGCGGCGCCATCGCCCAGAACTCGGCCAACTCGCCGCAGACGGCCTCGGGCCCCGCCATCGACAAGACGGCGGGCGGCAAGGGCTCGCCGAACGGCGGCGCCACGCCGAGCACCACCAACAACACCTCGGTCGAGAACAAGTCCAACGCCACGACGTCCATGGGCGCCACCGGCACGGGCACGACCAGCAGCAGCACGACGTCTTCCACCCCCAGCACCAGCAGCGCGTCGGGCTCGACCTCGACGACGACCGACATGCCGGCCGACACGACGACGAAGTCGAAGTCGACGAAGACCGCCAAGGCCGACCGCGGCTAGGCGACCGCAGCTGTCACACGGAAAGCCGGGCCGCGTGCCCGGCTTTTTCATGGGCGCAGGGTGTGGGCGTGGCCGCGCGCACCTTCATCGCGTTCATCGCGGCGACGGCGATGGCGACGACCAGGAAGAAGCGCAGGAATGCGGCGGGCATGGGCGCCTGGCGGGCAAATGCGGCCGGGCCCGCTGGACAATGTTCCTCGTTTCGCCGCCCCAAACTGCAGGGCGATGCGAAATCCGGAGACCTGTCTTTGGCGCGAGACCCGGCCGGCACACCGCAGTGTCGGCAGCGGCGCGGCGGTGCATCGCAAGCGCGGGCCGTGTGGCGGTGTAGGGGCCTTTCGACAGCCCTGGTGCGTCAATCGCGGAGCAGCGCGTCGAAGCCGCCGGGCGGCTCGAACCGCCCATCCACGTAGTGCAGGCGCGTCGGGCCGGGCAGCGCGCGTGCGGCGATGCTGTGGCGCGCATCGCCCGGGTAGCAGATGACGCGCACGCCGTCCTGCTCGAACGGTTCGGGATGCACCAGCGGGGGCGGGCGCGATGTCGCGTCCGCGAAGGCCTGCGCCGTGCCCGCGTGGCGCGACAGGTGCGCCAGGCTCATGATCTGCGGCGGCGCGAGCTGGATGGCGCCGTCGCGGTACTGCTGCAGGGCGGCCAGCGGCGCGAGCCACAGGCTTTCGGTGGCTTCGCGCTGGTCGTGCGTCGGCTCCTGCCCCGCCGGCACGCGCGCCAGGAAGAAGCGCGTGTCGAAGCGCTTGCGGATGACGCCGCCGACCGCCGGCGTGATCCAGCGCGACCAGGGCACGAGTTCGCTCGCGCGCAACCGCAGCTGCGCGCCATGCAGCACTTCGGCGAAGGACAGGCCTTCGCGCAGCGCCTCGTAGGCGCGGCCGGCCACGCGCGCATCGGCGCCCTCGGCGAACAGGACGCCGCTTTCCTCGAAGGTCTCGCGCAGCGCCGCGACGAAGAGCGCGGCCGCATCCGGTGCAGGCAATCCGGGCTCGCTCAGCGCGTGCTGCAACTGCGCCGGCGTGCGATCCAGCATCGTGTGCAGCACCGCGTCGCCGTCTTCGTCGTCCAGCTTGCCGCCGGGGAACACGTAGGCGCCGCCGAGCACGTCGGACAGGCCGTGGCGCTTGACGAGGAACACCTCCAGGCCCGCCGGGCCGTCGCGCAGCATGACGACCGTCGCCGCGGCGCGCACCGGCGAGTCGGAAGGCTCGAGGTTGATCTGCATCGACCGCGAGCGTAGCGCTATTTGCGGTTGCCCGATTTCTGCTGGTCGATGCGCTGCAGGATCAACTGGCGCGTCGACCGGATCTCGGCCGCGAACGGGCCTTGCGGGTCGCCGCCGACGCGGTCGAGCGCGGCCAGCGCTTCGCCGTGCCGGCCCGCGTCGGACAGCAGCTGCGCGAGGTTGTTCGCGACGATGGCCGACTGGGGGTTGCGCTGTTGCGCGCTGCGCAGAACGGTGATGGCCTGCGCGGTCTCCCCGCGCGCCTGGTGCACGCTCGCCAGGCCGATGGCCGCCGGCACGTTGTCGGGCCAGCGCGCGAGCGCGGTGCGGTAGCCGGTCAGCGCGGCTTGCGGCGTGGACGTGCGCGCCATCGCGATCACGGCGTTCACCCACCCGTTCTCGTTGGCGGTGGCGGGGATGCGGTCTGGGGGCACCACCACCATGGACCAGTACTTGCCGGCGATCCAGGTGCGCTCGAAATACGTGAAAGGCATCTCCAGCCGCCTGTCCTTGCCCGAGCGCAGGTACACGGTGCCCGACGGGTAGTCGAAGCCGTTCACCACCGAGTAATGCCACTGCGTACCGAACATGCCGACGTCGTGCAGCACGATCACCGGGTTGCCCGCGGCCACCTCGCGCAGCAGGTCGGTGTATTTCGGAGCGAGCTGGTAGGTCACGCGGTCGTAGCCGCGCGGCGCGGCGATCATCTCCACTTGCAGGCTGCCCTTGCGCGCGGGCAGGAACACCTGCTTGGCCAGCGTCTCGGGCGCGACGCTCACGCCGGTGTGCACGAGCACCGTGGCCAGCGCCGCGGGCCCGCACTCGTAGTCTTCCTGCGGGAAGAAAGGCACCTCGGTGAGCTCGACCGTCTGCGGCACGCCCGCGGGCCAGTCGGTGCGCAGGCCCACGGTCTGCGGCACGAGCTGCGCGCAGCCCGCGAGCAGCAAGGCCGCCGCGGAAAGAAGAAGGCCCGCACGCGCGCGGGCCCCTGGAGAAAAAACCGCCGTCATCGGGCGGAGTTGTACTGCATCCGGCAGCTCAACGGCGATACGCGAAGTACCAGATCGCCGCGGCGATCAGGATCACGGCTGCCCAGCCCCAGCCGCTCATGGCGCCGGCGGGAGCGGTCTGGATGTCCTGCGCGAGGGCGTGGACTTCCTGGTCGGTCATGGCGTTGACGCGGGCGCGCGCCGTTTGCGGGTCGATGCCCAGTTGCGCCAGCTGCGTCGCGGTCTCGCTGCGGTCCAGGACGCTCATCACCACGGCACGGTCGGTCTGCGCGGCCTGCTGCGCCGCCTGGTCGGGGCTGATAAAGCCTGCCCGCGCCGTCGTGAACGACAGCGTGAGCAGCGATACCACCAGGGCCCGGCAGGTCATCTTCTTGAACGTGGATGTCATCTTGGTTGCTCCTTGGAAGGTTTCAGGTGTCGCGCCTTCGGCCATGAAACCAACCGGGCGCGGGACCAATATACGACTGCATGCGGGGGTTGTGTGCAGGGTGGTTGCTGGCGCGCGACTGTGCAGCGGCGTGGATTCACATTCGGCTACAAAAAAAGGCCACAACGCGTGGCCTTCGGGTCGGGTTGGAGTGGCCGCTAACGCGTGGGCTCCGCTTCGCGGCGGATGGTGTCGCGCGTGCGGTGGTCGTGGCGATCGAGTTTCCCGAATGTGTGCTCCAGCGAACGGATGAGCTTCTGTGCCGCGCCGCGGATCGCTTCGTCGATATTCCCGGCTTCGTGAGTCACGGCGACGGGCGGATGGCCCGTCAGGCGCGCCTCGAGCATGCAGCGCATGTCGCTCGCGCCGCGCTTGCCGCGAGCCTCGTCGCTCAGCTGCACTTCGACCGTCGTGAGTTCCTGGCTGAAGCGCGCGAGCGAGTCGTTGAGGAATTCGCTGGCCCAGCTTTCCAGCGTGTCCTTGTTGGGAAGCCCATTGCCGGTGTTGACTTGTACGTGCATCGCAGTTCCTTTTCTCCCGAGGTGTGGAACCAGTTTGGGGTGCGTGCGCGCGCCGGGCTGTAGGGCGAGGACGCCATGCGCTTGTCGGACGGCTCGGGCCGGCACGGTATGCTCGCGGCGTGCTGGACACCATCGACATCGAGACCGCGCCTCAGCCGCGCGCAAGCATCGTCATCCTCCACGGCCTGGGCGCCGACGGCAACGACTTCGTGCCGGTGGCCCAGGAGCTGGACTTGCGGGCAGTCGGCCCCGTGCGCTTCGTCTTTCCCCACGCGCCCGAAATGCCGGTGACGATCAACGGCGGCTACCGCATGCGCGCCTGGTACGACATCCTCGGCGCGGATTTGCGGCAGCGCCAGGACGAGAAGGGCCTGCGGGCGTCGCTTGCGCTGGTGGAGGAGGTGATCGCGCGCGAGAAGGAGCGCGGCATCGCCGCCAACCGCATCGTGCTGGCGGGCTTCTCGCAAGGCTGCGCGATGGTGCTGCTCACCGGCCTGCGCCACAAGGAGCGCCTGGCCGGGATCATCGGTATGTCGGGCTACCTGCCGCTGGCGGAGACGACCGAGAAAGAGCGCTCGGACGCCAACCGGCTCACGCCGGTGTTCCTCGCGCACGGGACGATGGACCCGGTCGTTCCGGTCGCGGCGGCGCATGCCTCACGCGATGCGCTGCGCGCGATGGGCTACGACGTGGAGTGGCACGAATACCCCATGCCGCATTCGGTGTGCATGGAGGAGATCCAGGCGATGAACGCCTGGCTGCTGAAGGTGCTGGGGTAAACGACGCTGGATCCCGGCCTGCGCCGGGATGACCTGGGCTCGCGCTCAGGTCACCTCGCCGCCGAACTTCTTGATGAGGTTGGCGATGTACTTGTCGACGAGCTTCTCGAACTCGCCTTCGACGACCGGCTGCACGATCATCTTCATCAGCGCCGGCAGCGGCACGGTGACTTCACCGGCGGTCTTGAGCTCGATCGAGGTGGACTTCTTGTTGTCCTTGATCTTCCAGTGGCCGCCGACGAGCGCGTTGCCCACGCCCTTGACGGGCGTCCACACGACGGTGCCCTTGGCCTTGTCGCTCTTGTACTTGCTGGCGTAGACGGTCTGGATGCCGACTTCCTTGGTGCCGACCTTCTCCATCTCCCACTTGTAGACGCCGTCGCCCATGTCGGTGAGCTTCTCCACCTTGGGAAAGTGCGACACGGAGGCGGGAACGTCGGAGAGGACGGCGAAGACGTCGTCGTACTTCGCCTTGACCTCGAACTCGTAGCCGAGGTCGATGTTGACCGTCACAGCCATGCTTCGTCTCCTCTTTCTTGTGCGGGTGGCCATTCTGCCACCCGGTGCCCGAAGCCTTAAGCGTGCTTGTACGAGCCCACGCGGTCGATGCCCGCGATCCACGCGCCGACGATCGTGTCGACCACGACGCCCGCGCCGTCGGCCGACAGGGCCAGGCCGCGCTCGTAGTAGCCGGCGAACACGTCGCGCGCATGCTTGGCGTTCTTGCGCGTCTCGGCGTCGAGTTCCTTCTTCGACTGCTCGAACGCGGTGTCCCAGCGCTCGCCGGCCAGCGTGGCCAGGCGCTCGCCGCCTTCGCGGTACAGGTCGATCGCCTTGTGGGCGGTGGTGCCGAAACGCGTGAAGGCGGCCTTCGCGGCGGCGGTGAATTCGTGCTTGTCCATGGGATGTCCTTTCAGGGGTTGAGGCAATTCTCCGCAAGCGGCCTAGTCGGCGCGACCTAGTCTTCTAGGGAGGGCGCTCCAACACGGGCCCTTTGCCTACCAGAAATGCCGCAAACCGGCCGGAAGCGGAAAAAAGCCAGCCGTGCTACCTTCCGCCCGAATAAGCAAATCACGGTCCGACAGAAGAAATGAGCCAGCTCCCGGCCCGCCTCGCCGCCCTTTCCGCCGACCGGCTGAAGGGCATGCGCCGCGGCATCGAAAAGGAAAGCCTGCGCACGCTCGCCGACGGCGGGCTGGCCATGACGCCGCACCCGCAGGCACTGGGCTCGGCCCTGACGCACCCGAACATCACCACCGACTACAGCGAAGCGCAGCTGGAGCTGATCACGGGCGTGCACGCCACGCCCGAGGCCTGCCTGGAGGAGCTCACGCAGGTGCACCAGTTCACGTACCGGGCGCTCGGCGACGAGCAGATGTGGGTGTCGAGCATGCCGTGCAACCTGCCGGCCGACGAGAACATCCCGATCGGCCGCTACGGTTCGTCGAACGTGGGCCGCGCCAAGAGCGTGTACCGCATGGGCCTGGCGCACCGCTACGGCCGGCGCATGCAGACGATCTCGGGCATCCACTACAACTGGTCGCTGCCCGGTGTGACGAGCGAGGAGTACTTCGCGCTCATCCGCAACTTCCGCCGCCACGCCTTCCTGCTTCTCTATCTGTTCGGCGCATCGCCCGCTGTGTGTTCGAGCTTCGTCGCGGGCCGCCAGCATTCGCTGGAGAAGCTCGCCGAGGGCACGATGTACATGCCCTACGGCACGTCGCTGCGCATGGGGCGCCTGGGCTACCAGAGCGAGGCGCAGGCCAGCCTGGCCGTGAGCTACAACGGGCTCGAGGGCTACGCGGCTTCGCTGCAGGAAGCGCTGACGCGTCCGTACCCCGCCTACGAAGCGATCGGCATCATGAACCCGGGCGGCGAGTACAACCAGCTCGCCACCAGCCTGCTGCAGATCGAGAACGAGTTCTACGGCACCATCCGCCCCAAGCGCGTGATCCAGTCCGGCGAACGCCCGCTGCACGCGCTGCGCGATCGCGGCGTGGAGTACGTCGAGGTGCGCCTGCTGGACCTGAACCCGTTCGTGCCCATCGGCATCACGCTACCGACGGTGCGCTTCCTCGACATCTTCCTGCTGCACTGCCTGCTGCAGGACAGCCCCAACGACACGCCGGCGGAGATCGCGGCGCTCGGGCGCAACCAGCACAAGACCGCGGCGTTCGGCCGCCAGCCCGGGCTGATGCTCGAGCGCGGCAACCGCGAGGTCCCGCTGGTCGAATGGGCCGCCGAGCTGCTCGATGCCTGCGCGCCGATCGCCGCAATGCTCGATGCCACGCACGGCAGCACCGACTACGGCGATGCGCTGCGTTCGGCGCGCGCGCTGCTCCAAGGGCCCGAGCTGTTGCCGTCGGCACGCGTGCTGGCCGTGATGGAGGCCGAGCACGGCCAGTCGCACATTGCCTTCACGCGCGCGCAGTCGAAGCAGACCAAGTCGAAGCTGCTCGCGCTGCCGTTCCCTGCGGCGCTGCAAACGAAGTTCGAGGAGCTCAGCGCGACCTCGGTGCGCGAGCAGAAAGCCATCGAGGCCGCCGACACGCTGCCCTTCGAGGTGTGGCGCCAGCAGTACGTCTCGCCCGATCGGCTGGGCATGACGCGCGCGGCGATCGCCCCGGCTCTCGCCGCGGTGTAGTTACAAGTCGCGACTTTGTCCTACAGCCGCAGGTCAGCCGTGCGGCCATGTTTGCCGTTGAGCCAGGACAACAGGAGCAACCCATGAACCGTCGCCTCGCCATCGCTGCAGCCATCGCCGCCGCGTCCCTCTTGAGCATGCCCGCTTTCGCCAAGGACGGCGACAAGGGCGACAAGCATGCGGACAAGGCCGAACGCAAGGCCGAGAAGGAACACCGCAAGGCCGAGAAGCGTGCGGCCAAGGAAGAGATCCGCGAAGGCGCGTACTTCCGCGAAGAGCATCGCCAGGCCGCGCGCCGCTACTACGTGGAGCACTACAGCGAGGGCAAGGCCAAGAAGTGCCCGCCCGGCCTCGCCAAGAAGCACAACGGCTGCATGCCGCCCGGCCAGGCGCGCAAGTGGGCGGTGGGCCAGCCCCTGCCGCGCGACGTCGTGGTCTACGAGGTGCCGCGCCCGGTGCTGGTCCAGCTGCCGCCCGCGCCGGTGGGCTACCGCTACGAGCGTGTGGGCGGCGACATCGTGCTCGTTCGCGTCAATGGCCGCGTCGTGGTCGACATCATGCTCAACATCTTCGGCTGATCCGTCGTACCGCGACCTTTCGTAACGGGGCTTCACGGCCCCGTGTTCATTTATGGCCGGCGTCCTACAGCGGCGAACTCGTCCGCGCATGAGACTTTTCTCTTGCAGTAGCAAGAGGAGTACGCGCAATGGATGGTTGGAAGTTTTCCGCGCGCGGCCTGGCCTTCGCCCTGATCGCGGCGCTGGCGGGCGCGAGCGGGGCGGCCCAGAAGGCCGCGGAGAAGAAGGCCGAACAGGAGCCGCAGGCGGCTCCCGCACCCGGCAACACCATGGGCTACGGCGTGAAGCTGGGAGGCTTCTTCACCGACCAGCACAAGGCCGCCGCGAAGCGATCGTTCGCGCAGCACTTCGCCAAGGCGAAGACCTGCCCCAAGGACATGGACCGCGAAGGCAAGACCTGCCGTGCGCAGGTCAAGGGGCATTACTGGGCGGTGGGCCAGACGCTGCAGAAGGCGGTGGAGACGCATCCCCTGCCCGATGAAGTGGTGGCCAGGCTGCCGCCGGCTCCCGACGGCTACGAGTACGTTCGCGCCGGCGAGGACATCCTGCTGCTCTCCAAGGGCCTGCACCTCGTCGTCGACGTGATGCAGGACGTGGCCGGCTAGCGCGCGTCGAGCTTGGCGGGCTCCGTGCTCGCCCAGGTCTGCTTGGTGCCGCCATGCTGCTTGAAATCCGCGTCGCGGATGGCGAGCAGCTGGTCGAGGTCGGCGCGCGCGGCGTCGACTTCCTTGCCGGGCGCGGCCTGCGGGGCGATGCGCACCGGCCCTTCGATCACGCCGCCCACCTTCTCGGGCGCGGGCGCGACCTTCACCAGTTCGTGCGGCGCCGACGTCCAGCTGCCCGGGTGCGGCAGCGGCGGGCATTGCGATTCGTCTTCCAGCGCGAACTGCCACGAGATGCCCGTGAGCCAGTTGGATGCGAGCGGGTCGAACGTCGTCACGCGCTTGATCAGGGCCTGCTGCAACGCGATCTCGCAGGCGAGCAGGCGCGGGTCCCAATGCTTGATCATCAGCCGCCAGTGCACGCCACGCTCGCCGTTGCGCGACGTCGTGGTGAGGACTTCCGCGGCGATCCACGCCGACGGGATGCCGTGGCGGTTCAGCGTGTCGCGCAGGACGACGCGCAGGAGTTCACGGCGCGTCGTGCCTTGCATCGTCATCGCGTTCTGCTGCGACAGGCCACCCGATGAAATCTGCGAGTGCATGCGCGACGTCGGCGGCACGGAAGGCTTCTTGCCGAAGAGTCGCTCGATCAGGCTCATGGACATCCCCTCGTTACTGCAGGCATAGTAACAACTTGTTGCAAGCATGTACAAGTGGCAACACGCACTGTTTCGCGTAACCTCGTGAATTCCTCCACGGCAGTAAGCATGGACCAAACTTTCGAATTACTCCCGCGCGACCTCAAGCCGTATCGCGACGGCAACGCCGGCGTCCCCTACGTCCACCGTTTCGAGTCCGGCAAGCCCGGCCCGCACGTCCTGGTCAACGCGCTCACGCACGGCAACGAGTTCTGCGGCATGGTCGCCGCGACGCACCTGCTCGATCGCGGCGTGCGCCCCAAGGTGGGCACGCTCACCGTAAGCTTCGCGAATGTCGAAGCGTACGAATCGTTCGACACCAACGACCCCTTCAAGAGCCGCCTGCTCGTGCACAACTTGAACCGCATCTGGTCCAGCCAGTGGCTCGACGGCGGCGAGGACAGCCCCGAGCTGCGGCGCGCGCGCGAGCTGCGGCCCGTCGTCGCCGCAGCCGACCACATCCTCGACATCCACTCCACCGCGCAACCGGTCGAGCCGTTCTGGGTCTACTCGGGCTTCGAGCGCAACGCGAGGGCGGCAACCGCCATCGGCGTGCCGCCCGTCCACCTGGTGATGCCCGGCGGCATGAGCACCGGCACGCCGCTCATCGAACACGGCCTGCACGGCAAGGCCTCCCACGACGGCGTGTCGCTGGTGGTCGAATGCGGCCAGCACTTCCGCCGCGCGAGCGGCGAGCTCGCGGTGGAAGTGACGATGCGCTTCCTCGCGCACTTCGGGCTGGTGGATGCGGACCCGTCGTGGCCCGCGCCGCAGCGGCAGCGGCGCTACGAGCTGCTGGCCACGCCGGTGATCAAGACGGGGAACGTGAAGTTCGCGCGCCCCGTCGTCGGCATGGAAACCTTCGACAAGGGCGAGCTGATCGTGACGGACGGCGACGAGGAAGTGCGCGCGCCGGTCGACGGCTGCACGATCTTCATGCCGGCGCGCGTGCACATCCCCGGCCGCGAGCTGGTGTACCTGACGCGGCCGCTGGACTGAAACGCTGCTAGCGGCGGCCGATGACGCGCGCGATGCGCCCGGAGTCCTGCGCCATCAGCAGCACCTCTCCGTTGTCGGCCTGCACCCAGCGGTAGCCCTGCGGCGGCCGGTCGAGGCGGCGGGCGCGCCAGTCGCGCACCCAGTATTGCTCCGAGCGGAACTGCGGCGCGTAGCCGCCGGCACGGAAGCGCTGGCCGAACACGCGCGCCTGGCGGTCGTACTCGTAGCCGGGCGACACCGACTGGTACTGCGAGCGCTGCGGGTCGTTCGCGTACGCGTGGCCGGGCGGCACGTTGTTCGCGTTGTACTGCGGGCTGCGCGGGTCGAGCTCGGGGTTGTAGTGCTCCGAACCCGGCTGCGGCGCCTGGTACTGCTGCTGTGCCTGGATCTGCGAGTCGCGGTATGCGCCGTAGTCCGGCTGGGCTGCGGCCCCGAAGCTGGCGGCTGCCAGCACGGCGCCCATCACGAGGGTCTTGTTCATGGCTTATCTCCCAACGGTCGGCACCCATGGTGCGCGCGGCCGGCGGCCGCGCGCGTCGGAAAATCCCCGCTCACTGCGACAGGATCGCGCTGGCAATGAGGCCCGTGGCCAGCGCCATCAGGAGCACGTCGCCGCCATCCGTCTGGACCCACTGGTAGCCATAGGGCGGGGCGTAGAGGTGGCGGGAGCGCCAGTCGTTCACCCAGTAGCGCTGCGCGCGGTACTGGTGGGGCACGTAGCCGCCGGCGTAGTAGCGCGGGGCGTATGCCTGCCGGTACTGCGGCGTGTACTGGCCGTACGAGCGGTACTGCGGCGCGTAGTTGTCGTACGCGCGGTATTGCGGCTGCGCGTAGCTGCGCTGCGAGTAGCGCTGGGTCTGGTTGTCCTGGTAGCTGCGCTGGTGGTCGCGCTGCCAGTTGCGCTCCACGTTGCGTTCCTGGTGGCGGCTGCCGTCGTGGCGCTGCACGTGGTCGCGGCCCTGGCGGTTGCCGTCGCGGTCCCAGTCGCGCGCCTGCGCGGCGGTGCTGAAGCCCAGCGTCGCGGCGAGCGCGGTGCAGAGGATGGCTGTGGTTTTCATGGCTGTCTCCCAGGTTGGACAGCCTGCATCGTGCGCGCCCCAGGTGTCGCTGCTGCGTCGCCACCGCCTGCGCAGGCAAAGTTCAGTGACGAAGTGTGTGGCTCTTCAGAAGGTGGCGGGCAGCACCTTCAGGCCCAGCCAGGCCGCGCCGATGACGGCATTGACCGGCACGCTCAGCGCGCCGGGGATGTAGAACAGCATCGAGAGCACCGGCGCGTCGAGCACCCACTCGGCGAAGCCGCCCAGGCCGTAGAAGATCACGCCGCACCACAGCCACCGGATCATGTAGGTGACGAGCCAGTGCGCGTGCTCCTTGTTGTAGCGCAGGGCGGCCGCGCGCTCGAACAGGTTGCCGCGCGAGGCATCCTTGTACAACCAGCTGAAGAAGAAGTAGCGGTACAGCAGGGTGTGGAAAGCGGTGTCCGGCACTCGACGTCTCCTTGCCTCGGCAATGCGTCATCGTAGGCACGATGGGCCCAATGTGCTTGTAGGACGTTCAGGGTTTTCACCAGCGGCACAATCGCGGGGCATGAAAGCCCTGGCCTTCGCCGCGCTCGTCATGCCCGCATGTGGTGCCTTCGGCCAGCAGGTGGGCAACCTTTTCAACGACCCGTTCGTCCAGGTCACCGCCGGCCTGCCCGGCTGCCCCGTGCCGCGCGGGCCGTACATCACCGAGGAGAAGGCGCGCGTGCAGCAGCACGTGCGCTCGCAGCATGGCAACAGCTGCTACCGCTCGGGCCGCTGCCGGCTGCCCAACTCCTACCTCTATGACGCGGAGCTGGTCCCGCGCGTGCAGACCTTCATCCGCGCCGACGGCCGCTTCAACGACACGAGCCTGTGGATCGTGGGCGAGCGCCGCATCGTCACGGTCATGGGCTGCGTGAGGACGCAGGAGCAGGCGATAGCCCTGGAGCGCGCCATCACGCTGGTCGACGACGTGTCGAACGTGATCCCGTACGTCATGGTCGGCACGCAGGGCGCGCCCCCGTACAAGGTGGTGGGCGACACCCAGCCCGATTGAGTAGCCCCGCACGGCACGTCAGGGTGCGGTCCTACGCGTAACTGCGTCGACGCACGCCTAACATTCCCCGATTCGACAACAGGGAGATGTCAGATGTCCACCGACAAGACCGAAACGCTGTCCGAGGTGTGGAACGCGCGCTTCGACGACCGCGACGACGAGGACCTGGCGTGGCACGTTTGGTCGCAGCGCCTGGCGGAGAGGGAGAAGGCGATGGCGCAGCCCATCCGCAATTTCACGCTTCCGGAACAGGAAGGCGCGCGCCCCGACCTGCGCGAGGCCGCCAACGATTCCAAGCCCTCAGCCAAGTGAACCGCAGAAAGGAGTAGCCATGCCCCGCGGAGACAAGTCCTCCTACACCGACAAGCAGAAACGCCAGGCCGAGCACATCGAGGAAGGCTACGAGAAGCGCGGCGTCGGCAAGAAGGAAGCGGAATCGCGCGCCTGGGCCACCGTCAACAAGGAAACGGGCGGCGGCAAGAAGAGCGGCTCGGGCCGCGGCAAGGCCGTGAACCACAGCTCCTCGAAGAAGGGCGGCGAGAAGGGCGGGCGCGCCTCCGCGTCGCGCTCCGCCGCCGAGCGCTCGGCTTCCGCCAAGAAGGCGGCCGCCACGCGCAAGCGCAACGCTGCGAAGAAGTAGCGCCTCAGCGCAGGCGGATCTTCCCCTCGCGCACGTAGCGGTCGAACTCGTCGCGCGTGATCGCGGTCGAGCTTGCGTCCGCGCCTTCGTGCCAGCTCAGCATCACGCTGTCGGCGGCCACCTCGATCTCGACGGGGCCGTCGGGAATCTCCAGCTTCATGCCGTCGCCGGCGCGAAACTCCACGTCGCCGCGGATGGTGGCTTGCTGCGTCATGGGCACTCCTTGTGTTGCACTGCACCCATTGCAGCAGAGCACGGTCCTCCGCGCTGTCAGCGGAGACCGACGGAAGCTGTCGCTAGGCCGGCGCGCCCTCGCTGAGCTTGGCGACGAGCTCGAGCAACTCCTGCGGCGACACCGGTTTCGTCAGGTGCGCATCGAAGCCGGCCACCTTCGAGGCCGCCATGTCCGCCGCCTGCCCGTAGCCCGTGAGTGCCGCGAGCCGCCCGCCGTAGTTGCGCTGGCGGAATTCGCGCGCCAGCTCGTAGCCGCTCATGCCGGGCAGGCCGATGTCGAGGATGGCCACGTCGGGCGTCCATTCCTCGAGCAGCTTCAGCGCCGCGTCGGGCGTGTACGCCACCTTCACGGCATAGCCCGACATCTCCAGCAGCGTCGCGCAGGTGTCGGCCGCGTCCTCGTTGTCGTCCACGACCATCACGCGGCCGGACCCCTTTTCGAGCGCCATCGGCGCAGAGGGGGCCGCCTGCTCGGGCGGCGACGCCAGGGGCAGCGTCACTTCGATGCAGGCGCCGCGCCCGGGGCCTTCGCTGGTCGCCTTCACCGAGCCGCCGTGCATCTGGACCAGGCTGCGCACGATGGGCAGGCCCAGGCCCAGCCCGCCGCGCGAGCGGTCGGTGTTCTGCGGGGCCTGGTAGAACAGTTCGAACACGCGCTTGAGTTCGTCGCTCGCCATGCCGATGCCGTCGTCGCGCACCTCGACGCGCACGTCCTCGCCGGCCACGTGCGCCCGGACGTGGATCTCGCCGCCGCTCGGCGTGAACTTGACGGCGTTGACCAGGAGGTTGTTGAACACCTGCACCAGCCGCACCTCGTCGCCTTCGATCCATGCGCCGTGCACTTCCGGGTCCAGCTCCAGCAGCAGCGTGCGCTTCATCAGCAGGGGCTGGATCGCGTCGACCACCTGCTCCAGGATGTGGGCCACGTTCACCGGCCGCCGCGCGAGCGTCAGGCGCCCGGTCGTGATGCGCGAGACGTCCAGCAGGTCGTCGACCAGGCGCGTGACGTGCACCAGCTGGCGCTCGATGATGCGGCGCTCCTGCGCGGTCGCCTCGTCGCCCTTGAGCGCCATCAGTTGCACCGCGTTGGCGATCGGCGCCAGCGGGTTGCGCAGCTCGTGGCCCAGCATCGCGAGGAACTGGTCCTTGCTGCGGTTGGCGTCCTCGGCGATGCGCAGCGCCTCCACGCGCTCCTGCGTCGCGAGGTCGCGCTCCATCGCCGCCGTGCGCAAGGCCACGGCCACGTCGTCGAGCTCGCTGATTTCCAGCGTGGGCACGTGCACGGGGGCGCCCCGGCCCAGCGCGCTCGCCGCTTCCTTGAGCCTCTCGATCGGTTCGCTCACGCGGCGCGCGAGCACCCAGGCGAGCACCAGCGCGAGCGCGAGCGATGCGCCCAGGCCCAGCGCGATCGCGCCCAGCAACGCATAGAAGGAGCGGTTGGCTTCGTTCACCGAGGTGCCCACCGACACGACCCAGCCGAACGAGTGCAGGCGCGTGAAGCCGGTGTACACCTGCTCGCCTTCGGTCGTGGTGGTCATGCCGACGCCTTGCGTGGCGCCGCCGGCGAGCAGGCGCGTGAGCGAGGGGTTCGGCGGGGCGCTGACCGGCGGGCGCGAGCGCGCCATGCGCCGCCCGGTCTGGTCGAACACCGAGGCCACCGAGCCCACGGGGATGTTCTGCCGCGCCAGCACCTTGTGGATCACCTCGGTCGACAGCACCGCCGACAGGATGTAGACGACGTGTTCGCCGCGCACGACCGGAACCCGTACCACGAAGGTCTCGACCTTGTCGGATGGCGAGACCACCACGCGCGACACCAGCGGCTTCTTCGTGCGCACCACCTCGTTCAGGCTGTCCGGGTCGACCGGCTGCGGGTCGAAGCGGTCGAAGGGCTGGTTCGAGCGGAAGAGGAGGTGGCCTTCCGCATCGGCCAGCACGACCTGCCGCCACCCGAGCTGCTGCGCGCTGCGCCGCGTGGACAGGTGGAAGGCGCGCAGGTCCGCGCGTTCCAGCTCGTCGGACGTGCTCATCTGGTCGAGCAGCGCCGTGATGGAGCGCACCTCGGCCTCCACGGCGGTCGCGAGCGCGCGCGAAATTTCCAACGCGGAACGCTGCGCGGAGTTGCGCTGTTCGTCGTAGAGGTGGCTCACGCCCCAGGCCAGCACCATCACCAGCGGCACGAGGCCGCTCGCGGCCAGGAGCAGCAGGCGCATCCGCAGCGGGCCGGTGGTACCACGCGAGACCGGGCTCATCCGCCCATGGTAATGGCGGAAAGCTGGCTCAGCCGAAGGAAATCGTGGGCTGGTGCGGCTCCAGCCGCCCCTGCTGGACCGTAACGCCCCAGGCGGACGCGATCGCCTGCGCGAGGGCGGCCGCCAGCGCGCCCACGTCCGCGCGGCCGCCCGGGTGGACGGCTTCCATGACGACCAGGACATCTCGCGTTTCATCGCGCACCGCCGACAGGCCGCTTTGGCGGTGCGTCCAGCGCCGCGCGTGGGCCTGGCCCGAGGCGTCGACGAAGCTCACCTCGCCGGGGTCGGGATGCTCGACGTCGCCGCCGAAGGGGAGGTAGCGCTCCGTGCCCTCCGCCAGGCGCACCTGCAGCGGCCATTCGACCTTGGCGACGTCGAGCGCCGCGACCGGGATCGCATACGCCAGCGACGCCGCGTTGCACACGTCGATCAGCGGGTGGATGGCGGGCAGCTCGCCTTCCTTGCGGAAGCGCCGCAGGAGCGACTCCGACGCGCAGCGGTACTGCGTGGGCTTCAGGCCCATGCGCGAGAACACGCGGCGCCAGGCGTTCACCTCGGGCAGCTCGCTTTCCGATTCGACGGCGGCCAGGCGCTGGCGCGCCGTGGTGTTGAAGGCCGCGACATGCTGCGAGACATCGGCCTTCGCGTCGATGCCGCGCACGAACAGCGCGGCGGCCGCGAGCTCGGGATAGCGCGACCAGATCTGCGGGTGGTGGCTGAACTCCATGGGCGCAGTGTCGCGCCCGCCTCAGGCCCGCGTCTTGAACGAAATTGCGCCCGCGCGCCAGGCGCCGGGCGTGAAGCCGAAGCGCTGCACGAAGACGCGCGTCATGTGGCTCTGGTCGGCGAAGCCGCAGGCCGCCGCCGCGTCGCCGAGCGCCACGCCCTCGCGGATCAGCGCACGCGCGCGCTCGGCGCGGCGCTGCACCAGCCAGTCGTGCGGCGTGACGCCGAAGCGCCGGCGGAAGCGCCGCAGCAGCTGGAACTTGCCCAGGCCCGACAGCGCGGCCAGCTCGTCGAGCGAAGGCGCTTCGGTGCCGTCGGCCAGCCGCTCGCGCACGCGCTCGAGGTCGCCGTCGGCCTCCTCGTCGCGCACGACCAGCGTCGAGTGGCCCCGCAGCATCAGGCCGCACGCGGCCACCAGCGCCTCCTCGAACGCCAGCGATTCGCCGTGCTCCATCGCGTGCAGGAGCGCGCCGACCGCGCGCCGCACGCGTGCATCGCCGAACGCCGCCTTGGTGAAGGCGACGTCGCTGCGGCCCGCGATGCCGCCGAACACCCCGGGCTCGATGTACACGGTGAACCAGCGCCGCGACGGCCCGCCCAGCGGCCGCCCGTCGTGCACGTCGCCGGGGTTCATGCAGACGATGTCGCCCTCGAACGCATCGACCGCGCCCTGCGGGCTGGCGGAGCGGTGCGCGCCGCGCGCGATCAGCCCGAAGCCATAGGTGGTGTGCCAGTGCCGGGCGTAGTGCCGCGCGCTGTCGACCTCGGTGGCGTACACGCCTGCATCGGGCGACGCGATCACGCGGCAGCGGTGCGGGGCGGCGCTCACGGCTGCGGCGGGCGCAAGGCGATGAAGTCGCGGCGCACCTGCTCGTACGCGGCCGCCACGCGCAGCAGGAAGGCATCGGCGCTGTGGCGCGCCATCAGCTGGATGCCCATCGGCCACTTGCCGTTGGCATGGAAGCCTGCGGGCACGGCCAGCGACGGGATGCCCACGAGCGTCGCGTAGGTGGTCACTTCCATCCAGCGGTGGTACGTGTCCATGTGCCGCCCGGCGATTTCGTTGGGCCAGCGCATGCTCACGTCGAAGGGCCAGACCTGCGCCGTCGGCAGCACCAGCACGTCCCATTTATCGAAGAGGCCGGCCACGTGCTTGTAGAAGGCCGAGCGCGTCTCGGTCGCGCGGCGGAACTCGGGGAACTTCATGCCTTGCGAGCATTCGTATTCCCACTGCGCCTCGGGCTTGATCTTCTCCCGGGCGCCGGGCAGGTGCATCAACGCGCCCACGCGAGGGCCGGCGACGGCACGCCGCCACGCGAGCCAGCTGTCCCACACCTTCGCCGGGTCGAAGCCGAGCGGGATCTCCTCGACCACCGCCCCGGCCGACGTGAAATGCTTCAGCGCGTCCTCGCACACGTCGAGCACGCCGTCGTCGGTGGCGAGGTGCCCGTCGAGGTCCGCGAGCCAGCCGATGCGCAGGCCTTTCAGCACGGACACATCGGGCTCGTAGCGCCATTCGATGGCCGACTGCAGCGACAGCGGCGCGCGCGGGTCGTAGCCGCTTTGCGTCAGGAGCAGCCGCCCCAGGTCCTCGACGTTGCGCGCCATCGGCCCTTCGGTGGACAGCATGTCGATCCACACGTCGTTGTTGAACGCCTGCGGCACGCGGCCCTGCGTGGGGCGGAAGCCGTAGCAGTGGTTCCAGCCCGCGGGGTTGCGCAGCGACCCCATGAAGTCGGAGCCGTCGGCGATGGGCAGCATGCGCTGCGCCAGGCACACGGCCGCGCCGCCGCTGGAGCCGCCGGCGCTCACGTGCGTGTCCCACGCGTTGTGCGTGGCGCCCCACAGCGTGCTGAAGGTGTGCGAGCCCAGCCCGAGCTCGGGCGTCGTGGTCTTGCCGATCACGATGCAGCCCGCGTCCTTCATGCGCGCGGCCATCACGCTGTCGCGCACCGGCTTGTTGTTGGCGAGCAGCTCGCAGCCCTTCGTCGTGGGGAAACCCACCGCGTCGGCGGCGTCCTTGATCGCGACCGGGATGCCGTGCAGCCACCCGCGCGAAGCGCCGCCCGCCAGCTCCTTGTCGTACGCATCGGCTTGCGCGAGTAGCGTGTCCTGCGGCGCCAGGTTGACGATGGCATTGAAGCTGGGATTGAGCTGCGCGATGCGGGCCAGGAAGGCCTGCATCACCTCGCGGCAGGAAACTTCTTTCGAATGGATGCTGCGGGAGAGCGCGGTAGCGCCCCGATCGGTGATCTCTTGCATGCACGCATTGTTTCACTCGGATACGGCAGAGCCAAGGTTTTCGTCCCTATGCTGGCTCATCCATTCGGAGGTGCCAGCGTATGAAGAGGGTGACGAGCATCATGGCCGCCCTGGTGTTCACGGCGGCAGCCGGCGCGGCCGGCGCGCAGACCGTCTACAAGTGCAAGGAAGGCAGCTATTCGGACCAGAACTGCGCCAGCCGCGTCGTGCGCACGTACGACTCGCCGGTGCCCGTGACGGCCAAGGCGCGCGACGGCGCGTCGCGGCGGCTGCCCGGCGAGACCGTCGCCGAGTTCAACGTGCGCAAGCGCCGGGGCCACATGAAGGAAACCGACCGCGACGAATGCGCGCGCCTGGACAAGCGCATCCCCTTCGAGCAGGAGCGCGCCAAGACCAACAACGAGGACGAGGTGGACGCCGCCCAGGCCGCCCTGGACATCAGCCGCAAGCGCTTCAAGGCCCTGGGCTGCTGACCGAAACCGTTTCGGCGCGTAACACGGGTTGACTATGATGGCCCCCTTCCCCGGTCACGAGCCGGGGGCAGGAGGACTCATGACGGACATCTCGCGCGCGATCCGCCGCGCATTCCTTGCGGCGGCTCTCGTGCTGCCGGCGATCCACGCCGTGGCCGCCGGCGACGACTCGGCCGCGATCATCATCGACAACGACAGCAACATGGTGGTCATCGGCGGCCGCGTGGTGCCGCCGCATCCCATCCCGCAGAACTTCGCGGCCGCCGGCGGGCGCATCGTCGTCGACAAGCCCATCGGCCACAACGCGGGCCTCGCGGGCGGATCGGTGGAGATCCGCGCGCCCATCGGCGGCAAGCTGGGCGCCGCGGGGGGCAGCATCACCATCGACGCCGCGGTGGGCAGCAGCGTGGGCGCGGCGGGCGGCGAGGTGCGCATCGCGAAGAACGGTTCCATCGGCGGCACGGCGCGCATCACCGGCAGCCGGCTCGACGTGGACGGCGTGGTGCGCGGCAGCCTGCACGCGGTCGGCGAAATCCTCACGATCAACGGCGAGGTGCAAGGCGACGTCGACGCCGAGGTCGAGCAGCTCGTGCTCGGCCCGGGCGCGAAGGTCGGCGGCAACATCAAGTACATCGCGGGCAGCGAGATCGTGAAGGGCGAGGGCGCCACCATCGGCGGCCAGGTGGTGCGCCGCGACTCGGCGTCGCTCGCCCACGAAGCGTCGCGCAGCGAAGGCGCGCGCACGGCGATCACGGTGATCGGCTTCATCGCCACCGCGATGGTGTTCCTCGTCGTGCTGGCCTGCGGCGCCATCTTCCTGGCGGTCGCGCCGATCTTCAGCGTGGAGGCGCCGGACCGCCTGCGCGCGAGCCCCGGCAAGTCCTTCGGCATGGGCCTGCTCACGGTGGTGGGCGCGCCCATCCTCGCCGTGCTGCTCATGATCACCATCGTCGGCATCCCGGTGGGCATCCTCATCTTCGCGCTGTACCCGCTGGCGCTGCTGCTCGGCTTCGTCGTCGGCATCCTGTGGCTCGCGAGCTGGATCACGCAGCTGGCCAGGAAGCCGCCGCCGCCCACGGTGGCGCGCGCGATCGGCTACTTCGCCATCGCGCTGCTCGCGGCCACCATCGTCAGCAAGATCCCCGTGCTGGGCGGCTTCCTCGTGGGCCTGCTCCTGCTGATGGGCGTGGGCGCGCTGGAGGTGGAGCTGTTCCGCCGCATGCGCGCCGGCTCCGGCGCGATGCGCGGGCGCGTCGAAGTGGTGCGGCCCTAGGACTGCACGGTTCGAACTTTCTACCGAAAGAAGCCGCCGCGCGTGTGACTGCGCCGCAACGCGGCCGCACGCCGCCATTGGGTTGCATGCCAACGTGAGCTAGATTGCGCCCATTGGAGGGGAGGGGGCGCAATGCCCGAAGTCCGATGAACCACGCCCCGGATTGGGTGGAGACGTTGCCGGGCCCGTGGTGGGCCGACGGCGCCATCGTCGTCGCCGCCTTCGTGCTGCTGTTCGCGCTGTCGGCCTTCCTGCGCCGCCGCTACCGCGTGCGGCTCGCGCGCGTCGTCAGCGCGTCGCGCAGCGCCGATGCCTTCGCCGCGCTGTCTCTGCGTGAATTCCAGATCGTCGTGGGCGACGCGTTCCGCGCGCAGGGCTACGAGGTGCGGGAACTGCACGGGCCGGACCTGGAAGGCGGCGTCGACATGGAGCTGCGCCGCGACGGCGAGTTCTACATCGCGCAGTGCACGCACTGGCAGACCTACAAGGTGCCGGCCTCCGCAGTCCGCGAGCTGTACATGGAGATGGACAGCCGCGGGGCCAGCGGCGCCTTCCTGGTCACCGCGGGCACGTTCAGCGAGGACGCCCGTGCGTTCGTCCAGGGCACGGACGTGCAACTGGTCGATGGCGGGAAGCTCGTCGAGCTGGTGGGGCAGCGCTAGCGGTCGCGCGGCGGCGGCTCTTCCATCGTCGTCGTCTCGCCTTCCTCGTACAGCATCGAATCGGGTTGCCGCTGCGTGGGCGCATCGGCCAATCGGTTGACCACGAAGTAGAGCACCGTCAGCAGCACGCCGGCCAGCAGCACCCAGGGGCTGAGCGCCCGGAAGGCGCCGGCGGCTTCGCGCAGGCCGGGATGGGTTGCGGCGGCCAGCAGCAACGCCGCTACGTAGAGGGCCGCGCTGGCGCCCAGCAGGCAGACGCCGCCGATGAGCACGGGGCGCCGCGGGTCCTTCGTTGTCTTGTCCACGCCCCGATGGTAGAAGGTCGTGTCGATTCCGTGGGGCTTCGCACGTCGTGGGGGTGGAGGGCGCCTTGCCCCCGGAACCAACCCAGGAGAAATCCATGCCCATGCTCGACAGCTACCTGTTCTTCGACGGCAACTGCGCCGAGGCCATGCGCTTCTACGAGCGCGTCACCGGCGGCAAGCTGCTGGCGATGATGAAGTACGGCGAATCGCCCGTGCCCCAGGACCCGGCCCACTGCGGCCCCGGCGACATGGACCGCATCATGCATGCGCACATCCTCATCGACGGCCGCAACCTGATGGCCAGCGACTCGCCCAAGGGCCAGCACAAGCCGATGCAGGGCTTCTCGCTTTCGCTCTTCTACGACACGCCCGAGGAAGCGAAGAAGAAGTTCGACATGCTCGCCGACGGCGGCCAGACCTTCATGCCCTGGGGCCCGACGTTCTGGGCCAATGGTTTCGGCATGTGCGTCGACAAATTCGGCACGCCATGGATGGTGAGCGGCGGGGCGGTGAACGCGCCGCCGCAGGGCTGAAGAGGCGCTAGGCCAGCACGCCTTCGGCCTTGTCGGGTTGGGCTGGAATCCCTTAGCCGGCGGGCGGGCGGGCCCCGGGTGTCTGCGTGCGGTCTCGCGCCGGCCACAAGTCTTCGGCGGCTGGGAGCACCGTCTGCTTGCCCGTGATGCGCTCCACGGCAATCGCATAGACGGTGACTCCGTCCAGGCGCGGGTAGAAGCCGCGCGGGCGGTCCGGGTCGGTGGGGTAGTAGCGTGCCATCAGCGCGTCGAAGAACCCGGCTTTCGCTTCGGCTTCGTCGACGATGCGCACTGCGCCGTACGCCACGACGCTGCGATAGGCCAGCCCCGTGTCGCAGGCGAAGCGGCCGTACGCGAACACTTCGCCCGGGTCGTCCACCTCGAAACACGCGCGGGCGTTCTGGTCGACGTTGCGCCGAAGGTGCCCCTCGGCGTGCGTGTTGTGGAACCAGATCTCGCCGCCCTTCACGACGAACAGCATCGGGCACACGTAGGGCTCGCCGGAGGCGCTGGCCGTCGCGACCCGGCCGCAGTACGCGGACCGCAGCGCGTTCCAGGCCTCGTCGTCGGGCATCTGCCTGTCGGCGCGGCGCAGGTTGGGGGCTTCGCTCATGGGACCTCCTGGCCCATTATTTTCGAATTCGGCGCCGCGCAGTCGCGGGCTTGACCGCGCATCGGGCGTCTTTCAACATCGCTTGCGGACGGAGGAGTCCGGGGAGCCGATGCAATGGGCCGACTTGCCATTTCGCTGCGTGTGGCGCGGGCGCTGCCGTGGCTGCTGTTTTTCACGTGGATCGTCGTCGTCACCGGCGCCGCCAACGGGTGGTGGCGCGCCGGCCCCAGCTGGGGCTTCCCCTTCATCCTGTCGGTGATCGCGGGCGCGGCCGCCTACGGCTGGCAGCGCTGGCGGCGCGAACGCATCATCCGCGAAAGCGCGCTGCCGCAATACCTCAAGATGAAGCTGCGCAAGGCCTACCCGCACCTGTCGCAGAAGGATGCGGAGCTCGTGGAGCGCGGCCTGCGGCAGTACTTCCTGGCCTGCAGCCGCAGCAAGCGCCAGTTCGTCAGCATGCCTTCGCGCGTGGTCGACTCCATGTGGCACGAGTTCATCCTGCACACGCAGGCCTACCGCCACTGGTGCAACACGGCGCTGGGCTGGTTCCTGCACCACACGCCCGCCGAAGCGCTGGGCGGTGAACCCAGGCGCAACGACGGTTTGCGCCGTGCGTGGTACTGGGCCTGCAAGGACGAAGCGATCAACCCGAGGTTGCCGACGCGCCTGCCGTTGCTCTTCGCGCTGGACACGAAGCTCGCGATCGAGAACGGGTTCAAGTACGTGCCCGATTGCCACGACATCAACCGCAAGGCGGATGGGTCGGTGGGGTTCGCGTATTGCGGCACGGACTTCGGGGACGGCGGGGCGTTCGGTGGGGACGCGGGTAGCTTCGGGGGCGCGGAGTCGTCGGATGGGAGTGGGGCGGATGGCGGGGGAGACGGTGGGTGTGGCGGCGGTGGGTGCGGAGGTGGAGGCGATTGACGAAATCCCTCAAGGCCGTCCGCAGGGTCCGGTTTTGGGCTGCACGCGTTTCCCCGCGCGTCGAGGGACGCGCTAGCTCCTTCCTTCAACCGAACATCCGGTCTTCCACGTCGTAGCCGAGCGCGCCCAGGTCCACCAGCCCCACCAGTTTCACCACGCGATCGCTGCGGTCCTGGAAGGTCGCCTCCTTGCTGCTGTCGATGACCAAGTAGGTGTCGCCGTCGTACTCGAACCATTGCAGGGCCGAATAGTTGGGCGCCTTGGTGGCGGCCGCGTCCAGGTAGGCGCCAAAGCTGGAGCCATCGGGAAGGACGAGACGCGAAGGGAACCACGTCTGCGCATCGAGCGGACCGTTCCACCATGCGTCATCCGGCAAGCGCACCATGTATTCCAGGTCGAGCTTGTCGATGCCGGGCTGGAAATCGGCGACGACGGACGGCCTCTCGCGTCCGAAGTACGAGGTCAGCCAGAAATGGTCCGCGCCTTCTCCGCCCACGAGGATGGTCGGCCCGCGGGCATACAGCACGTCGTCGCCTGCACCCCCTTCGACCGCTGCGCCTGTACCGCTGTATGCAAAAAGCTTGTCGTTCCCCGCGCCGCCGACCAGGCGGGTGTCCGGCGCCATGTACGCGGCGACCATGCCCACGAAACCCGAAGCGTCGATGACGGCGGCGTCGACGGGGTGCTCCGCGGTCCCCAGGTGCAGCAGGTCGCGGCCGGAAACCGACAGCCGCTCGAGGTGCCCGGAAGCGATGGTGACCTCGTGGGTCGTGTAGTAGGGCGGATCCGCCAGCATGAGGTTCACGCGTTCGAAGCCGCTCACATAGAGCGTGAAATCCCAGTTCGATTGGATGTCGAGGTTGGCCGAGAAGGTGACGGCCGACGCCGCATCCTGCGGATGCACCTCGACAAGGCTCATCAACCCGCCGTCGGCGATGGTGAGTGTCGCGCCGTCCATCACGTTCCGGACGACGGGGTTGCGATAGATGTTGGCGAGGTAGATGTCCTGCAGGCCGTACGCATCCACTTCGCGGTCCGCCAGCCAATCCGTCGCGTTGCGCGCAGTGGTCACCGAAGCCGGGTCCGACGTGACGTTGGCGAGCACGTCGCTTGCGAAGCTGATGGAACCGCCGCTTTCGCCGTAGTACAGGGCGGCGTCGCAGCGATTGCGGAACAGCGCCGCGCTCTGCAGCCCCGCGGGATCCGTCCCGTCGTAGTGGGTCACCACATCGATCATCTCGAGGAGCACGCCCGTGCGTGTCGCCCCGGGCGCCGCGAACCTTGCGAGCCAGAATTCAAGGCCCTCGAGATCGGTCACCCGCCCCAACACGTTCGCGTAGAACGCGAAGATCACCTGCGCGTCGCTCTGGTGTGTCGGGTAGTAGGCCCGCGCGGCTGCGGTGCCGAACATGGCATCGGCGATTTCCTGGGGCGATCGGCCGGAGGCCGACCAATAAGCCAGCCCTTCGGCATCGGGCGCGCGCCCGAACATGGCGACGTACAGCTGCGCGACGAGCGTGTGAGCGGAATCCATCCGTCCTCCGTCCCTTTGTTGGTCTTCTGGGTGGGCGGACTGTACGATTGCAGCGCTTCGGGAGTTGTGACGTGTACCACCCTTTTGACTTATCCAATCGCACGGCGATCGTCACCGGCGGCAACGGCGGCATCGGCCTCGGCATGGCCAGCGCGCTGCTCGCTTCAGGCGCCGCGGTCGCGATCTGGGGCAGCAATGCCGCCAAGACGCAAGCCGCCAAGGAGAAGCTCGCCGCCGAATGCGGCGATGCCAAGCGCGTCCAAGCTTTTGTGTGCGACGTCGGTGACGAAGCGCAGGTCGAATCCACCTTCGCGCAATCCGTGCAGGCGCTCGGCGGCACCGTGAATGCTGTCTTCGCCAACGCCGGCGTCTCCAGCAAGGGCACGCAATTGCAGGACATGACCCTCGACGAATTCCGCCGCGTGCAGCGCGTGAACGTCGAAGGCGTGTTCCTCACCTTCCGCGCCGCGGCGCGCCACATGATCGAGCGCGGCCAGGGCGGCTCGCTCGTCGCGACAGCCAGCACGGCCGCCGTCGAAGGCGCCGCGCGCAACAGCCACTACGGCGCGTCGAAGGGCGCGGTGACGTCGATGGTGCGCGCGCTCGCCGTCGAACTGGCGCGCCACAGGATCCGCGTCAACTCGATCCTCCCGGGCTGGATCGAAACCGACATGACCGAGCGCTCGATCGGCAATTCCAAGTTCGCCGACGCCGTGCTGCCGCGCATCCCGTCGCGGCGCTGGGGCACGATCGAGGATTTCGGCGGCATCGCGGTGTACCTGGCCAGCGACGCGTCGGCGTACGCGACCGGCGAACAGTTCCTCATCGACGGCGGCTACACAAAGTTCTAGTCCTCCAGCTCTGCAACGGCGCAAGGCCCTATTGCAGAGCAGCCCTGCGCTACAGTCGCAGGTATCCGCCGCCTCCCGCATCTGTCTTGTGGAGGGTTGCGCCGATCGAACCGGGAACGCAAACATGGGCGGTGCGCAAAGGCGCGAAATCCTTTCTTCGGGCGTGCCCGGACTCGACGACATCCTCGGCGGCGGGCTCACGGCGCATCGCATCTATCTCCTCGAAGGCGAGCCCGGCGCGGGCAAGACGACCTCGGGCCTGCAGTTCCTGATGGAAGGGGCGCGCAACGGCGAGGAGGTGGTCTACATCACCCTCGCCGAGAACATCGAGGAGCTGCGCTCCGTCGCCGAGTCGCACGGCTGGGACCTGAAGGGCATCCACATCCACGAGGTGCTGCCCACCGAGGAAGTGCTGCTGCGCGAAGACCAGTACGCCATGTTCCATCCCTCCGAGGTGGAGATGGTCGACACGCTCAAGACCATCCTGTCGGTGGTGGAGGAGCGCAAGCCGGTGCGCGTGGTGCTCGATTCGCTGTCCGAACTGCAGCTGCTGGCCGAATCGCCGCTGCGCTACCGCCGCCAGGTGCTGGCGCTCAAGCAGTTCTTCTCCACGCGGCACTGCACGGTGCTGCTGCTGGACGACCGCACGGCATCGATCGCCGGCGACCTGCAGGTGCGCAGCATCGCGCACGGGGTGATCCAGCTGTCGCACACCGTTCAGGCCTACGGCGCCGAGCGCCGGCAGATGCGCATCGTCAAGCACCGCGGCCGCGAGGTGGCGGGAGGCCTGCACGACTACAACCTGGCGCGGGGCGGCATGGTCGTCCATCCGCGCCTGGTGGCTGCGGAATCGCGCGTGCTGCAGGACCGCAGCCAGTTCTCCACCGGTGTGATGCAGCTCGACCAACTGCTGGGCGGCGGCATCGAGGAGGGCACCAGCACGCTGGTCGTCGGCCCGCCGGGCACGGGCAAGTCCACCCTGGCGACGCAGTTCGTCGTGGCGGCGTGCCAGCGCAAGCAGCGGGCGGCGATGTTCCTGTTCGAGGAATCGGCCAGCAACATGCTGCACCGCGCCGATGGGTTGGGCATGCCGCTTCGCCAAGCCCTCCAGGACGATTGCCTCACCGTGCAGCAGATCGACCCCGCGGAGCTGTCGCCCGGCCAGTTCGCCGCTGCCGTGCGCGCCAGTGTCGACGCGGGCGTGAAGGTGGTGGTGATCGACAGCCTCAACGGCTACCTCAACGCGGTGCCCGACGAGCGCTTCCTCACCACGCACCTGCACGAGCTGCTGACTTTCCTGGGCCAGCACCGCGTGCTGACGATCCTGGTGGCCGTGCAGCAGGGCATGCTGGGCGGCAGCATGTCGTCGGCGATGGACGCCAGCTACGTGGCCGATAACGTGCTGATCCTGCGCTACTTCGAGAACGACGGCGAGATTCAGCAGGCCATCTCGGTGTTCAAAAAGCGCGGCAGCGCGCACGAGCGCACCATCCGCGCGTTCTCGCTGGGCAAGGGCGGCATCCAGGTCGGCCCGGTGCTGCGCGGCTACCGCGGGCTTCTCACGGGCGTTCCGGTGCAGACGGGAACGCGTGCGAAGGACGGCACGGAGACCTGAGCGAATGAGCGTGCTGGTCTATGCGATGTCTGCCGGGGATGGCGCCGTCGCCGAGCGCGTGCTGCGCGGCTCGCAGTTGGAGGCGCGGGCGGTCTCCGGTGCGGCGCAGCTGCGCAGCGAACTCGAGCGCGGCACCGGTGCGCTGCTGGTGATGGAAGAGGCGCTGGCCGGCCCGGTACTCACCGTCGTCACCGAGTACCTTGCCGCGCAGGAGCCGTGGTCGGACCTGCCGATCCTCGTCATGACCAAGCGCGGCGCCGACTCCGTGGAAGCGCAGCGCGCCGTGGAATACCTGGGCAACGTGACGCTGTTGGAACGCCCCGTGCGCACCATGGCGCTGGTGAGCGCGGTGCGCTCGGCGCTGCGCGGGCGCAAGCGCCAGTACGAGGTGCGCGCGCTCAACGCGCGCAAGGACCAGCTGCTGGCCACGCTGGCGCACGAGCTGCGCAACCCTTTGGCGCCCATCAGCAATGCCACGGCGGTGCTCAGGCGCATGTACCCCACGCCGCAGGCCGAGCGGCTCACCGACATCATCGGGCGCCAGACGGCGCACCTCACGCGGCTCGTGGACGACCTGCTGGACGTCGCGCGCATCACCAACGGCAAGCTGCAGCTGCAGCCTGCACCGACCACCGTGGCGCAGGTGGTGGTGCACGCGCTGGAGATTGCGTCGGGCGCCATCGAGTCCAATGGCCACCGCCTCGCGGTGCACCAGCCGGCGCAGCACGTGCCCCTGGTGGCCGACCATGTGCGCCTGGTCCAGGCCGTCTCCAACCTGCTGCTCAACGCGGCCAAGTTCACGCCGCCCGGCGGCGACATCTCGCTGACCGTGGAAGTCGACGCCCCCTGGGTCGAATTCCGCGTCAAGGATTCCGGCCGCGGCATCGAGCGCGACTCGCTCGAGCGCATCTTCGACATGTTCGAGCAGGCGCGCGCGGCGGGCGAGCCGTCGGCCGGGCTGGGCCTGGGCCTGCACCTGGCGCGCGCGTTCGCGGAGCTGCACGGCGGCTCGGCCAAGGCGTTCAGCGAAGGGCCCGACAAGGGCAGCGAGTTCACGCTGGCGATCCCGGCCGTGCAGGAAGACGCCGCGGTGTCGGGCGCCGCGCCGTTGCAGCTGCGGCGCAATGCGCTGCCGCAACGCGTCCTGGTGGTCGACGACAACCGGGACGCCGCGCACACGCTCGAGGCGCTGCTGGCCATGCACGGCGTGACGCCGGCGGTGGTCTACGACGGCGCGGCGGCGGTGGCCTACTTCGAGCGCGAGAAACCCGCCCTGGTGGTGATGGACGTGGGCATGCCCGTGATGAACGGCTACGACGCTGCGCGCCGCATCCGGGCGCTGGAGGGCGGGCGCGACGTGGTGCTGGTGGCGCTGACCGGCTGGGGGCAGTACGCCGACAAGGCGCGGGCGGCCGAGGCGGGCTTCGACTTCCACTTCGTCAAGCCCCTGCGCATCGAGGACCTGGTGGCCTCCCTGGCCGGCGCCGGCAGGCCCCAGCCGGCCTGACGGGAGGCAAAAAGGGCGCATACTGCGGGGCATCGACGGCAGAAGGAGAGCCCTTGAAGGACCAGGTCAAGACGAAGATCCGCCAGGACGGGCTTCGATACCAGAGCAAGACGGTGGGTAGCGAGTTTTCGGGGCCGTTCGGCGGCACCATGAGCTGCATCCTCTGCGGCAAGCACGTGCCGCGCGCGCGGCTGGCTTCCGTGATGCTGGGCGGCCGCCGCCAGATGCGCTGCCGCGACGGCTGCTAAGCGAGGGAGAGCTCCAGAGATGCCGAAACCCAATTACTCCTTCGAAAAGCGCCAGCGCGAGCTGGAGAAGAAGCGCAAGAAGGCCGAGAAGGAAGCCGAGAAGGCCGCGCGCAAGAACGCGCCCGACAACGGCTCCACCACCCAGCTCGACCCTTCGCAGCCCGTTCCCGAGCCGCCGAAGGAATAGCTTTGCGCCTCAGGCCGTAGCGGCCTGCAGTGCCTGCTGCCGCTCGCGCAGCCGGTCGCCCACCTCGCCCAGGTCCATGCGGGCCTTGGCTTTCGGGAAGAGCTCGTCGCGCTCCTCCTTCACGTGGTGCTCGATCGCGCAGGCCAGCTGCGACACCAGTTCGTCCATCTGCGGCCCGGCGCTGCCCAGCGCCCGGATGCTCGCGATCATTTGCTTGGCTTCCTGGTGCTCCTGCCGCGCCTCGTCCAGTTGCGCACGCGTTTCCGGCGCGGCTTCGCGCAGCGCGGGGTAGAAGATGTCCTCCTCGATCTGCGCGTGCACGGTGAGCTCGTCGCAGATGCGCATGGCCAGCTGCGTGCGCTCGCCCGCGCTCTCGTCGGGCATCGCGACCGCGAGCCGCGCGTACTCCACGAAGAGGTGCTTGACGGCGATGTGGTCGGCGTCGAGCAGCTCGCACGCGTCCTTGTCGGCGAATTCCATGGGTGTGTGTCCTTTCAAACCAGCGGCGGGTCCATCTCGCGGCCGAAGTGCCGGTGCTTGGCCACGCCGGCGATGAACGCCTGCGTGGCGGCATCGACGTCGGCCGCGGCGGCGACGATCAAACCCGTCTCCGCCTGCGCCTGGGCCTTGTCCATCGCGGCGGGCAGGCCCGCGCGCATCAGCAGCAACTGCGACGCGCCCAGCGCCAGGATGGTCTTGCAGTGGCGGAACTGGTCCTTGATGAATTCCATCGTGTGGCCGTCCTGCGCCAGCGCGGCCACGGCTTCGTCGCCGTCAGGCAGTACGAGGGCGTCGAAGAGGAAGCCCGGCTCGTTCTCGAGCGAGCAGTCCGCATCGAGCATGTCGCCGGCGATCGTCTTGAAGGGCCCGATGCGCGGGCCCACCAGGCGGGCCACCGCGCCCTGCTCGACGAGTGCGGCCTGCACGCGCGACACCGAATCGCCGTCGCATCCCGCGGCGATGAGGATCGCGATCTTGCGGCCCTTGATCGAGCCGTCACCCGGGCGCGCCAGCAGCGACAGCGCCGGCGACTTCAGCACCTCGGGCTTGGCGGGTTTGGCCAGCGCCAGCGGCAGGGGCTGCGGCATCGGGTCCATGCCCAAGCCCATCGCCACCTTCTTCGCGAGATCTTCCGACGCGTTGCGCAGCGAGGCCACCATGCGCTCGCGGATGGCGGGCACCGTCACCTTCGACAACTCGAAGCGGAAGGCATTGGCGATGTGGTCCTTCTCCACCGGCGTCTGGCTCTCGAAGAACAGCCGCGCCTGCGTGTAGTGGTCGGCGAACTTCTCGGGCTTGGCGCGCACCTTGCCCTGTTCCTCCTTGGCCCGGATGCTGGCGGGCACGGACACGAAGCCTTGCGCCGCGCCGGCCTGGAAGGGGCAGCCGCCCGCCAGCGAATTGGGCTCGTACGACACGCGCCCGCGCGGGATGGCCTGGCGGTGCATGCCGTCGCGCTGGTTGTTGTGCACCGGCGCGATCGGCGCGTTGATCGGGATCTCGTGGAAGTTCGGCCCGCCCAGGCGCGTGATCTGCGTGTCCACGTACGAGTGGATGCGCCCGGCCAGCAACGGGTCGTTGGAGAAGTCGATGCCCGGCACGACGTGCGCCGTGCAGTACGCCACCTGCTCCGTCTCGGCGAAGAAGTTGTCGGGGTTGCGATTGAGCACCATGCGGCCCACGGGGCGGATCGGCACGAGCTCCTCGGGCACGATCTTGGTGGCGTCCAGGATGTCGAAGCTGAACTGGTCGGCCTGCTCCTCGGTGAAGATTTGCAGGCCCAGCTCGTACTCGGGGTACGCGCCGGCCTCGATGCGCTCCCACAGATCGCGGCGGTGGTAGTCGGGGTCGGCGCCGGAGATCTTCACGGCCTCGTCCCACACCAGTGAGTGCGTGCCCGCCACCGGCGTCCAGTGGAACTTGACGAACACCGAGTCGCCCGCCTCGTTGACCATGCGGAACGTGTGCACGCCGAAACCCTGCATCGTGGCGAAGCTGCGCGGGATGGCGCGGTCGCTCATCACCCACATCAGCATGTGCGTGGATTCCGGCATGAGCGATACGAAGTCCCAGAACGTGTCGTGGGCGCTCGCGGCCTGCGGCATCTGGTGGTGCGGCTCGGGCTTGACGGCGTGCACCAGGTCCGGGAACTTCATCGCGTCCTGGATGAAGAACACCGGGATGTTGTTGCCCACCAGGTCCCAGTTGCCTTCGTCGGTGTAGAACTTGACGGCGAAGCCGCGCACGTCGCGCGCCGTGTCCTTGCTGCCGCGCTCGCCCTGCACGGTGGAAAAGCGCACGAACACCGGCGTGCGCTTGCCCGCGGCCTGGAAGGGCGCGGCCTTGGTGATGTCGGTGATCGGCTCGTAGCACTCGAAGAAGCCGTGCGCGGCCGAGCCGCGCGCGTGCACGATGCGCTCGGGGATGCGCTCGTGGTCGAAGTGCGTGATCTTCTCGCGCAGGATGAAGTCTTCCAGCAGCGCGGGCCCGCGCACGCCGTACTTCAGCGAGTTCTGGTTGTCGGCGATGCGCACGCCCTGGTTGGTGGTGAGCATCTGCCCCGACGAATCCACGCGCACGCGGTCCAGCGGCGCGATGGTGGCGTTGACGCCTTCGGGCGCCTGAGTGCCCACCTTGTCGGATTCGTTGGCTTCGGACAGCGTGCTGGCCGAGGGCAGGCGCGAAGGCGGCTCCGACGTGGCGCCCGGCTGCGGGTTGACGCCGTTGGCGAAACCGTGTTCCAGCGGCTTGGTGGGGTTGTGCGGCATCGAGGCCGCGAGGGCTTGCGTGTCCGCGGCCTTGGCAGCGGGAAGGTCGTCGCCCGCGTCGGGCGAGATGCGGCTGGGTCCGCTGTCGGTGTTGCGGGCGGCGGACTTGCCGGCGACGCGCTTCGGCGAGGTGCCGGGGCCCTTGGATTGCTTGGCCATGTGGCTCCTGTGTGTCGAAAGTGGACGGAAGCGACAACAGTAGGGGCCTGAACAACGCGGGCCTGTAGGACGAATTCCGTTGCTTGTGGGCCTTTCCGCTGCCGCCGAGCATCGAAAGGCCCTTCGCGGGCGGCGCCGCGCACGAGGCCTCATACTCCACGCTTAACCACGAACCGGAAAGAACACCATGAGCGATTGGGAAGAACGACTGAAGGCCGCGGAAGCCGGCGCCGAGCGCTCCGAAGCCGCCGAGCTGGCTGCCGAAGAAAAATTCAAGGCCGTGCAGGCGCAGACCAACGACGCCGAGGCGCTGGCCAGCGATGAATTCCGTTCGTGGATGGGATCGCGCCGCGCCACCGACGACGCGTGGGGCAAGTGGGCGACCGTGATGGACGCCAAGCCCGCCGGCTGAAGCGCCGGCGCATCAAGCAGAAAACGGGGCCTAGGCCCCGTTTCTCATTTGTTCTTTAACTTGCCCTTGGGCATGACCACCGTGGTCGGCGGCACCGGGCGGTCGGACGTGCCGGCGCCTTCCTTCGGCGTCGAATGGTCCTTCTTGGGTTTCTTGGACATCTTGTTGGATCGCTGTTCGCCTTTGGGCATGGGGGGCTCCTTCTTTTCTCTCTGAGTGGGCGCAAATATAGCAAGCCCAACGAGAGGAAGCGGACTCTCGAAGCCCGGCGCCCCTTACCAGCCCTTGCTGGCGATGAAGTCGCGGATCATCGCGGCCGCCCAGGACGAGCCCGCCTGCCGCAGGTGGATCTCGTCGGAGCGGTACGTCCACGGGATCGTGTCGTCGTTGTGGTCGAGCACGTCCTGCGGGTCGTTGGGGTTGTACGCGTTGATGAACGTGTGGCGCGTGTCCAGGAAGTTGCTGGGGTACAGCGCCTGCAGCTGCGCGTTGATGTCGAGCACCGGCTGGTAATCGGCACCGCCCCGGCGGCCGCGCGGCGTGGCCACGTTGTGCATCGACATGACGATGAAGTGCCCGCCGTTGTAGGGCATGAGCGCGTTGACCAGGCCCTGGATGTCGCCGACCACCCGCTCGGGCGTGTGGATCGACACCGACAGGTTGGCGTGGCCGCACCAGATCACCGGGATGAAGCCGCGGCGGGACGTGTCGGACATGGCGCGCGCAGCCACCTGCTCGGACGTCTGGCCGAGGGCGCTGCCGTCGAAGACGACGCGCTGGGGAATTTGCGCCGCCAGGTTCGCGGCGACGGGGATGCCGATCGAATCGGCCCAGATGACGATGCTTTGGCCTGCCGCGACGGAGGGAGCGGGCGCCGGGGCGGGTGCTGGCGTTGGTGCGGGGGCAGGCGCCGGTGTGGGCGCTGGTGCCGGGGCCGGTGTGGGAGCGGGTGCCGGTGCAGGCGTGGGGGCCGGGGCGGGAGCGGGCGTCGGGGCAGGAGCCGGCGCGGGTGCGGGTGCAGGCGCCGGGGCCGGCGAAGGAGCCGCAGCGGACGTGACGGCTTCACCGCCGCCTCCGCCACCGCCACAGCCGGTCAATGTTGCGACAACCCACGCCGTTGCTGATCGCCTGTCCATGCTGTTCTCCCTAATTCGGCGAAGCCTAAGGAGAGTGCGCTGCCTGAGCAATGGCCCATTCGGATGTATGAGCGCGACAGTGCCCAACGAAAAACGGCGAGCTCTCGCTCGCCGTTTGCTGTTGCCTGCCGGGTGGCAGCTTACATGCGGGGTTCGCCGCGCTGGTTGACGACGATGCGGTTGTTTTCCGGCGGCGCGGCCATCTGCACCGTGTGCGGCGAGCCGCGGAAGTTGTAGGTGACTTCGTAGTAGGCGGGTTTGCCCTGCACGGTCCTGCAGCGCTGCACGTTCTGCTGCGCGCCGCCGACCTGGTAGCCCAGGATGCCCGCGATCAACGCGGCGCCCGGGTCCACCGGGGCGGCTTCCTGGCGCTCCACCCAGCAGCGCTGGTTGGCCTCGCCCATGATCGCGCGCACGTTGGTCACCGGCACTTCGGTCGTGCGCTCATTGGCGCGGCGGCGGTACCGGTACTCTTCGCCGGCTGCGGCTTGCGGCTCGTTTTCGTAACGGCGACCCTCGCTGGCCTTGCGGATGGACGAGATGTTGGCGTCGAGGCCGGTGCCGCGCAGGTTGGGATAGTTGCCGCGGCGCAGGACGGCGCATTTGCCTTCGAAGCGCGGGTTCTCGCAAACTTCCCAGCGGCCCCGTTCCACCACGATCGAACGTGTCGAGTTGCCCAGGCCACGGCGGTCCAGGTTGCGCATGTCCTTGTCGACGACGACGGAGCGGCCGCGGAAGCCCTCGCCCTCGTACAGGACGATTTGGGCCATCGCTTGCGAGCCGAGGATCAGCGCGCCGACGGCGAGCGCCGATTTGATTTGCATTCTCATGAGGTGTCTCCAATGTGAGCCCGCCTTGCGGGACAAGCTCGAGCATCGACGACTTTTGGGTAAATGCCTGTAGTCCGCTACCGATGAGCTTTGTGGGCGGGCATCGTGCAAGCCGGCGACATGCACCCCTTGCATCTTCCAACCATGGGGAGCGGTCGAGGCGACTCGACACGTAAGTCAGGTGATAGTCCGACTTCTCTCAGGAGAATTCCGGCGTGCCTAGGAGTTAGCGGGGCTTGGATCGCCAAGCTCCACTTCTTTGAATACTGCGAGTCGTCCAGTCAGATGCGAAATGCGTCCGGCAATGATGGCAGCGCGCCGCTTCACCAGAATATCAATCTCGCCAGACGCCCACAGTTCGATGCATTCCTCATCCAAGAAGTTTTCTTCGAGTGCGGGAATGTAGATCGGGTGCTGGGGACCGGTCTCGACCTCTTTAAATGGATTCAAAAGCAAACCTATGTTCCGCTTAGCGAACCTGTGGTCGGGAGGTACGATCTCATCGAAAATATGCCGCTCCTTTTGTTTAATGTGCGCGGCGTCGAGCAACTCTCCGTAAATTGTCCGAGCTGGACGAATAGACTTGAGCAAGAGCGCGAACGCCGTCGTCGTCGCATTGCGAAGATTCGCGGCATTAAACAAAAACTGTGTGATGTCCAGTTCTTCGTCTTCGTCCCCGATGGCGAGCCCGTGGATAGTCCGGCTCGCAAGTTTCCGCATCTGATCCAAATCTTTGGCAGTTTGACCGGTTGTACTAGCACTCGCAAAGTACCTTGAGACAGACGTCGCCCAAAACCACTGGGCGAGAACGGTTCGCTCGATACCGGACGGTTCCGGTCTAAGACGAAAATACTCCGCGAGGTGAGTCAACTGGAGGGCGTACGGGAGAAACGAGAGATCGTCTAACGAAACACTCGTTCGCAAAAACCCCAAAGCTGCCAGTAAGGCGACCTTCGCATCGTTTACTCTGGTTCGCAGTTGATCAGCGGTCAGATGGCGCAGCTTGTCAATGTCTTCCTTGTTGATCCCAAAACCCGCTGCCGCGGAGATTGCTCGCAGAACGTACGTATCGGGAATCTCACCAAACCCAGCAGTCCGTACTTCTGCGACGATGTCGTCTATGGCATCGGTTAGGTCAAATCCGTCCTTCCAGGTTGCCGCGCGCATGAGGTCGACCATCGTGAGTTTGCGCCCAGTGCTGTTTATGCGCTCGAATATCGGAGCGACCTCATCGAGAGGGATGTCTCCGATGCGAACAACCGCGATCTTGTAGTCCTTGAAGGATTGCAGAAGCTTTTCTGCTCGCTCTATGTATTTCTTCGGCTGCTGAGTCGCTTGAAAGCTGGTGCACTGACTAATAAAGTCACTCGTCGACATCAGACGGTTCATCGGGAAAAAATGAATCGGAAGCGGTTTCTTCGCGAACGTGAACTCTTCGCGTTCCAAATCAAAAAATATCCGCCAAATGCTGCGCTCGTCCTCTCCGTTCCAAAAAAGCGAGCCGCAAAGCGTAGTAAGACGCTGTTGTCCGTCCAGCAAATAATTGGTCGGGTAATTGTCGGCAGTCTGCGTGGCGACTTCGAAACCAACAATCTCGCGCTCACTCTTTAGCCGCTCTGAGCTATGCCAAAGCAGGATGCTTCCAATCGGATAGCCGTTATAGATCGAGTCGAGCAAGTTCAACATATCGGACTTCGACCATACAAAGGGGCGCTGAAAGCGTGGCAGGCGAATTTCGCCGCGTCGAACTGCGGTAACCAGTTCCTCAAGTCGCTGGATCTCAGGGCGGGGATCTCGCAGTTTCACTTGGCCTCCAACGGAACGGCGTTCAGCATCTTCAGATGTATTGGATGAACAACGCTTCCGGCATACACATTTTGGAGGAGGTCGTATTTTCTGACGAGCGCCAGCATCTTCGGGTACCCGAACTCCGAGGAGCCGCGTGCTAGCGCGTTATAAAGGACCGCCACAAGTTCCTCGTTCGAAAGCTGCGCTCTCACCATTCGCGCGTATGTCTTTTTTTCGTGAGGTTCTAATTCGGCTGCGTCGTCGACAAAGCGGAGGACGTGATAGAGATTCCGGAAGTAGTGGGCAAGTCGGCGCTCCGAGCCCTCGTCGGCAAATGCATAGGCTTTATCGAGTAGCTTCCAATGAAACTCCATTCCTTCGTCCAAGAACTCCCCAACGCATCCGGGTCCCTTTTCGAAGGCGGTTTCTAAGTTAGAAATGTCTGAGGGAGACAATTTCTTCCGTATCTCATCAGTGAGCTCTAGCTTGGCGGTCAACTGGTGGAGTTCCGTCTTCGTCAGGCGACTAAGCGGCTGGAATGCGCTGAAGGTCGTACTGCTGGCCTTTAGAGAATCGACAAAGAACCGGAAGGCGGCGGACTGCCTGAAAGACGAGAGTTCAATGTTTGCCAAGATATCGCGGTGGAGCGATAGCAGCTGAAAAAAGCTATTCTCGAAACGCTGACGTCTGAGCGTTTCATTCTGATCTTCGATGTCCTCGCGCTGCAGACGGAGTTCGCGCCTCTGCAACAAGATTGTGAAAATGACGCCTGCTAAGGCAAGACCGGAAAAGAGGGCGTTGATTGCGCCGAACTTATCTCCAAAAGTCCCGCGCATCGCCTCATGAGACTGTACTTTTGTATCGGGACTCTTGATGTTGTTGTCGATCCATTGCCAACCTTGCCACCAGAGCGCAACGACAACAGCTGCAATAACTGCGAATAGACCTAGGTCTGAGAGTTTCTTTTCTGGTCGGTTTCGCTTCATCGTTCCTCCCGTTCTACTTCCCCCAACTATCCTTCATCCCCGCCACCCTGTTAAACACGGGTTTCCCGTCGCGGCAATCCCCCCGATCCGCCACGAAGTACCCATGCCTCTCGAACTGAAACCTTTCATCCCCCTTCGCTGACTTCAGCGCCGGCTCCACGTACGCGTGGACTACCTTCAGCGATTCCGGGTTCAGTTCCTCGATCACGTCCTTGCCGCTGGTCCCCGGCTGCGGCACCGTGAACAGCCGGTCGTACAGCCGCACTTCCGCCTTCACGCCGTCGGCCACGCTCACCCAGGTGATGTTGCCCTTCACCTTGATCGCGTCCGCGCCCGGCGTGCCGCTCTTGGTGTCGGGGACCAGCTTGGCGTGCACTTCGGTCACTTGCCCGGCCGCATCTTTCTGCGCGCCGGTGCACTCCACCACGTGGCCGTACTTCAGGCGCACCTTGTTGCCGGGGAACAGGCGGTTGTAGCCCTTGGGCGGCACGTCCTCGTAGTCGGTGCGCTCGATCCAGATCTCCTTGCCGAACTGGAACTCGCGCCGCCCCAGTTCGGGCTTGTGCGGGTGCACGGGCGCGCTGCACGCATCCAGCTTGCCGTCGCTGCCCATCACCTCGGCCCAGTTCGTGATCACCAGCTTCACCGGGTCCAGCACCGCCATCGCGCGCGGCGCCTTGGGGTCCAGGTCGTCGCGCAAGGCCTGGTCCAGCACGCTGTAGTCGATCCAGGTGTTCTCCTTGCTCACGCCGATGCGCTCGGCAAAGAGCTGGATGGCCTCGGGCGTGTAGCCGCGGCGGCGCATGCCGACGATGGTGGGCATGCGCGGGTCATCCCAGCCGGTCACGTGGCCGTCGTCCACCAGCTGCTTCAGCTTGCGCTTGCTGGTGATGACGTAGGTGAGGTTCAGCCGCGCAAACTCGTACTGGCGCGGGTGCGGCTTGTTGATCAGGCCGCCTTCTGCCAGGCGGTCCAAGAGCCAGTCGTAGAAGGGCCGCTGGTCCTCGAACTCCAGCGTGCACAGGCTGTGCGTGATGTTCTCCAGCGCGTCCTCGATGGGGTGCGCGTAGGTGTACATCGGGTAGATGCACCACTTGTTGCCGGTGTTGTGGTGCTCCGCATGCTTGATGCGGTACAGGGCCGGGTCCCGCATGTTGATGTTGGGGCTGGCCATGTCGATCTTGGCGCGCAGCACCGCGGCGCCGTCGTCCAGCTTGCCGTCGCGCATCTCGCGAAAGCGCGCCAGGTTTTGTTCCACCGTGCGCTGGCGGAAGGGGCTGTCGGTGCCCGGGCGGCCGAAGTCGCCGCGGTTCTTGCGCATCTCCTCGGCGCTTTGTTCGTCCACGTAGGCCAGGCCCGCGCCGATCAGGTATTCGGCCGCGCGGTACATGAAGTCGAAATAGTCACTGGCGTGGTACAGGTGGCTGGTGCCGTTGGCGTCCCAGCCGAACCCCAGCCAGTGCACGGCGTCCAGGATGCCGTCGACGTACTCCTGTTCTTCCTTCTCGGGGTTCGTGTCGTCGAACCGCATGTGGCAGATGCCGTTGTAATCGCGCGCCAACCCGAAGTTCAGGCAGATCGATTTCGCATGGCCCACATGTAAATAACCGTTGGGCTCGGGCGGGAAGCGCGTGCGCACCTTGGCCGGGTCCGGCGTGCCCATTTGGTGCTGTGCCGCGTCCGCCGGGCGGCCCGCCCATTTCCGTTGCGCGTAGGTGCCTTGCTCGAGGTCGCGCTCAATGATGTGCCGCAGGAAGTTGGCCGGCTTCGTGGAATTGTTCTCGGTGGGGGACGTCATGGCGAAACCATTTTAGGGTGCGCTGCACAAGGGGCCCGCCCGTGGGGCCGGGCCGTGTAGGACGGCACGCATTCGGAGAGGCTTCGTTACCTCCCTTCACGGGTTTGACTGTGCAGGGGGTATTCCGCATGGAGTGCCCTGCGTTTAATAAGCGCAAGGGCCTTTTTTTGGGAGTGCCCTGCACTACAGGAGAGATTGCAATGAAACTGAGCCGTCCCGTGATCGCAGCCGCGCTGGCTGTCGCAGCCGCCGGCGCCGTGTCCGTGGCCCATGCCCGCGACAACGTCTATTTCTCGATCGGCGCCAATGTGGCGCCGGGCGTGTCCATCGGCGCCAGCAACTACGCGCCGCGCTACTACGCCCCGGCGCCCGTGTACTACGCGCCCGCACCGGTCTACTACGAGCCGGCGCCCGTGTACTACGAGCCCGCGCCTGTCGTGTGGGGGCCGCGCCCCGTGTTCTACAGCGGCGTCCAGTACTACTGGAGCCCGCAGTACCGCAACCACTACTACGTGGACCACAAGGGCCACCGCCACTGGCGCAAGCACCACTGATCGAACGCATGGTTGCCTGACGAGAGAAGTTCTCCAAGCTGGCCCCGCGCACCTGGCGGGGCTTTTTTTTGGCTCCTGCCAGGTTCATGCGGGGCGCGGCCACACACTGCGCGCCATGGACAACGACTTCACCCCGCTCGTCGGCTCGTGGCACGTGCACCACCGCCGGCTGAAGGAACGCCTGGCCGGCTGCACGGATTGGGAAGAGTTCGAAGGCCAGTCCACGCTGCGCCCGCTGATGGACGGCGCCGGCAACGTGGACGACAACGTGCTGCACCTGCCGTCGGGCACCTACCGCGCGGCCACGCTGCGCACCTACAACCCGAAGACCGGCCTGTGGGCGATCTGGTGGTTCGACGGCCGCAATCCGCACCAGCTCGACCCGCCGGTGGTCGGCCGCTTCGAAGATGGCGTGGGCACGTTCGAGTGCGACGACACCTTGCGCGGCATGCCGATCCGCGTGCGCTACCTGTGGTCCGAGATCACGGCCACCAGCGCGCGCTGGCAGCAGTCGTTCTCGCCGGACGGCGGCAAGAGCTGGGAAACCAATTGGGACATGCGCTTCACGCGCACCGGTGACTGAAGCCTAGGACGGCTTGTTTTCCTTGTCGCGCGGGTTGCGCAGCAGGCGCGCCTCCAGCTCGATGAGCTTGTCGATCGAGTCGAGCATGGCGGGGCGGTGGCCTTCGCGCGCCTCTTCCCGCAGGCGCTGAAGGGTGGCCAAGCGCGCCAACGCCTTCTTCTGCCCGTTCGTGATCGTGTTGTCCCAGTCGCTCATACCGCCTACTGCTGCTGCGAGCGGATGTTAATCGCGTGTGCGCGCGTTGCCGGTAGGACAACTTCGGCGTTACCTTGCAGAAAAAAAGAGGGCCCAGTCATGGACTGGGCCCAACATGCTAGTCGCGGGACGGAGGGCCGGACCAGCTCACCCCGGAGGAGGAGGGGACTCAGAGGAGTCGGGGTGATTGCTAGGAAGTGTGCAATCCGGCTTACCGCTGTGCTTGTAGGACAAGACCGACAGGGGCTGACAGACAAGGCCCGAAGCTCCTCCTTTGATTCCGCGCCGTCATCCCCCAGAATGGCGCGCTATTGCCTGGAGTTGCGATGCCGATGTACATGGATATCCACGAGGTCAAGGGCGCGAAGGCCGAAGACGTCGCCAACGCCCACATGGCGGACATGAAGGTGCAGGGCCGCTACGGCGTGGAGTACCACAAGTACTGGCTGAACGAGGCCTCCGGCAAGATCTTCTGCTTGTGCAGCGCGCCTACCGCCGAGCTGGCGTCGCGCGTGCACGCCGAGGCCCATGGCCTCATCGCGTCGAAGATCATCGAGGTCGACCCCGACGTGGCCGACGGCTTCCTCGGCGGTACCGCCATCAACACCGGCGGTGCGGCGGTCTTCCCCGCCACCGCGGAGCCGGACACCGGCATCCGCTCGATCCTCTTCACCGACATCGTCAACTCCACCGGCATCACGCAGCGCCACGGCGACGACGTGGGCATGCAGTGCCTGCGGCTGCACGACGACATCGTGCGCGCCGCGCTGGCCGAGTTCCACGGCCGCGAGGTGAAGCACACGGGCGACGGGATCATGGCGTCGTTCGCGTCGGCCGCCAGCGCCGTGCGGGCCGCGGCGCAGATCCACGAAAAGCTGGCCAAGTGCGACGCAACGCCCGTGCGCGTGCAGGTGCGCGTGGGCATCGCGGCGGGCGAGCCGGTGGAGCGCAACCAGGACCTTTTCGGCTCCACGGTGCAACTGGCGGCGCGCCTGTGCGCGGCAGCGGACCCGTCACGCAGTTTCGTCTCGGGCGCGGTCGCCGAGCTGTGTGGCGGCAAGGGCCTGGAGTTCGACTACATCGGCGAAGTCACGCTGAAGGGCTTCGAGCAGCCGCAGCGCGTACACGCGGCGCACTAGTTTTTCTTCAGCGGTTCGCCACCGGCTTCAGCCCGGCAGCAGCCAGCAGGCCCACCAGGTCGTTGCGGCCCGTCCCTGGCAGTGGCGCTTCTTCGGCCGCCACGCCCAATTGCTCGAGCAGCCGAAGGGAGGCGGATGTCGGCTCGCCCGGCGCGCCGGCCACCCACACCTTCGGCGGGCGTTCCAGCGGCAGCAGCGCCTTCGCCACGTTGGTCACCAGTTCCACCACCGCCAGCGGGCGGCCGCCGAGCAGCAGGATGATGGCGTCCAGCGGCGGCATCGAGTGGCGCACGGCCGAGCGCGCCATCGCGGCGCCGGACAGCAAGCGGATGCGCGCGGGGCCCCTGCGCACCCATACGTCGACGTAAGCCATGCCCATGTCGGGCGAGCGGTGCTGCGCGACGCCAAAGCGCTGGTACACGACCGGGCTCTTGAAGTGTTCGCCGAGCCTGCGCAGCTGGTCGACGGGGCCGTGGTCGTCGGCCGCGATGAAGGCGTACTGCTGCACCGGGCGCTGCGGCTGCGGCGAGCGGTCGATGAGGCAGGGCGCCCCAAGGCGGTTCCAGATCTCCGAAGGCTCCATCCCCGCGCCTTCGTCGATCAGGTGCACGACCCAGCGCGCGAACTGCGTGGGCCGCAGCGTCGTCTGCGTCGTGGCCACGAGCACGCGGTCGGCCAGGCCGGCGGGGCCGCGGCTGAAGTGCAGGAGCTTCTGGTGTTCGTTGCGCGGGTCGGCCGCGGCGCGCGCGATGGCCTTGCGCACCGCATCCTCGCTGCCTTCCACCCACAGCACCAGCCAGCCGCTGGTGTACAGCACGGCGTACTTCACGCGCACGCGGGCGCCCGGGGCGACGAGCTCGTTGCGCAGCTTCAGCAGCTCCTGCATCACCGATCCCTCGACGCGCGAGAGACTCGCGCACACGGCCCGGGTCACTTCGCGGTCATCGCGCGTGTCATGCATGCCACCCCATCTTGCCAGTTCCGGCTAAGCCGTGATGACAACCTTTGCGGTGTCCACGATGGGGACCGGCACGCCGTCGTGCAGGAAGCACGAAATCGCGACGCTGTGCCAGGCGTCGCTCGCGGGGATCTCGCAGGCCGCGGCGTCGTCGACGGCCACGGTCTCGGGCAACGCGTCGAGCGCGATCGCGGCATGCTCGATCGGCGCGCCGGGCGCTGGCTGGACGGCGACGACCAGCGCGTAGCGCGGCGCACCGCTTCGGGGCGCGCAGGCGCCCAGGCGCACGGCCACGTCGATGAGGGGAAGCCGCGTGCCCTGCCAGGCCATGAGGCCCAGCGCGTGGCGGTTCGCGCCGGGCACGGCCACGGCTTGCGGGTGCTCCACGATCTCCTGCGTCACGTGCGGCGGCAGCGCGTAGCGCACGCTGCCGCGGTCTCGGACGATTCGGGCGACGGCGGCCATGGCGTCAGGCTTCGGCCAGGGCGTAGCCGCACAGGCTTGCCGCGTCGCACAGGAAAGCCAGCTCGCCGTCGACTTCGACGTAAGCTTTCACAGGCGTATTGCCGGATACGAGCGCGCGCGGCACGGGGATCGCATGCAGCTCGACGTCGATGAGCACGCGCAATTCGTCCCAGCACCAGGGGGCGCCCGCGTGCTCGCCGTTGAACTCGGCGGCGATGAAGCGCCCCGGCGGGCGATGGGGCAGCAGCTTCATCGTGTCCGACAAGGCGAAGCAGTCGTCGCCTTCGCCAGCGTCGATGTAGCGCGCCACGCCCATGTCGTCCTGCGGGACGACCAGGCGCAGCTGGCCCGCGCGCAACAGCACGAAATTGCCCTTCATGCCATCGCCTCGCGGATCGCCTGCAGCAGGTCGCCGTCGTTGTACGGCTTGGTCATGTACGTGTCCACGCCGGCCTGTTCCGCCATGCGGCGGTGCTTGTCCTGCGAGCGCGAGGTGATCATGATGATCGGCACGTCCTTCATGTCGTCGCGCCCGCGCAGGTGCATGGTGAACTCCACGCCGTTCATGTTGGGCATTTCCAGGTCGGTCAGCACCAGGCGCGGCTTGAAGGCGCGCAGCGTATCGATGGCCTCGACGCCGTCGCGCGCGGCTTCCACGCGGTAGCCGGCGTCCTGCACCAGCTGGCGCAGCGAGTTGCGCACCGACAGCGAGTCGTCCACGATCAGAACGCCGGGCAGTTCACGGCGCGGCGCTTCCACCGCCTTCGTGCGCACGACGGCCTCGCCGGCGCCGGAGCCCGTGGACAGCAGCTGCGGCAGGTCCAGGTTCACGGCCACGCTGCCGTCGCCCAGGATCGACAGGCCTGCCACGCCGCGCACGTGCTGCGCGTAGCGGCCGGGGCTCTTCACCAGCAGTTCGCGCGCGTCCAGCAGGCGTTCCACCGCCAGGGCGCGTACCTTGTCGTCGATGCGCACGATCACGGCATCGTGGTCGTTGAGCGCGCGCTCGGTGTCGCGCGGCAAGCCCGTGGCGTCGGCCAGGTGGTTCGCCGGGATGGCGCGCTTGTCGTGGCGGAACACGAGCTGCCCGCCCACCGACTCGAACTCGCCCACGCCGCGCGGCACCGCCTGCTCGACGTGCACCGAAGGCAGGGCGAAGCGCTGGCCGTCGGCCTCGACGATGAGCGACTGCACGGTGGACAGCGACGCCGCGAAGCGCAGCTCGACGGTCGTGCCGCGGCCCGGCTGCGAGGTGATGCGCACGGTGCCGTTCATGCCGCGCACCCACTCGTGCACCACGTCCATGCCCACGCCGCGGCCGGAAACTTCGCTGACCGCATCGCGCGTGGAGAAGCCGGGCAGCAGGATCAGGCGCGCGACCTCCTCGTCGCTCATCACGCGGTCTTCGGCGACCAGGCCGCGCTCGATGGCGCGGCGGCGGATGGCCGGCAGGTCCAGCCCGCGGCCGTCATCGGCGCAGCGCAGCACCACCTGCTGGCCCTGGCGCGAGAACGCCAGCACGATGCGGCCTTCGGCGTGCTTGCCCAGGCTGGTGCGCACTTCCGGCGCCTCGATGCCGTGGTCCACCGCGTTGCGCAGCATGTGCAAGAGCGGCTCGGCCAGGCGCGTCAGCACGTCGGCGTCGACCAGCGTCTGCGGGCCTTCGAGCACCAGCGCCGCCTGCTTGCCGGTGGCCTGGCAGGTGGAGCGCACGTTGCGGTGCAGGCGCGACTCCAGCGAGCCGGCCTCCGTCATGCGCGTGCCGATCACCAGGTGCTGCAAGTCCTTGTTCAGGCGCTGCTGGCGCGCCTGCAGGCTGGCCAGCTGCGCGATTTCTTCCTCGAGGCGGCTGGAGAGAGCCCGGGCGTCCGAGGCTTCCTCGACCAGCGCGTGCGAAGTGCTGTGCAGCTCGCTGTACTGGTCCAGCTCCAGCGAGTCGAAGCCCGCTTCGGCGCCGCGCGTAGTGCGGCCGCGCATGGTGGCGAGCGTGCGCACGTCCACCAGCGTCTCCAGCTCGAACAGGCGCTTCTGCACGCGCAGGTTCTGCGCCAGCAGCTCGCGGGAGCTGTCGACCAGCGCCTTCACGCGCGCTTCCATGGCCGCGCCGTGGACGGACACTTCGCCGGAGACGCGGAAGAGTTCTTCCACACGCTCGACGCTCACGCGCATGCCGGTATTCGGCGTTGCGGCAGTCGCCGGCGCGGCGTTGCGGCCTTCACCCGACGCAATACGCGGTGCGGCCGAATCGATCTCCTCGCCGCGGTCGATGCGGTTCGCGATGTCCAGCACGTTCTGCAGCACCGATTGCGCGCCGTCGGGGAATTCGTCGGCGCCCATCACGTAGCCCACCATCTGCTCCAGGCAGAAGGCGGCGTCCAGCAGCGCCTCGGCCACCGGGCGCGCCACCTGCGAGCCCTCGTGTTCGAAGTGGTCGAGGATGTCTTCCAGGTGGTGGCCCAGCGCGGCGATGCCGCGCAGGCCGATGATCGCGCCCGAGCCCTTGAGCGTGTGCGCCACGCGCTTGGCCGCGACCACGTCGGAGCTGTCGCCTTCGCCCGCGGCCATGTTGCGCGCCAGCTGCACGAGGTAGCGCGCCTGTTCGGGCGCTTCGTGCTGGAAGCCTTCGAGCAGCTTGGCATCGACGTCGTCGGCCATCACCAGCGCCACGTCGTCGGCCGTCGCCACCACCGGGCGGCGCGGCGCATCGTCTTCGGACGGGCCGTCCACCTGCAGCGGCATCGCGCCCAGCATGTGCATGATCTTGAGCGACTCTTCTTCCGGCAGCGGGTCGGGTGCCGTCGTCAGGTGGTCCATCAGGCCCACCGCGGCCGACGGGTCGCTCAGGTTGCCCAGGTAGAAGACGATCAGGGGCGGCCAGCCGCGCAGGAATGTCACGAGCGGCTCGCGTTCCTCGGGCGGCGTCACGGTGAGCAGCAGGCAGTTCTGCACCACGTGCGCGCAAACGGCCTGCAGCCCGGGAAAGCCCGCCAGCTCGGCGGCCTCTCCCATGCGCTGCGCCTGGCCGCTGTACTGCTCGTACGCGTCGAGGAACGCCGGGTCGCCGGCATCGCGCGTGGCCAGTTCGGCCAGGCTTTCCTCGAGCTGCGCCCGGGCGCGCTCGATCTCGCCGGCCAGCGCCTCGATCAGGTCCTTGAGCTTCACTTGAGCCTCAGGCGGCTTGCAGCTTGAACACGTTCACCGATTCCACGAGGCGGCGCGCGGAATCCAGCAGCGTCTCGGTTTCCTGGTTCTGCGTCTGGATCTGCTGGGCGGTGCGCTCCGTGCTGTGGCCGATGGACTCCACCGACTTCAGCAGCTCCTGCGCCGCGGCCTTTTGCGTGGCCGACGCGGACGCAATGCGCTGCACCTGCGCCACCAGCTCGCCGGTGATCTGCTGCGTGACGCGCATCTGCTCGCCGGCCTTCTGCGCCTGCTCGGAACCGGTGACCACCTGGCTGATGGTCTTGTTCACCGTGGCGATCGTTTCGTTGGTTTCCAGCTGGATGTTGCCCACCAGCGTGCCGATCTGCTGCGTGGCGTTGCGCGAGCTTTCCGCGAGGCGCTGCACTTCTTCGGCCACCACCGCGAAACCGCGGCCCGCTTCGCCGGCCACCGCGGCCTGCATGGACGCGTTCAGGGCCAGCACGTGCGTGCGTTCCGAAATCGTGTTGATCAGGTTCACGATGCCGGTGATTTCCTGCGAACGCTCGCCCAGGCGCTTGATGCGCTTTTCCGTTTCGGAAATCGTCTCGCGGATCGATTCCATGCCTTGCACGGTGCCGTTCACCGTCGCCAGGGCGTTGTCGGTGGCCTGCGTGGCGCGCTCGGCGGAGCGGTTGCTCTGCTCGGCCAGCGTCGCCATCTGCGTCATCGTGTCCGTGGCCTGCGACAGCGACTGGATCACCTCGCCCACCGCGGTGCGCTCGTCCTCGGCGGTGCGGGACACCAGGTCGGCCTGGCCCTTCACCTTGCCGGAGGCCTGCGCCACGTTGGTGGCGATGCGCGTGACTTCCTGCAGCACCTTCGCCGTTTCGTCGGCCAGGGCGTTCACCGAGTCGGACACCGTGCCGATCACGTCCTGCGTCACCGGCGCGCGCGCCGTGAGGTCACGCTGCGAGAGCTGGTTCACGGCTTCCAGGATCGAGATCACCGAGTTGTTCAGCTGTTCGTTCTCGGCTTCGGCCTTGCGGGCCTGTGCTTCCGATTCCTTCTGTGCGGCGATGCGCTCCTGCAGCAGCGAGTTCACCGTGCGGCCCAGGTCGCCCACTTCGTCCTTCGAATCGATCGACTGCAGCGCCGAGTAGTCGCCGCCGCGAACGCGCTCGACGGAGTCCTGCAGGCCCGCGACGGTCGACGTGATGTTGCGCACGATCAGCACGGCCACCACGGTACCCACCGCCAGCAGCACCAGCACGGCCAGCAGGGTGTTCAGCCTTTCCTTCTGGGCCGCCGACACGCGGCGGTTCATTTCGTTCAGCAGCAGGTCCTGCTGCGTGGCGGCCTTCTGCACCAGTTCGCGCGGCGCGGAGACTTCCTTCAGGTACACGGCGGCTTCGATGGTGGGCACTTCCTTGCCCAGCACCTCGGTCTGCACCAGCTGCACGGCCCTGGCCGTCGCGCGCTGGATCTCCGCCACCTGCGCGCCCGAGCTCGCTTCCAGGTCGGGCAGGGCCTGCATGGCCAGCCGCTGGTCGGCGACGTAGTGGTCCAGCGCGTCCTGCACGTCGCGCAGCGATTCGGCGATGCGCGCGCGGTCGGAGGAGCGGAAGGCTTCGCGCAGGGCGGCCTCCACCTTCTTGGCGTCGCCCGCGTCGGGGCCGGAACGCACGGATGCGATCTCCTGCAGGCGCGACACCACCGGGCTGCGCAGCTGGCCCAGCGCTTCGGACAGCGCGGGCAGCTTGATCAGCGTGGAGCGCGCGACGTAGAACGTGGCGGGGTCGGAGTCCAGGTCGATCTTGTAGACCGCGGAGAGGTCTTCCACCAGGCGCAGCAGCGTGCCGATGGCGGCGATGTGGTCCTCGGTCATGCGGCGCTGGTCGACCTTCTTGCCGGCGACGTTGTCCTTGATGGCGGCCCAGGCCTTCTCGTAGGCGCCAAGGCGCTCGGTGACGATCTTCGACTCCAGCGGGTCGACGATGCCGTGCACCTTGGCCAGGGCCGCGGCGACCGCGGCCGCGTCCTTCGGCTGCGCGGCGCCGCGCTTCTCGTCGCCCAGCACGTAGTAGCTGGACGAGGCGCGGTGGTCCTGCATGGCGCGCACCAGTTCGAGCGAGGCCGTGATGGCCGCGAGGCCCGACTCCTCGGTGCGCACGTGCGCGATCGATTGCTCCACGCCCTTGAAGAGGCGGTAGACGGGGAACGCGGCCAGCGCGATCGCGATGGCGCCGAGCAGCGCGAACTTCTGCCAGAGGCGAAGCGCCAGGAGGAAGTCGAAGCGCGCGGCGGAGGCGCGCTCGTTCAGGTTGGGTGTCATGTCAGTTTCCGTTGGAAGAGGTGCGGGCGATCGACTCCTCGATCGCTTCGAGGAGGGCGGCGCGGTCGATGTCGAACCACAGCGCGCCGTCGATGAGGGCGGCGCCGTGGACATAGGGGGCGAGCCGCGCCGGCGCCGTGGCCGCGTCCGCTTTCTGGTCGGCCGCCCAGCGCAGGCGCTGGGGCAGGCCGTCGATCACCACACCCGCGGCATCCGCGCCGTGCGCGAGCACCAGCAGCATGCGCCGCAGGGCGGGCTCGGGCGCCGCGCCGGCCAGTCCGGCCCAGCCGGCGAGGTCGAACACGGGCACGAGCATGCCGTGCAGGTTGGCGATGCCCAGGAGCCACGACGGCACGTTGGGCAGGCGGTGCAGCCGCGGCATCTCGGTGAGCTCGCTGCCGTCCGCGTAGCGGACCATCAGGCGCAGCCCGCCGATGCGAAAGCCCTGGCGCGCTTCGAAGGTGGCGCCTTGCGCCTGCGCGGGCTTCGCTTGCGGCGTGCCGCCGACGAAGCCCCGCGTGAGGGCAACGCTGGGCGGCAGGGGGGTGACGGGGTTGGGGCTTCCGAAGTCCACGTGCGCTCCTTCAGGTCGCCAGCTGCGCCAGGATCTCGGCGTCGTCGTAGGGCTTGCCCACGAAGCCGCGAGCGCCCAGCATCCGGCCCCAGGCGATGTCGGCCTTCTGGTTCTTGCCGGTGACGAACACGACGGGGATGTGCCTCGTCTGCGCGTCGGCCTTGAGCTGCCGCGTCGCCGCGAACCCGTCCAGGTCGGGCATGTTCACGTCCATCAGGATCACGTCGGGCTGGTCGGCCTTCGCGCAAGCCACGCCTTCCTCGCCGTTCTCGGCCACCAGGACGCGGTGGCCCGCGCCCGCGACGATCCGCATGAGGTTGTTGCGGTCGACCAGGGCGTCGTCGACGATGAGGACCTTGAGCGCCATGGCTTAGAGCGCGCGGACCTGCGAGAGGATCTGGTCGTCGCTGTAGGGCTTGGTGATGTAGCCCTTCGCGCCGAGCATCTGGCCCCAGGCCTTGTCGGCCTTCTGGTCCTTGGCGGTGACCAGCACGACGGGAATGTCCTTGGTGCCGGCGTCGCCGCGCAGCGCGCGCGTCGCCGCGAAGCCGTCCATGCCCGGCATGTTCACGTCCATCAGGATCGCGTCGGGCTTGGTGCGCTTGACGGACGCGAGGGCCTGCTCGCCGTTTTCGGCCAGGCTCACCTGGTAGCCGTTGCCCGCGAGCAGCGTCTCGAGGCGGGCGCGGTCGACCTGGCTGTCTTCGACGATGAGGATGTGGCGTGCCATGGGGGTCCTTTCTTCAGGCGTTGGTGTTCAGGGAGGGAAGGTGGCGGCCGACCGTCTCGCGCAGCTGCACGGGGTCGACCGGCTTGGTGAGGTAGGTGTCGCAGCCGGCCATCTTTCCGCGCACGCGGTCGAACGGCGACGACTTGCTGGTGAGCATCACGACGGGAAGGTGCGCGCGCTTCGCCTTGATGCGGCGGCAGGCCTCGAAGCCGTCGATGCCGGGCATCAGCACGTCCATCAGCACGCAGGCGAAGGGCTGCGTGGCCGTGAGGGCGATGCCTTCCTCGGCCGACGCGGCGGTGGTGACGGTGGCGCCGGCGCGCTCCAGCAGTGACTGCAGGTGGTTGCGCACGGCCAGGCTGTCGTCGATGACCAGCACGCTGCGGCTCGCGGCAGCGGGCGCGGGGGCGGGCGTCGCGCGCGGCGCGAGCTGCGCGTGTTCGATGGCGCGGTACAGCAGCACGGGCAGGATCGGCCACTTCAGGTGCCGCTCGACCAGCGTGTGCTGGGGGCGCACGGCCTTGGCGCCGGCCCAGATCGCGGGCTTGCCCGCCAGCCACGGCTGCGCGGCGGCCCATTGCAGCGCAGACGTTTCCTGGGCGTCGATCAGCACGACGTCGGCGTCCGTCGCGTCCGCGTCCGCCACCAGCTCGATGCGCGGCGCGCGGCGCTCCGACAGCTTCACCGTGCCGTCCAGCAGGCGGCGCTCCATGGGGTTGAAGCCCTTCACGAGCAGCTTCACCACGGGGTTGTGCGCGGCTTCGGCGGTGGCGGTCGTCATGCGAATCGGCTCCTGGTCGACATGGAGAGGGATCGTAGGAAGCCCTGCGGCCCTTGGGGATCGGGGCGTTTGCCCGCCGGGCCTACAGAATTACCCCGAGGCACCAGGCCGATGACCGGCAGCAGCGCCGCCAGGTCCACGTGGCCCGTGGTGTCGGGCGGGCCGATGTGCGGCACGACGCCGCAGCGTTCGAGCAGGCGCGCGCACGCTTCGGTCGGTTCGCCCGCCGGGCCCACCAGCCACACCCGGGGCGGCTGGGCGGCGCCCCTCACGGCATCGGCCACGCTGGACGTGAGTTCGATCGCCGGGGCAGGCCGCGTGCCGACGAGCAGCACGAGCGCGTCGACCGGCGGCATCGAGCGGCGCACCGATGCCTGCGCGAGGGCGCGCCGCGTCAGCACACGCACGCGCGCGGCGCCGCGGTCGGTGGGCACGTCCACATAGGCCATGCCCATGTCGGGCGAATGGCTGCGGGCCAGGCCGAAGCGCTGGTAGATGACGGGGCTTGCAAAGCGCTCGCCGATCTTGCGCAACTGGTCGACGGGGCCGTGGTCGTCGGCCGCCACCACGGCGAATTGCTGCTCGGGCCGCTCGAAGGGCTTGCGGGTGGGATCGATCAGGCAGGGCGCGCCGAGGCGGTTCCAGATGTCCAGGGGCTCCAGGCGCGAACCCTCGTCCCTGAGGGTCATCACCCAGCGCGCGAAGTGCGTGGGCCGCAGCGGCGTCTGCGTGGTGGCGACGATCACGCGCTCGCGCAGCGTCGCCGGGCCGCGGCTGCGGTGCAGCAGCTTCTGGTGGTGGTTGCGCTTGTCGTCCGCCGCGCGCTTGAGGGCCGCGTCGACGGCCTTGTCGCTGCCTTCCACCCACACCACGAACCAGCCGCTGGTGTAGAGGAACGCGGAGTTCACGCGCACCTGCCCCGGGGCGCAGATGTCGTTGCGGATGGCCAGGAGCTGCTCCATGACCGACCCTTCCATGCGGGAGACGCTGGCGACGAGTGCGCGCGTGACTTCGGGCCGTGGTGTTTCCATGGCACGAATCGTAGGAACGGGGGGCCGCCGCGCCTATCCATGCGGTGCCCGTGCGGGGCATACAGAGATACCCCTAGGCGAAACTACGCGCGCGGGTCAGGCATCGGAGCCGACGAGACCGCTGCGCACCGCGTAGCGCACCAGGCCGGCGAGGTCGCGGATCTCGAGGCGGTCCATGATCTGGGTGCGGTGCGTCTCCACCGTCTTGATCGACAGGTCCAGCTCCCGGGCGATCTCCTTGGAGGAGTTGCCCAGCGCGATGAGGCGCAGCACCTGCGTCTGGCGGGCGGTCAGGCCCGGGCTGGGCCGTCCGCCGCTGAATGCCTGCGCGAGCTTGCGCGAGATGGCGGGGCTCAGGTAGACGTCGCCGCGCTTCAATGCTTCGAGCGCGAGGCACAGCTCCTCGACCGCCGCGTCCTTGATCAGGTAGCCCGCGGCGCCGGCGCGGATCGCCTCCGCCACATACTCGTCGTTGTCGTACATGGACAGCAGCAGAACCCGCGTCGGCAGCTTCGCGGCCGTCACCTGCTGCAGCACGGCCAGGCCACTCAGCTTCGGCATGGCGATGTCCAGCAAGGCGGCGTCGGGCTGGTGCTGCTGGATCAGGCGCCACGCCTCCTCGCCGTCGGTGGCTTCGGCGATGACTTCGACGCCGGGCTCCGCATCCAGAAGCGCGCGCAGGCCGGCGCGCACGAGTCGGTGGTCATCGGCCAGGACGATCTTCATGCAGCCACCCTTTCAAGCGCCCAGGGCAGCGTGACGCGAACGCGCGTGCCCACGCCGGGCGTGCTGTCCATCGCCATCTCGCCGCCGATCTCCGCCACGCGGTCGTTCATGCCGGTCAGGCCCAGGGACGTCCCGCGCTTGGCGTTGACTTCCTCGAAACCGACGCCGTCGTCCATCACCTCGATCGACAGCCGGCCCTCGGCGGATTCCAGGATCACGCCGATGCGCGTGGCCTGCGCGTGCCGGGCCGCGTTGGTCAGCGCCTCCTGCACGACGCGGAAGGCGACGAGCTCCACCTCCTGCGCGGCGCGGGCCGGCGCGATGCGGCAGCGCAGGTCCACCGTGGGGACGAGCGGGCGGATGAAGCGGTCGATCAGCCAGTTGAGCGCGGGTTCCAGGCCCAGGTCGTCGAGCAGGTGCGGGTGCAGGGACGCGCTCAGGTCGCGGATGTGGCGCAGCGCCTCTTCCGCGAATTCACGCGACAGCAGCAGCGCGGTCGCGGCATCGTCCACGGCGCCGCGCTTGGCCACGGACGCGAGCTGGAGCTTGAGCGCGGTCAGGATCTGGCCGACCTGGTCGTGCAGGTCGCGCGCGATGCGGCGGCGCTCCTCCTCCTGCGCATCGATCATCTGGGCCGACAGGCGCCGCAGCCGCTCGTTGCTCACGCGCAGGTCGGTGATGTCGTCGCGCGCGATGACGATGCCCAGCGCGGCGCCGTCGGTGTCGCGCACCGCCTGGAAGCGCTGGATCGCGTGCAGGGGCTTGCCGGGCTCGGACAGGTCGATCTCGACCTCGACCGGCTCCCGGGAGGCGAGCGCGCGGTTGTCCATCTCCGCGACGATGCGCACGATTTCGGGGGTGAAGAACGCCGAGTAGTGACGGCCCGTCACGTCGCGCTTTTTCACGCCGAAGCGCCTTTCGAACTCCGAGTTGACACGCAGGTAGAGCCCGTCTGGCGTGCGCAGCGACAGAGGCAGCGGCACGGCGTCGAACACCTGGTCGGCAAACAAGGCGTGCTCGCGCAGTTGCTTCTGCAGGCCGAAGCGCACGATCGCGGAGACGAGGAGCGTGAGCGACGCCAGTGCCACCAGCGCGAGCACCTGGTCGCGCATCCGCAGCACGACGGCGCGCCGCGCCTCGACTTCCAGCTTGACGCACTCGCGAGCCTGCGCGCCCGGCTGCGGCATACAGCGGTCGAGCGCCTCGTCGAAATCCGCGAAGGGCTTGGAGAGCGACGCGTGCAGGACGACAAGGAGGAGGCTGATGGAGAGAACCCGCAGGGTCCAGAGCAGGCGGGTGCGCCAGCGCTGTTTCAACTGCTGTTCGCGCACCGAAACCTTGACCTGGGCAAGTTCGGATTCGCGGAGCATCACATGGCCTTGAACAAATGGGCGTAGAGGCGGCTGACCGCCAGCTTGTCCTGCCGCCCGCGCAGCGTCAAGTGCATCTTCCCGGCTTCGTCGCGCGAAACGGTCTCGATGGCGTCGGCGCGCACGATGGTGCCGCGGTGAACCTGCCAGAACTTCTGCGCATCGAGCTGCGGCGCGAGATCCTTCAAAGGCGTGCGTATGAGGTATTCGTGTTGCGCCGTGAGCACACGCACGTACTTGTCGGCGGCCTCGAAGTACAGCACCTCGTCCACCGGCACCATGCGGATGTTGTTGCCCACGCTCACCTGCAGCACGTTCAGCACGGGCTGCGGCGCCGGCTCGGGCACCTTGCCGATCAGCGAACGCAGCTGCCCGAGCGTGGCCTCCAGGCCGTTGCCGTTGCGCTGGGCCAGGAAGTCCTTCACCTTCGCCATGGTCCTGGCCAGGCGCGCGGGCTGCACGGGCTTGAGCACGTAGTCGATCGCCTGCGTCTCGAACGCCTGCACCGCGTACTGGTCGTAGGCCGTGATGAAGACCAGCGCCGGGAAGGGCTTGCCGTCCGGCCATTCGTCGGCCAGCTGCGCCGCGGCATCGATGCCGCTTTGCCCGGGCATGCGGATGTCGAAGAACAGCACGTCGGGCGCGAGCGCGAGCGCCTGCGTGACGGCCGCCTCGCCATCGCCGACGACCGCGACGATGTCGATTCCGGGGCAGGCCTTTGCCAGCTCCGCCTGCAACGCCTGCGCCAGCAGCGGTTCGTCCTCGGCGATGAGCGCGGTGATCATTCGGGCAGGGGGTAGCGGATGACGACGCGGCAGCCGCCCGTGTCCACATCGCCGAATTCCATGGTGGCTCGCGCACCGTAAAGCGTGGCCAGGCGCTCGCGCACCTGGTTCGTGCCGAAGCCCTTGGAGGTGGCGGGCAGCGCGCCGCCCAGGCCTGTGCCGGTGTCGCAGACTTCCAGTACCACCTGCTCGCCCTCGCGCCGTGCGGCGATGCGGATCTCGCCGCCGCCCACCTTGGGCTCCAGCCCGTGCTGGATGGCGTTTTCCACCAGCGGCTGCAGCAGCAGCGACGGCACCTTCACCTGCGCGAGCGCGCCCGGCAGGTCCAGCGTGAACTTCAGGCGCGGGCCCATGCGGATCGCCATGAGCTCCAGGTAGTCCTGGATGCGGTCGAACTCGGCCTGCAGGCTGTGCGACGTGGCGCGCGATGCGTTCAGCGTGGCGCGCAGGTACGCGATCATGTGGTCGAGCATGTTCTGCGCACGCGACGGGTCCACGGCGATCAGCGCGCGCAGGTTGGCCAGCGTGTTGAACAGCATGTGCGGCTCCAGCTGCGTCTCCAGCAGCTTCAGGCGCGCTTCGTCGGCGTGCTTGCGCACTTCGGCCATCTGCCGCTCGAGGTAGCGGCTGCGGTTGGCGGTGTAGAAGTAGAAGGTGCCCGCGCCGCCGGCCAGGAGCGTGATCAGGATGGAGTTGCGCAGCTCGGTGGCCGGGTCCACCGGCGCCGCGCCGGGCGAGTAGAAGCCGTAGAGGCGGCACAGGTAGTCGGCGGCGCGCGTGCCGAAGAACCAGCCGATGGCGATGCCCCCCGCCACCAGCGCCACGCCGGCGAAGCCCTTGGGCCAGCCGGTCTCGGCGCTCGAGGGGAAGAAGCCGCGGCCCAGGTCGATCACCGCCCAGATGGTGGTGCCGATGAACAGCGAGTAGACGACGCCGGGGCCGTAGGGCCGGTCGGGCTGGAAGCCGTATTGCACCGTCGCGATGACCAGGCAGAAGGCCAGCACCTGCACGAAGTGGCGCAGCTTCTCTTCCCAGTCGATGCGGGGCATGCGGACCTAGGGACGGTTCTGCTCGCGCAGGATCTTCTCGCGCTCGCGCTCGACCAGCTGCTGGCGCAGGCCCGAGCCTTTCCCGAGCACGAACACCGACAGGAAGTGCAGCGCCAGGCCCAGGCCCCAGCCCATGGCGGGGTAGATGTTCCAGGGCCGCGCGCCGTCCACGAACAGGCCGCGCGCGAGGAACAGGCCGTTGACGCAGATGTAGACGCACGCGTGGATGTACCACCCCATCTTGGCCGAGGCGCGCTTGTGCGCCAGGCGTTCGATTTCTTCGGGGGACAGCTGGGGAGCGGGCATGGTCAATTCCATTGTAGGGTTCACGGCGTTCACCACGGGTCGCGCTGCAGCAGGAAGCCGAAGCCCGAGCGCTCGGCCGCCAGGCGCCACAGGCGCGCGGCGCGGCCGACGAACAGGCCCGTGGAGATGCCGTAGATGCCGGCGACCACGGCCATGTAGCTGCCATCCTGCTTGAGCGAGGGCTGCATGGCGATGTCGATGTTCACGACGTAGCGCGTGAGGAAGACGGCGAGGATCAGCGCCAGCGGCACCCAGCTGCCGGGCAGGAAGAAGGTGCGCTGCGCGGCGTCGTACTCGGTGCCCTTGGGCGCCGCGGTCATCGCGATGCCCGCGAAGACGACGGCGGCGACGAGCATCCACGCGATCATCATGTAGCCGAAGGCCGACGCCGCGGAGAACGCGCCGACCAGCCCCCAGATGGCGAAGCCGGTCATCGCCACGGGCATGATGGAAACGCGCACCAGGCTGGCCTGGCGGTCGCGCAATTGAGTGACGCCGAGGGCGACGAGGGCGGCGAGGAGCCCCCAGACCCAGCCGGGCGTGCCGCGCAGCACGGGGCCAATGACTTGCGGGTGGTCGATGAGCATGGGAATCAACATGGTTTTCTCCGGTTGGGTGAAAGGGGTCAGATCAGCCCGAGCTGCGACCACACCAAGTGGCCGAGGAAGCGCTTGGGCATCAGGGTGAACGCGCCGGCGACGACGCACGCGCCGTAGTACAGGCGCTGCATGGTCAGGCGGTGCGCGGCGATGTCGCCCTTGGCCAGCGCGTAGAAGGCGTAGGCCAGGCCGGCGAACGTCACGGGCACGAGCAGGTGGATGGGCGAGAAGCCGGCAAGGGTCGGCAGGTCGGACACCTGGATGAAGACCGCCGAGACGGCGGTGATCACCATCAGGGTCACCCAGGCGTAGCCGAAGGCGCGGTGCAGTTTCGGGCGCTGCTGCGTGCCCTTGCGGGCCCACAGCGCAACCGGGCCCGTGGCCACCGCCAGCAGGGCGGCGGTCATGTGGACGGCGATGAGGGGGCTGAAGGCCATGGGGTTCTCCGGGCGGTGTTCCTATGGGCGGAACTGTGCCGGGGCCCCCTCGCCGTCACGAGCGGCTTGGGACGAAATGCAAAAACCCCGCCGCGAAATGCCGGCGGGGTGGAGTGGAATGCGGGTGCGTCAGATGGGCGCGATGGTCGTCAGGTGCCCCAGCAGGCGCTCGCGCTCGGGATCGGGCTTGACGATGCCCAGCATGCGGCGCACGTCGGCCAGGCTCTGCGCTTCGTCCTTGCACGCCTTGGGCAGCGCGTTCTCGGCCTTGATCAGCGCCTCTTCCAGCGCCGGCCGGGCGGCCGACGGCACCAGCAGGTCGCCGTTGACCTGCTCGACGGCCCGGAGTTCGTCGCCGGGCGCGAATTCGATGGCGAAAACGTAGGTTTGCGAGGACATGGTCTTGTTTCCCTGAGCGTGTGAGGACACTTTGCGCCTGCGGAAGGGGCAGGCCCTGTCGGTGCGCACCTCATGGCCGTGCCAGAATGCCCGGTCTCATCGCGAAGGAGTGCAAGTGGATCTGGTGTTGCTGGCCAAGGCGGCCGTCATGGGCGTCGTCGAGGGCCTCACCGAATTCCTCCCCATCTCCAGCACCGGCCACCTCATCCTTGCGGGCGCACTGCTGGGCTTCGACGACGAGAAGGCCAAGGTCTTCGACATCGCGATCCAGACCGGCGCCATCCTCGCGGTGATCATCGTGTACTGGCAGAAGATCCGCGAGACGCTGGTGCAACTGCCTTCACAGGAGAAGGCCCAGCGCTTCGCGCTGAACGTGCTCATCGCCTTCATCCCCGCCGTGGTACTGGGCCTGCTCTTCGGCAAGGCGATCAAGGCGCACCTGTTCAACGCCTGGGTGGTGGCGACCACCTTCATCGTCGGCGGCTTCATCATCCTGTGGGCCGAGCGGCGCCAGCAGGCCACCGCGCGCATCCAGGACGTGGACGACATGCGCTGGACCGACGCGCTGAAGGTGGGCCTGGTGCAGTGCCTGGCGATGATCCCGGGCACGAGCCGCAGCGGCGCCACCATCATCGGCGGCATGTTCCTGGGGCTGTCGCGCAAGGCGGCCACCGACTTCTCGTTCTACCTCGCGATCCCGACGCTGATCGGCGCCGGCGCGTACAGCCTGTTCAAGGAGCGTGCGTCGCTCACGGCGGCCGACCTGCCGATGTTCCTCGTCGGCCTGGTGTTCTCGTTCCTCTTCGCGTGGCTGTGCGTGCGCTGGCTGCTGCGCTACATCTCCACGCACAGCTTCACGCCGTTCGCCTGGTACCGCATCGCTTTCGGGATCGTGGTGCTGGCCACCGCGCTCACCGGGACCGTGCATTGGGCCGACTGATCGCGTTCCTTCTCGCGCTGCTGGCCGGCGCGGCGCAGGCGGAGCCGGTCGAGTTTCCTTCCGCCGACGGCAAGCTGCAGTTGCAAGGCGAGTGGTACCGCGCCAAGGGCACGGCGCCGCGGCCGGCGGTCCTCGCGCTGCACGGCTGCAACGGCATGCGCGATGCGCAGGGGCGCGTGGACTTGTCGCGGCGCCGCTACGCGGCGTATTTCAATGCGGAAGGCATGCACGTGCTGGCGCTCGACAGCTTCACGCCGCGCGGGCTGCGCTCGATCTGCGCAACGCCGGAACGCCAGCGCACGGTGAACGAGGAAGACAGGCGGCGCGACGTGTACTCGGCGCTGCAATGGCTGGCGGCGCAGCCGGGCGTCGACGCGACGAAGCTCGCCATCGTGGGCTGGTCGCACGGGGCGCAAGCGGTGCTCAGTTCGCTCGATGCGACCGAACAGCTTGTACAGTCCCAGCCCGTGAAGCCGCGCGTGGCGGTGGCGTTCTACCCGGGCTGCATCAAGTTCAACCGCATGCTGCGCTACGAACTGGCCGCGCCGCTGCTGGTCCTGATCGGCGAGGCCGACGACTGGACACCCTCGGCACCGTGCGTGCAGCTTCATAGCCGACTCGGCGGCTCGGGTGCGATGCCGTTCGAGCTGAAGGTCTACCCGGGCGCGTACCACGGCTTCGACGGCACGGCGCCCGTCACGGTCCACGAAGGTCTGGGCAACGTGAGGTTCGGCAAGGCGCACGTGGGGGGTGACCCGGAAGCGCGGGCGCAGTCGCATGCGCGCATGTTCGAGTTCCTGTCGGCCCAGTTCGGGCAGCCGCTGCTGCTCTCGCACGACGAGCGGCTGCAGCTGAAGGCAAAGCCGGCGCGCTAGGCGCGGCCGAGGCGCTCGCGGCGCTTGAGCGGCCGCCACGTGCCCTCGGGCTGCGCGAGACGGTTGGCGATGATGCGCAGCACTTGCGGGTGGGTCACCATGCCCAGGTGGCTGGCGTGCACCTCCACGCTTTCGGAAGCGGGGCCGCGCTTTTCGATGCAGCCTTGCCAGCAGACGATGCCGTCGGACTTGCTGTAGACCGAGGTCGTGGGCACCGGCGGGCAGTCGCTGATGCGTTCCTGCATGTCCGGCGGCAGGTGCGCGCGGTCGCGGTTGAGGATCTTGAAGACCGTGCCGGCATGGTTGCCGTGCGCGAGTGCGTTGAACGGCGTGCCCAGCGTGATCACCTGCCGCACCGATTGCGGGCTGCGCTTGGCGAGCTCGCGGGCGTACACACCGCCCAGGCTCCAGCCGATGAGGCTGACCTTGCGGCCGTGCAGCGCGTGCAGTTGCTGGACGCGCTCTTCGAGTGAGCCGAGCCAGTCGTCGAACACGCCTTCGGGGCCGGTGTTCACGCCGCCCTCCCAGTCGTGCACGGAGAAGTTGCAATCCTTCAGGAAGCGGCGCAGGTGCGACGTGGTGATCGCGCCGCCACCCAGTCCCGGGTAGACGATGACCGGATGGCCGTCACCCTGGGGCTTGGGTACCGAGGCGACGCGGGATGCGCAATAGTCGAGCGCGGCGCGCAGCGGCTCGGTCGCGAGAAGGCCGAGCGAAGGCGCGCGGAAGGCGGTGAGCGCTTGAGTCGTTTGCATGCATCCGACTTTGGCCGAGGTCGTGCCTCGGCCGCTGTGGGTGCATGAGGGGCACGCCTGTAGGACGGCGCCACCCGGGGCTTACTGCGCGCTGAACGACCAGTTGCGCGCGACGGCCACGCCGTCCACCGTGCCGGTGAAATGCACGTCATAGGTGGTACCCGGGACCAGCGCCGACAGCGGGATCGCCGCAGCCGCCGACGTGGGCGTGTTGCCGTCGGTGGCGTGCGTCAGGAGGCGCGTGGCCAGCGCGGCGCCCCCGCGCGGGGTGATCGTGAGCGCCTGCACGGTGAGCGTGGAGCCCAGGTTGCCGTGCACGCTCACGGGGTAGCCCACGCGGTTCTGGCCGGGGACGGGGTCGGGCGACTCCTGGTCGCTGTTCACGCTGGCGGGCACGTCGGACTGCCCGTTGAACGGGTACACCGCCACGTTGCCGCGCGACAGGATGCGGTCCAGCCCGTTGGCCGCGAAATCGATGGTGACGTAGGTCAGGCCGCCGCCTGCGGCCGTGCCGGACCCCGCGCCGGCTTCCTTGAACATCGGCTCGAAGACGATGAAGCGGTGGTAGATGGCGCCGATCAGGTCGTCGGCCGCGACCACGCCCTGCGTGCCGCCCTGGCTTGCGATGACCTCGCCGTACGCGTAGCCCGCGCTGGCCGACAGCGAGTAGCCCGCAGCCTGCAAGCGGTCCGCTGCGCCTGCGCCCGTGAAGCCCGCCTTGCCGGCTTCCTCGAAGTGCGTGATGGTGTTGTTCAGGCCCTGGTAGTTGGAGTGGGCCTGCGCTGCGCGGTCGATCGCGGCGTTGCGCGACACCGCCAGCAGGCCGATCTGCTGGCGCCGCCAGTTGAAGCGGTTGATCGCGTCGGTGGCCGTGTCGCCCGTGACCGCGGGCGCGTTGGGATCGGTGGCACCGCTGACCGGCTGCGTGGCGACTGCGGCAGTGGAGTCACCGCCGCCGCCGCATGCGGCGAGTGCGAGCGAGAGTGCGGTGGCACAGGAGAGGGCGAGGTACCGATACTGCATGGTCGGCGCAGGATAAGGGACGCGCCGCCTGTAACTGAAAACCCCGTGCCGCGATTTGTTAGTGCATGCAACTGCTGTTGGTCCACGCGGCGACCTGGCAGATGGCGAGGAACACCGCACCCACTGCAGCGCCACCGACGGTACCGCCCGCCATCTTGGCGCGCTGCACCAGCGTGAGCGAGCCGCCGCGCTCCTGCAGCGAGCGCTGGATCGCCAGCGCCCCGGCGTCGTTGCCGATCAAATGGCTTTCCGCATAAGCGGAGTGGCCGCCGCCGAAGCCCTTGTTCGGGTCGGCGCCGGCGTCCAGCAGGATGCGGATGTTCTCGGCCTTGCGCGAGTGCACGGCGAAATACAGCGGCGTGCCCCACGGGGCGGGCTTGAAGCGCAGGGCGTCCTTGCCGGTGCCGAGCCGCACGCCGGGGAGCGACGCGATGTCCTGGTTCGGGTCCGCGCCCAGGGCCAGGAGCGCGCGCAGGCACTGCGTCGATCCGTGCGCGGCGCCGTGCAGCGCGGATGCCGGCTTCGCGCCGGCGGTGGCGAGGACGCGAGCGATGCCGGCCTTGTCCGTCCTGGCGTTGTCTTCCCACTGGCACGCGTGATTGAGCGCGGCTTCGAGCGAATCGACGTCGTACTTCTGCGTGGCCAGCGCTTTCGCCACATCGGCCGGGCTTTCCTCCACGGCGACGATGAGGCGATCCATGTCGGACGCGATGGCGCGAACCTTGAGCGGCAGCGATTTCGCGGGCGCGACGCCGGCATCGTTCGGGACCTCGAGTTCCACGGTGTAGTCGCCGGGCGGCAGGCGGCCCACGATGAGTTCGAACCCATTGGCCGATGCCGCGAGCGGGTTCGCGCACGGCACCGCCGGCACGCTGACCTTGATGCGGGCGCCTTCGCGGGTGAGCGACGTGCTGGGGCCGTCGGCGCAATGCCCTTCGGGCACGGCGCCCGTGATGACGCCGCCCTTGAGGCGCACGGTGTGCCCTTCGGTCGGCTGCATCGGCAGCGCCTCGATGCGCGAGAGCGAAACCGCGTAGCGCACGGACTGCAGCTTGCTGGCCTTCTCGCGTTCCGCCATGCGGCGGTAGTAGTCGCCGTCGACTGCGCGCACTTCCTGCGCCGCGGCACTCATTGCCGCGAACAGCGAGAGGGCGAAGACCAGTGCGCGGCGCACGGCTTTCAGATCAGGCGTTCGTCCGGGCGTGTGATTTTTTTCAGCGGCGGGGTGCGGCCAGCCGACTTCAGCGGGATGTCGGTGTGCTTGTCGTCCCACACCGGGTCTTCCAGGCTGTCGAACACCTCGCGCAGCTTCTGCCCCCAGCTGGTGTGCAGCATGCGGTAGTAGGGGTTGGCCGAATCGATGCAGACGACCTGGTCGGTCTGGAAGGCATTGACCTGGTAGACCACGAGGTCCAGCGGCGGGCCCACCGACAGGTTGGACTTCATCGTCGAGTCCATGGACACCAGCGCGCACTTGGCGGCTTCGTCCAGCGGCGTGTCGGGCGTGATCACGCGGTCGAGCACCGGCTTGCCGTACTTGTACTCGCCGACCTGGAAGTAGGGCGTCTCCGCCGTGGCCTCGATGAAGTTGCCCGCCGAGTACACCTGGAACAGGCGCATGCCTTCGCCGCGGATCTGGCCGCCGAAGATCAGGTTGACGTTGAACTCCACGCCCGCGCGCTCCAGCGACTTGGCGTCGCGGTCGTACACGTGGCGCACCGCGTTGCCCAGCACGCGCGCGGCATCGAACATGCTCTTGGCGTTCCAGATCGTGAGCGTCTCGTCGTTGCCTTCCTTCAGCTGCTCGACCTGCAGGATCTCGCGCACCGACTGCGAGATGCTCAGGTTGCCGGCGGACAGCAGCACCATGAAGCGGTCGCCCGGCTTCTCGTAGACGATCATCTTGCGGTAGGTACTGATGTTGTCCACGCCCGCATTGGTGCGCGAATCGGACAGGAACACGAGCCCCGCATTGAGCTTGATGCCGACGCAATAGGTCATGGTTTCGTGTCTCCTAGCTTCTTCTTCAGCGCATAGAGCGCATCCAGCGCCTCGCGCGGGCTGAGCGCGTCGGGATCGAGCGCGCCCAGGGCCGCTTCCACGGCGCTGGGCGCCGGCGCCTGCGCGGCGGGAGGCGGCGCGAACAAGTCTACCTGCTCGCGGCTTTGTTCCTGGTGTTTCTCCAATGCCGACAGCGCGTGGCGCGCGTGGTTGACCACGCCCGTGGGCATGCCGGCCAGGCGCGCCACCTGGATGCCGTAGCTGCGGCTGGCCGGGCCCGGCTGGATCTCGTGCAGGAACACGATGTCCGCGCCCGATTCGACGGCGCTCACGTGCACGTTCACGGCGGCGTGGTGCTTGGCCGGGAACTCCGTCAGCTCGAAATAGTGCGTCGCGAACAAGGTGAAGGCCTGGGTCTTGTCGTGCAGGTGCGCCGCGATGCCCGATGCAAGAGCCAGGCCATCGAAGGTGGAGGTGCCGCGGCCGATCTCGTCCATCAGCACCAGCGATTGCGCCGTGGCCGAATGCAGGATCTGCGCGGCCTCGGTCATCTCCAGCATGAAGGTCGACTGCGCATTGGCCAGGTCGTCGGCGGCGCCGATGCGCGTGTGGATCGCGTCCATGGGCCCCAGGCGGCAGCTCGCCGCCGGCACGAACGAACCCATGGAGGCCAGCAGGCAAACGATCGCCACCTGGCGCATGTACGTGGACTTGCCGCCCATGTTGGGGCCCGTGATGACCTGCATGCGCTGTTTCGGGCCCAGGCGCGTGTCGTTGGGGATGAAGGCGCCGGCGCCGGTTTCGGCCAGGCGCGCTTCGACCACCGGGTGGCGGCCCTTGTCGATCTCGATGCCGGGCTCCTTCATGAACTGCGGGCGGCACCAGTTCAAGGTCAGGGAGCGTTCGGCCAGCGTCGCAAGCGCATCGAGCGAGGAGATGGCGCGGGCGAGGCGGCCCAGCGCCGGCACGTGGGCCTGCAGCTCGTCGAGCAGCTGCTCGTACAGGAATTTCTCGCGGGCCAGCGCGCGGTCCTGCGCCGACAGCGCCTTGTCCTCGAAGGCCTTGAGCTCCGGCGTAATGAAGCGCTCGGCGTTCTTGAGCGTCTGGCGGCGGCGGTAGTCCGCCGGCACCTTGTCCAGCTGGCCCTGCGTGACCTCGATGTAGAAGCCGTGCACCTTGTTGAACTGCACGCGCAGGTTGGCGATACCCGTGCGCGCACGCTCGCGGCCCTCCAGGTCCAGCAGGAAGCCGTCGCAGTTGTCCGCGATGGCGCGCAGCTCGTCGAGCTCGCCGTCGTGGCCGGTGGCGATGACGCCGCCGTCGCGCACCATCGCCGCGGGTTCTTCCATCAGCGTGCGCTTGAGCAACTCCTCGCAGCCCGCGGGCGGCGTGAGGTGCGCGCGGATCTCGGCCAGCAGGCCGTCGCGTGCCTCCAACCGGTGGGCCAGGGCCGTGGCCTTCTCCAGCGAGTAGCGCAGGCCGACGAGTTCGCGCGGGCGCACCTGGCGCAGGGCAATGCGTGCGGTGATGCGCTCGACATCGCTGCAGCCCTTCAGGTCGTTGCGCAGCACCTGCCACAGGCCTTCGCGCAGCACGTCGATCGCGTCGTGCCGCTGCGTGGCTTGCGAGCGCTCGCGGCGCGGCTCGAGCAGCCAGCACTTGAGGGCGCGGCTGCCCATGCCGGTCATGCAGGTGTCGAGCAGCGAGAACAGCGTGGGCGAATCCTCGCCGCGCAGGGTCTGCACGAGCTCCAGGTTGCGGCGCGTGGTGACGGGCAGGTCGATGAGCTCGTCGTCGCGCTGCACCTGCAGGCTTTGCACGTGCGAGAGCGCGCGTCCCTGCGTGTGCTCGGCGTACGAGAGCAGGGCGGCCGCGGCGGCGTGCGCGCAGAACATCTCGTCGGCGCGCCACGCGGTGAGGGTCGCGCTATTGAGCTGCTCCAGCAGCTTGCGCAGGCCCAGGCCCTCGTCGAAGCTCCACGCGGGGCGCTGGGCCAGGGAGAAGCCGCCGTTCGACTTAGCGGTCTTCAGCCGCTGCTCGAACGTGGGCGTTGCATCGGCGCTGTAGAGGACTTCGCTCGGCCCGATGCGGGCGATCCACGATTCCAGCTCGTCGCCCGCGCACTCGGCCAGTTGCAGCGCGCCTTGCGTCACGCTGAGCCACGCCAGGCCCAGCTTGTGGCGCGAGCCCTGGTGGACGGCCAGCAGCATCGCCTCGGCCTTGTCGTTCATCAGCTCGGTGTCGGTGAGCGTGCCGGGCGTGACGACGCGCACCACCTTGCGTTCGACCGGGCCCTTGCTGGTGGCGACGTCGCCGACCTGTTCGCAGATCGCGACCGATTCTCCCTGCTTGATCAGGCGCGCGAGGTAACCCTCGACGGAATGAAACGGCACGCCGGCCATCACCACCGGCTCGCCGCCCGACGAGCCGCGCTTGGTCAGCGTGATGTCCAGCAGGCGCGCGGCCTTTTCGGCGTCGCTGTAGAACAGCTCGTAGAAATCGCCCATCCGGTAGAAGACGAGCGTGTCGGGATGCTCCGCCTTCACCCGCAGGTACTGCGCCATGACGGGCGTGTGCTGCGGCTGCGGGGGCGCCGCGAGGTCGGTGGCTTTCATGCGGAAACGGGCGTAGGCTTTCCGGAATCTATCAGTTGCGGGCGCCGGCCCGGTCAAGGGCCCGCTGCCGGCGTGACGGACTTGTCTTCGAGGAGGGGTGGATGAAACGCGTGGTGGCCGCAATTTGCGCGGCCTTGCTGGTTGCGTGCAGTGCGGTGCCGGGCGGGCCGGCGCCGGCGCCGGCGGTGCGCATCGACCCGGCCGCGCTCCTGGCCCACATCGAAACACTGGCGTCCGGGCGTTTCGGCGGACGCCGGCCGGGCACCGAGGGCGAGGAGCTCACGGTGGCCTACCTGGCCGACACCTTCCGGCGCTACGGCCTGGCCCCGGGCAACCCCGACGGCACCTATGTGCAGGAGGTGCCCATCACGGGCATCCGCTCGACGGTCACGGCTTCCATTGCGGTGGGCGGCGGGCGCATCGACTGGGAACCCCGGCGCGACTTCGCGGGCGGCTCCGCGCAGCCGCGCGAGCACGTCGCCGTCGGCGCGTCGGAGCTCGTGTTCGTGGGCCACGGCATCGTGGCGCCCGAATACGGGTGGGACGACTACAAGCAGGCCGACGTGCGCGGCAAGACGGTGGTGTACCTGCTGGGCGAACCCGCCTTCCGTCCCGACCGCCGCACCTACTACACCACCCGCGACCACAGGCGGCGCATGGCGCTCGAGCGCGGCGCGGTGGCCTCCATCGCGGTGCACGAGCTGCAGCGCGCGGGCGGCGTGCCTTTCAGTGCCTTCGCCAGCCAGGTGGGCACGGAAAGGCCGGTGCTCATGCCGGCGGCGCAGCAGGAATTGCAGGTGGAGCTGGTCGTTCCCGTCGAACGCGTGCGCGAGCTTTTCGCCCGCGCCGGCCACGACTTCGAGGCGCTGCACGCGGCCGCGCAGCGCAGGGACTTCGCGCCGGTGCGGCTCGGCGCCGCGGTGGACTTCGACGTGCGCTCGACCTTGCGCACCTTCACCTCGCGCAACGTCGTCGCGCGCGTCGAAGGCCGCGACCCGCGGCTCAAGGGCGACGTGGTGATCTACACGGCGCATTGGGACCACCTGGGCGCCGCTGCGGCCGGCGGCATCTACCACGGCGCGCTGGACAACGCGTCCGGCACCGCGGCGATCCTGGAGATCGCGCGGGTCTTCGCGGCCTTGCCGCAGGCGCCGCCGCGCACCGTGCTCTTCATCGCGACGACGGCCGAGGAGTCGGGCCTGCTCGGTGCGAAGCACTACGTGGCCCACCCGTTCTTCCCGCTGGCGCGCACGGTGGCGGCCCTCAACCTGGACATCCTGAACGTGTGGGGACGCACCGAGGACTTCCAGGTGCCGGGCCTGGGCGACTCGGAGATCGACGACGCGCTGCACCTCGCCGCCGCGCTGCGCGGCCTGCGGGTCGTCGCCGACCGCACGCCGGAAGCCTTGTCGTACTACCGCGTCGATGCGTTCGAGTTCGCGCGCGCGGGCGTGCCCGTGGCGCACATCCGCACCGGCTACGACTTCATCGGCAAGCCGGCCGACCACCGGCAGCAAACCGTGGGCGCGTACGTCGCGAAGGACTACCACCAGGTGAGCGACACCGTCCGCGCCGACTGGGACATGGTCGGGGCCGCGGAGCACGCCGAGTTCGGCTTCGCCGTGGGCTGGCGGCTGGCGCAGGGCGGCCCCCTGCCGCAGTGGCGGCCGGGCGCCGAATTCCGGCGCCGTTGATTACTCGTCGCCCTGCGGAAGGTCGTCTTCGACCTGGGTGCCGGGCCGCGTCTTCGGGTCGACGAGGTTCAGCTTGTTCTGGCGCAGCTCGCGCTTTTCGGCGACGCTGGCGAACTTGCTGTACTTGTGCAGGATGGAAACGAGCTGCGCGTACACCTTGGGGTTGCCGGCCACGCACTCGCGCTGCTCGAAGAAATCGGGCTCGCCCGTGAAGTTGCCGATCAGGCCGCCCGCTTCGGTGACCAGCAGCGAGCCCGCGGCCACGTCCCAGGGCGACAGGCCCGTTTCGAAGAAGCCGTCGGTGAAGCCCGCGGCGACGTAGGCGAGGTCGAGCGCCGCCGCGCCCGGGCGGCGCAGGCCGGCGGTGCGCTGCATCACCTCGGCCATCATGCGCAGGTAGTTGTTGAAGTTGTCGCCGGGCCGGAAGGGAAAGCCGGTGGACACCAGGCTGTTCTTCAGGTCGATGCGCTTGGAGACGCGGATGCGCCGCTCGTTCATGTAGGCGCCGCGGCCCTTGGTGGCGGTGAAGAGGTCGTTGCGCGTGGGGTCGTAGATGACGGCCTGCTCCACGCGGCCCTTCACCTGCAAGGCGATGCTGATGCAGTAGACGGGGAAGCCGTGGATGAAGTTGGTGGTGCCGTCCAGCGGGTCGATGATCCAGATGTGGTCGCTGGACTGCTGGCCATGCGTCTTCCCGGATTCCTCGGCCCAGATCGCGTGGCCGGGGTAGGCGCCGAGCAGCGTCTCGATGATGGCCGCTTCGCTGGCGTGGTCCACCTCGGTGACGAAGTCGTTCACCTGCTTCTGCGACACGCGCACGGCTTCGACATCGAGCGCGGCGCGGTTGATGATGGCGCCGGCGGCGCGGGCGGCCTTGATGGCCACGTTGAGCATGGGATGCAGGTTGGGAGACGACATGGATTGTGGGAAGAACAAGTTGCGCCGGAGGCGGCCCGTCCACCGGCGATGCGGGGCGGCGAGAATGGGCGTGATTTTACCGTGACCTCCACCCGCTTCATCCTCATCAACACCAGCCACGCCGGCAACGTGGGCGCCGCCGCTCGGGCGATGAAGGTGATGGGCTTCGACGACCTGGTGCTGGTGGCCCCGCGCTGGCCCGATGTGCTGCAAAAGCCGGAAGCGATCGAACGGGCAAGCGGGGCGACGGACATCCTCGAAAAGGCTCGCATCGTGGGCACGCTGGCCGAGGCCGGCGACGGCATTTCGTACCTGTGCGCCACGGCGATGACGCCGCGCGACTTCGGGCCGCCGACGCAAACGCCGCGCGAGCACCTGCCGCCGCTGGCGCGGTCGCAGCATGGCGTGGGGTTCGTATTCGGCTCGGAGCGCTACGGCCTGTCCAACGAGGACGTGTACCGCTGCCACGTCGCGCTCTCGATCCCGACGAACCCCGAATACGGCTCGCTGAACATCGCCTCGGCGATCCAGGTGATCGCCTACGAGTGGCGCATGGCGCTCGGGGGGTTCGGCGTCGCCCCGTCGCCGCCGTCGCCGCACGCGGACGCCCAGGCCGTGCAGGGCATGCTCGATCACTGGGAACAGGCGCTGGTGGCCATCGGCTTCCTCGACCCCGCGGCGCCCAAGAAGCTCATGCCCCGGCTGAACCAGTTGTTCAACCGCGCGCAACCCACCCCCGAGGAAATCCACATCCTGCGTGGTGTCGCCAAGGCCATGGGCCAAGCGGGCACTAAAACAAAAAGCTAGACTGGCGTGGCATAAGCAAATACGCCATGTCCAGCATCCGTTCCGACATCCAGTGCATCCTCGACCGCGATCCTGCCGCGCGCAGCACGTGGGAGGTGATCACGTGTTACCCGGGGCTGCACGCGCTGGTCATGCATCGCATGGCGCACTGGTTCTGGACGCACGGGCTGCGCTGGCTGGGGCGCTTCACCTCGCACCTGTCGCGCTTCTTCACGGGCATCGAGATCCACCCGGGCGCCAAGATCGGGCAGGGCGTGTTCATCGACCACGGCATGGGCGTCGTCGTCGGCGAGACGGCCGAGATCGGCGACGGCTGCACGATCTACCAGGGCGTGACGCTGGGCGGCACCTCGCTGTACAAGGGCGCCAAGCGCCATCCCACGCTGGGGAAGAACGTCGTGGTGAGCGCCGGCGCCAAGGTGCTGGGCGGCTTCACGGTGGGCGACAACGCGCGCATCGGCAGCAACGCGGTGGTGATCAAGCCGGTGCCCGCGGGCGCGACCGCTGTGGGGATTCCCGCGCGCATCATCCAGGCCGAAGACACGGCGAGGCGTGAGCTGGCCGCGGCCAAGATGGGGTTCTCGGCCTACGGGATCACCGAGAACGACGACCCGCTGTCGCAGGCCATGAAGGGCCTGATCGACAACGCCGCCGGGCAGGAGCACCAGATCGCGCTGCTGTGGCAGGCGATCGAGAAGCTCTCGGAAGGTGGGCGGCAGGGCGATTGCGTGCCGGACGAAGCGGCCCTCAAGGAACACTTCCAGAAAGAGAAGCTGACGCAGCTCGTGGGCAAATAGGGGCGCTCAGCCCCCGCGCAGCTTCCGGTTTTCTTCCACCAGCTCCATCACGCGCGCATTGGTGGCGCGCAGGCGTTCCGCCACGCGCACCATCACCGCCGAGAGCAGGCCCACGGCGACGCCCGGCATCTCGTCGATCAGGCGCGAGAGCGACTGGCGGTCCAGCACGGCGATGTCCATGTCGGTGACGGCCGTGACGGTAGCCGAGCGCGGCTTGCCGTCGAGAATGCCCATCTCGCCGAACACGGCGCCGGGGCCTATCTCGCCCAGCACCACCGCCTCGCCGCTGGTGATCGCGTTGGCCACGATGGCCTCGCCCTCCAGCACCAGCGCCATGAAGCCCGTGCTGGTGACGCCCTCTTCTATGAGGACGGTGCCGGCGGCGACGTGTTCGGGCTTGAGCAGCTGCGCGATGTCCTGGGCGGCTTCGCGCTTGAGTTCGGTGAGGGCCGTCCGGGAGATCAGGAGCTCGGCGATCTCCAGCCGGGTCCATTCGCGTGTTTCGGTGACGATCGTTCCAGCCATGTGCGCCCCTCCTCTCGAGGCCGGCCCGGAACTGCTCCGGTCAGGTGCGTGCCGGGCGTAAGGCGGATTTTGGCCGGAATGCCTTGCAAACGCCATCGTCCGTTTCCAGGTACGGCCCGCCCACCAGGTCGATGCAATAGGGCACCGCGGCGAAGATGCCGGGCACCACCTGTGCGCCGCCTTCGGCCTTCAGGCCTTCCAGCGTCTCCTGGATGGACTTGGGCTGGCCCGGCAGGTTCATCACCAGGCTCTTGCCACGGATCACGGCAACCTGGCGCGAGAGGATGGCGGTGGGCACGAAGCGCAAGCTGATCTGGCGCATCTGCTCGCCGAAGCCGGGCATTTCCTTGTCGGCGATGGCCAGCGTGGCCTCGGGCGTCACGTCGCGCGGCGCCGGGCCCGTGCCGCCGGTGGTGAGCACGAGCGAGCAGCCCGCGTCGCACAGCTCCACGAGAGCCTTGCTGATCACTTCCTTCTCGTCGGGGATCAGGCGCGACTCAAAGGTGATGGGGTTCTTCAGCGCGCGCGTGAGCCAGTCCTGCAGCGCGGGCAGGCCCTTGTCCTCGTAGACGCCGCTGGAGGCGCGGTCGCTCACCGACACGATGCCGATCTTCACGGGGTCGAATTCACTCGTCGTGTTCGTCGCCGTCATGGCTCACCTCGCTCAAGTGCTGCTTGACGATCTGGAAGATGTCGCGGTACGCGCGGCCGTGGCGCGGCGCCAGGCCTTTCGACACCGCCTCCGCATCGGCCGGTGTTTCCTTGCGCGCCTGGCGCACCAGCGCGCGCAGCTGCTGCGTGTCGGTGCCGGGGTGCTGCGTGATCCAGCGCTGCACGGCCTCGTCGTCGGCGATCAGGTCGTCGCGCCACTTCTCGGCCAGGTGCAGCGACAAGGCTTCCTTCGCCGAACCCTTGTTCTGCTCCTCCAGCGCGTCGCGGATCGCCTGCAATTCTTCCGGCTCCAGCCCGCGCATCAACTTGCCGACGTACTGCGACTGGCGGCGGCGGCCCTCGAAATTGGTGATGCGCTTCATCTCGGCGAGCGCTTCGACGAGTTTTTCGGGCAACTGCAGGCGGTCGAACAGGCCGGCGCGCAGCGTGAGCAGCTGTTCGCCGAGCTTCTGCACCTCTTCGCTCTCGCGCTTGAGGTCGGTCTTGCTGGTTTCACCCTTGAGCTCAGCCTTGAGCTGCAGGTCGAGCTCGCTGCCTTCCGCGACGAAAGTGCCGCGGACCCAGTAGCCCTTCTTCGGTTTGCGTGACATAGGCGACGGCTATCATAGTCGCCGCAATGAAAACAACAGACCAGCCCGGGCGGGGATTCACCTACAGCCGCGCGCAATTCGAACAACTCGTCGACGCCGCGCTCGCGCACGCCAGGAAGCTGGGCGCCACCGACGCCGGCGCGGAAGCCTCCGAGGGCTGCGGCCTGTCGGTGTCCGTGCGCAAGGGCGAGCTGGAAAACGTCGAGCGCAACCGCGACAAGTCGCTGGGCGTGACGGTGTACGTGGGCAAGCGGCGCGGCAACGCCAGCACGTCGGATTTCTCCGCCGCGGCGATCGAGCAGACGGTGCAGGCCGCCTACGACATCGCGCGCTTCACGGCCGAAGACCCCTTCGCGGGCCTGCCGGAGGCGGGTGACATCGCGGGCGCCGACGAACAGCCCGACCTGGACCTGTTCCACCCCTGGGACATCACCAGCGAAAAGGCCGCGCAGATCGCGCTCGAATGCGAGGCCGCCGCCTTCAAGACCGACAAGCGCATCACCAACAGCGAAGGCGCCGGCGTGTCGGCGCAGCAAAGCCATTTCTTCTCGGCCCATTCGCGCGGCTTCCGCGGCGGCTATGCGAGCTCGCGCCATTCGGTGTCTGTGGCGCCCATCGCGGGCAAGGGCGACGACATGCAGCGCGACGCCTGGTACACCTCCATGCGCGACTCGCGCGAGTTGGCCGATCCGAAGGCGGTGGGCCGCTATGCGGCGGAGCGTGCGCTGTCGCGCCTGAAGTCCCGCAAGATCACCACGCGCGAGTGCCCGGTGCTGTTCGAATCGCCTGTGGCCGCTGGCCTCATCGGCGCGTACGTCCAGGGCACCAGCGGCGGGGCGCTGTACCGCCGCAGCAGCTTCCTGGTCGATTCACTGGGCAAGAAGGTCTTCCCGGACCACGTGGACCTGGTCGAGGACCCGCACGTGCGCCGCGGGAAGGGCAGTTCGGCGTTCGACGAAGAGGGTGTGCGCACCAAGGCGCGCAAGGTCGTCGACGCCGGGGTGGTGCAAGGCTATTTCCTCTCGAGCTACTCGGCGCGCAAGCTGGGGATGAAGACCACGGGCAACGCGGGCGGCTCGCACAACCTCACGCTCACGTCCAAGCGCACGCAGCGCGGCGACGACCTCGACGAGATGCTGCGCAAGCTGGGGCGCGGCCTGTTCGTCATCGAGCTGATGGGGCAGGGCGTGAACTACGTGACCGGCGACTACTCGCGCGGCGCGAGCGGCTTCTGGGTGGAGAACGGGAAGATCGCGTACCCCGTGCACGAGATCACGATCGCCGGGAACCTGAAGGACATGCTCGGCGGCATCCAGGCGATCGGTTCGGACACCTACAACTACGGCGCGAAGACCGTGGGGTCGGTGCTCGTCGGGAAGATGAAAATCGCCGGCTCTTAGCCGGCAAGCGCTGCCTTCACGGCCGCCGACACCTGCCCCATGTCGGCCTTGCCGGCCAGGCGCTGCTTGGCGGCGCCCATCACCTTGCCCATGTCGCCCGGGCCCTTGGCGCCGACTTCCGCGACGATGGCCTTGACCTCGGCGGCGACTTCCTCGGCCGACAGGCGCGCGGGCAGGTAGGCCTGCAGGACGGCGGCTTCGGCCTTTTCCTTGTCGACCAGGTCGGTGCGGCCGGCCTTCTCGAAGGCCTCGATCGAGTCCTTGCGCTGCTTGAGCATCTTGTCCACGATGCCCACGATGGCGGCGTCGTCCAGCGTGATGCGCTCGTCCACTTCCTTCTGCTTCATCGCGGCCGTCAGCAGGCGGATGGCGCCCAGGCGATCGGTGTCCTTGGCGCGCATGGCGGCCTTCATGTCGTCGGTGATGCGGTCCTTGAGGCTCATGGTCATCCTTGGCTGAAAAGAAAAAACCTGCCGCGAGCGTCCCCGGGGCAGGTTTCCTGGGGCAGGGCCCCGGTGCTTAGTAGAGCTTCTTCGGAAGCTGCATGCTGCGAACGCGCTTGTAGTGGCGCTTCACGGCGGCCGCCTTCTTGCGCTTGCGCTCGGCGGTGGGCTTCTCGTAGAACTCGCGGGCGCGCAGTTCGGTCAGCAGGCCCAGCTTCTCGATGGTGCGCTTGAAGCGGCGCAGCGCCACGTCAAACGGCTCGTTTTCCTTCACTCGAATGGTCGTCATTCAAATCCTGAATTCAGTGCGCCGGGGGGAAGATCGAGGAACCCCGGCTGGGGGTCCCCACCACATGATCGATCGAGGCCGGTGGGGGATTGCCAGCAAAGCCCGAGATTATAGCCGCAGCGCGGCAGCCGGCAACTAGGCCTCCAGCTTGGCCTTGAGGAACCCGCCGTGGCCGTACCGGGTGACGGCGCTGTAGTAGCGGGTCGTCAGCCGGTCGACCATGGCCGACCAGGCGTCCACCAGGCCGGGCGAGATCGTGAAATTGTCATAGTTCACGACGGCGGCCACCTTGTCCTCGGGCGTCTTCACCACCGGGTCGAGCAGCTGCTGCACGGCCGCCTCGACCTCATCCACGCCCGAATGGGTGTGGACGGACATGCCTTCGAAATCGATGAAGAGCATCTTCTGCGCATCGTCCAGCTGCAGGCGCTGGGCCAGGGGCTTGGCCAGCAGCCGGTCGCGCAGGCCCAGCGGCGCCGAGCCGAAGATGGCGAAATCCATGGGCTTCATCTGGGGGCTCACGGCCGGCTTGAAGGCCATCTTGGCCAGGATGTCGCGCTCCAGGTCCAGGCCCGGCGCGATCTCGATGAGCTCCAGCCCGCCTTGGGGCGCCAGCTGGAAGACGCAGCGCTCGGTCACGTACAGCACGCGCTGGCCGCGGCGCAGGGCCTCGCGGCCGCTGAAGGTGCGGTGCTCGACCTCCTTGACGAACTTCGGCTGGTCGCCGGCGAGGAAGGTGCCGACGAAACACACGGTCTTGGCGTTCTGGCTGATGTTGATGAAGCCACCGGCGCCCGCGAGACGCTTGCCGAACTTGCTGACGTTCAGGTTGCCCTCGGCGTCGGCCTGCGCCAGGCCCAGCACCGCCAGGTCCAGCCCGCCGCCGTCGTAGAAGTCGAACTGGTTCGGCTGGTCGATGATGGCCTGTGCGTTGACGGCGGCGCCGAAGGACAGGCCGCTGGCGGGGATGCCGCCGATCACGCCCGGTTCGGCGGTGAGCGTGACGAGGTCGATCACGCGCTCCTCCGCCGCGACGGAGGCCACGCCCTCGGGCATGCCGATGCCCAGGTTCACCACGCTGTTCGCCTTGAGCTCCAGCGCGGCGCGCCTTGCGATGACCTTGCGCTCGCTCATGGGCATGGGCGCGAGCGTGTCCATCGGCACGCGGATCTCGCCGGCGTATGCGGGGTTGTAGGGCTCGGCGAAGGTCTGCATGTGGTGGGCCGGGTCGGTGGCGACCACCACCGCGTCGACCATCACGCCGGGCACCTTGACCTGCCGCGGGTTGAGCGTGCCGCGCTCGGCGATGCGCTCGACCTGCGCGATGACGATGCCGCCGCTGTTGCGCGCGGCCATGGCGATGGCCAGCGCCTCCAGCGTCAGCGCCTCGCGCTCCATCGTGAGGTTGCCGTCGGGGTCGGCGGTGGTCGCGCGGATGATCCCCACCGAGATCGGGAAGGCCTTGTAGAACAGGTACTCCTGCCCGTCGATCTCCATCAGCCGCACGATGTCGCCCGTCGTGCGGGCGTTGATCTTGCCGCCGCCGTGGCGCGGGTCGACGAAGGTGTCCAGGCCCACGCGCGTGAGCGTGCCGGGCTTGCCGGCCGCGATGTCGCGGAACAGGTGCGCGATCACGCCCTGCGGCAGGTTGTAGGCCTCGATCTCATTGGCCACCGCCAGCTTCTGCAGCGCCGGCACCAGGCCCCAGTGCCCGCCGATCACGCGCTTGACCATGCCGGCATGGCCGAAGTGGTTGAGGCCGCGCTCCTTCCCGTCGCCCTGGCCTGCGGCGTAGACCAGCGTCAGGTCGCGCGGCGATCCCGTGCCGGTTTCGGAGCTGGCCGCGAGGAAGCGCTGCTCCAGCGCCACGGCGATCTCCTCCGCGAAACCGATCCCCACGAAGCCGCCGGTGGCCACGGTGTCGCCGTCGTGGACCAAGCGGACGGCCTCGGCGGCCGTGACGACCTTGTTGCGGCGGGCGCCGGGGGTCGCCTGTTCGTGCAGGTTGGTGTGCATGCGCCGATGATGGGCCGCCGGGCGGCCGGGGCGCAAGCCAGTAGTCTTACTAGCCGGTAGAAGCCCGTTTGGCGGGCGATTCGGCGACGGCAGCCACGCCGCGGAGGACGTCGCCGACGACGATCACCGAGGGGCTGGCCAGTTGTTCGCGCTCGATGGTGGCCTGCAGCTGGCCCAGGGTGGTGACGGCCTCGCGCTGGTCGGGCAGCGTGGCGCGCTGGATGATCGCAACCGGCGTGGCCGCGGGCAGGCCCGTGAGCAGCTCCTGCTGGATGCGGCCCGCGCCGCTGACACCCATGTAGATCACCAGCGTGAGCTTGGCGTCGCGCGCCGCCTGGGCGAGCGCCTTCCAGTCGATGCCTTCGGCCCCCGGGTGCGCATGGCCGGTGACGAACACCACGCCGTGCGCGTGCTCGCGGTGCGTGAGCGGGACGCCCAGCGACGTGGCGGCGGCCAGGCCCGAGGTGATGCCGTTGACCACCTCCACCTGGACGCCGGCTTCGCGCAGGTGCTCCACCTCCTCGCCGCCGCGGCCGAAGATGAAGGGGTCGCCGCCCTTCAAGCGCACGACGTTCTCGCCTTCGCGCGCGGCCATGACCATGAGTTTCTCGATGAAGGCCTGCGGCGTGCTCTTGCAGCCGCCGCGCTTGCCGACCTGCACGACGCGTGCCCCGGGCGCCGCGAGGGCGGCGACTTCGGGGCTGACGAGGTCGTCCACCAGCAGCACCGTGGCGGCCTGGATGGCCTTCACGGCCTTGATGGTGAGCAGTTCGGGATCGCCGGGGCCGGCCCCGACGAGGGTGACCTTCCCGGGCTTGAAAGTGTCGGCATTCACGGCCTTGTCTCCTGTTCTTGGGATGCCTTCGCCAGACGCAAGATATGTTCCACCTGAAGGGTGATCGGCGCAGGGACGGGCCGCTTGCCCGACAGGAGGTCGCGGATATAGGCCGCGGTGGTGTGGGGGGCCGTGTCCGCCGGCAGGTCGGGCAGTTCCGTGACCGTGCCGGGCTGATCTTCCTCCAGCAGGCGGCGCTTGCCGCGCAGGAAACCCTCGAGCTTGCGCACGCGGCGCGGGTCGGCCACCGGCTCGCCCTCGGTGCCGCGCAGGAGCAGGGCCGTCGAGCCCATCAGCTCGTAGACCTCGCCCATCGAGACGGCGTACTCCGGGTGCGTGTAGCTGCCCACGACGATGGCTTCGCCGGCGCTGGGGTTCATCAGCTTCACCAGGCTGTGCGAGGAGTTGCGCAGGCCCACCGTGCGGCGGACCTCCAGCAGGCGCTGCAGGCCGGGCGACAGCACATGGGTCGGCACATAGGCGAGTTCACCGGGAGCGATCGCATGCACTTGCGACGAGGGCTTTATGTCGAGCGCCTCGAGCACGTGCGACACGAACACGCGCGTGCCCTCGGTCTGTGCGCCGTGGATCAGGACCGGCAGGCCTTCGCGCGCCACGAGCAAGGCCAGCAGCGGCGTGAGCAGCGGCAGCTTGCGCGCGCCGTTGTAGCTCGGCAGCACCACCAGGGGCGCGGGACCGGCGGGGATGCGGGTCATGCGTTCGTACGTCGCTTCCAGGAAGCCCGCCATCTCCTCGGGCGTTTCGCCCTTCACGCGCATCGCGATGCAGAAGGCGCCGAGCTCGAGGTCGGTGACCGAGCCATCCAGCACCTGCCCGAAGAGGTCGCGCGCCTGCACGCGGCCCAGCGCTCGCGCGCCGTCCTTGCCTCGGCCGATCTCCCGGATGTACTGGCTGATGCCCATGGAAGTCATTGTCCCAGAGCACTGATGACTTGCGGCTATATGCTGAATTGCGGCTGGCCCGCGCGGACCATGCGTTTCAGCTCGGGCACGCACGAGCCGCAGTTGGTGCCGCACTTCAGCGTCGCTTGCAGTTGCGCGAGGCGCTGGTCGTCGTCGCCCTCCGCTTGCGCCAGACACGACTGGATCTGCGCATCGGTCACGTTGAAGCACGTGCAGATCGCGCGGCCGCGGGATGCCACGGCGACGGGCGGCTTCGCACCGGGCGCGAGCAGCGCGCGGCCGTACGACTGCGCCGGCAGCTCGTCTTCGAGCAGCGTCTTCATCCACGCCTGCGCGCTGGTGTCGCCCGCCAGCAGGAAGGCTTCGAGCTTCGCATCGGCGCCTTGCCGCACCAGCCGCACCGTGCGGCGTTGCCCCTTGCGCTTGTCGGCGTAGCGCAGTGCGTCGGCTGCATCGAGGCCGAACAGGGCCTCGATGCGCGCGACGATCTCCTCGGGTGGTGCTTCGTAAGCGGCGGCGCGCAGCAGCAGGCCGGTGCGGGCGTGCCCGAAAGGCACGCAGGACGCGAAGGGGAACATGCCGGCGGCGCGGCGCAGTTCCTCGCGCGCGGCAAGCGCACGGTCTTCCGGCAGCCAGCCGATCACCAGCATCGACCACGGCAGGTCGGCCTTCAGGATCTTGACGGCGGTGTGCTTCAGCTCCGGCTGCTTCGACGTGGGGCAGTACGCGCCAGTGGTGAGCGCGTTCACGCCCGCGACGCGCTCGCCGGTGCTGCTGCAACCGGACAGGTACTCGGCGCCCCAGTGCATGGCGATGAAAGCCTGGCTCAGCGGCACCTCGTCGCTGGCCTGCGCGGGCAGCAGCAGCGAGCCGCGGCGGCTCGTCACGTGCACCAGGTCGCCTTCGCCGATGCCGCGGCGGTCCATGTCCTGGGCGTGCAGTTGCACGGCCGGCTCGGGGACGTGACCGAACAGACGCCCCAGCGTGCCGGTGCGGCTCATGCCGTGCCACTGGTCGCGCAGGCGCCCCGTCGTGAGCGCGAAAGGGTAGCGGGCATCGCGCGGCTCCGCGACCGGCGCATAGCGCACGTTAGCGAACTTCGCCTTGCCGTCGGCGGTGGGGAACACGCCGTCCTCGTACAGGCGCGCCTTGCCTTCGGTCTCGCCTTCGCGCATCGGCCATTGCAGCGGCGACGCATCGAGCCGCGCGTAGCTCATGCCGGTGATGTCGAGGTCACGCCCGCGCGTGGTCTCGCGGTGTTCGTTCCACACCGACTCGGGCGTGTCGTAGGCAAACAGCCTGGTGCCCTTGCCGAGCCGGCCTTCGAGGCGCCGCGCGAATTCGACGGCGATCTCCCAGTCGTGGCGCGTGCTGCCGGGCTTGGCGATCGCGGGCCGCACGCGGCTGACGCGACGCTCGCTGTTGGTGACGGTGCCGTCCTTCTCGCCCCAGGTCGTCGCGGGCAGCAGCAAATCGGCGTAGTCGCAGGTGGCCGTCGTGGCAAACGCTTCCTGCACGACGACGAACTCGGCGCGCTCCAGCGCGCGGCGCACGGTGGCCTGGTCGGGCATGGACTGCGCGGGGTTGGTGCAGGCGATCCACAGCGCCTTGATTTCGCCGTCGGCGGCGGCCTGGAACATGTCCACGGCCGTCTTGCCGGGCTTTTCGGGTACCGAGGGCACGCCCCAGAACGCGGCGACTTCGGCGCGGTGCTGCGGGTTGGCCAGGTCGCGGTGTGCGGACATCAAATTGGCCAGGCCGCCCACTTCGCGCCCGCCCATTGCATTGGGCTGGCCCGTGAGCGAGAAGGGGCCGGCGCCGGGGCGGCCGATCTGCGCGGTGGCCAGGTGCAGGTTCACCAGCGCCGCGTTCTTGGCGGTGCCGCTGCTGGACTGGTTCAGGCCCTGGCAGTACAGACTCAAGGTGGCCTTCGAGGTGGCGAAGAGCTTGGCCGCCTCGAAGAGCGCGTCCTTGCCGACGCCGCAGGTCTGGGTGACGACCTCGGGCGTGCAGTCGCGCACCGTGGCCTTGAGTTCGTCGAAGCCGTTGGTGTGCGCGGCGATCCAGTCGGGCTTCGTCCAGCCTTCCCACAGCATCACGTGCAGCATGCCGTTGAACAGCATGACGTCGGTGCCGGGCTGGATGGCCAGGTGCAGGTCGGCCACGCCGGCCGTTTCGGTGCGGCGCGGGTCGACCACGACGATCTTCAGCGCCGGGTTCGCCGCTCTTGCGTCCTCGATGCGGCGGAACAGGATGGGATGCGCGTAAGCCGTGTTGCTGCCCGCGATGAACAGGCAGTCGGCGTGTTTTACGTCGTCGTAGCAGGCCGGCGGGGCGTCGGCGCCCAGCGTCTGCTTGTAGCCCGCCACCGCGCTCGACATGCACAGGCGCGAGTTGGTGTCGACGTTGTTGGTGCCGATCAGGCCCTTGGCCAGCTTGTTGAAGACGTAGTAGTCCTCGGTGAGCAGCTGGCCGGAGATGTAGAAGCCCACCGCGTCCGGGCCATGGTCGCGGATCACGCGCGCGAAGCGGTCGGCGGCGATGTGCATCGCCGAGTCCCACGTGATGCGCACCGGTTTCTCGCTGCGGGCTTCGCGCAGCATCGGGTGCATCAGGCGCACCTGTTTCGTCACCGGCGCCGAGGCCGTGAGGTGCAGCGTCGAGCCCTTGGTGCACAGGCGGCCGAAGTTCGCGGGGTGGTCGGGGTCGCCGCGCACGCCGGTGATCTGGTCGCCTTGCGACGTGATGATCACGCCGCAGCCCACCCCGCAGTACGGGCAGGTGGACTTCGTTTCCTTCATCTCACTTCACCGGCCCGGCCTTGGGCGGCTCGACGTCGATGGCGAGGGTGGCCAGTTCCACGGGGTCCAGCAGCACGTCACCGCCTTCGACGCGGCACGAGAACTTCGTCGTGCAGCCTTCGTCCGGCGATTTTGCGCAGCCGTCGTCCAGGCCGATGGTCCAGTTGTGCAGCGGGCACGCGACGCTGGTGCCGAAGACGATGCCCTGCGACAGCGGCCCGCCCTTGTGCGGGCAGCGGTCCAGCAGCGCGAAGACCTGGTCCTGGTCGTTGCGGAACACGGCAACGGGCATGCCTTGCGGACGCGCGACGCGGCGCGCGCCGAGCACGGGGATTTCGTCGACGCGGCAGATCACGGTCCAGTCGTTCATTTTCATGCGGCCTCCGTCACCGGCTGGATCGGGATGAACTGCCGCTTGTCGACTGCGGCCTTGTCATGCTCGAACCACGGGTCGGGTTCGCCGTCCAGCGAGAACTGCAGCTGCGCCCACAGCGCCTTGCGCCCTTCGGCGTCGTCGAGGATCTTCTTCTTGACGTAGTCGAGCCCGACGCGGTTGATGTAGTGCACGGTGCGCTCCAGGTACCAGCCTTCCTCGCGGTACAGCTGCAGGAACGCGCCCGAGTATTCGAGGACTTCCTCGGACGACTTCACCTTCACGAGGAAGTGCGCGACTTCGGTCTTGATGCCGCCGTTGCCGCCCACGTAGATCTCCCAGCCGGAATCCACGCCGATCACGCCGACGTCCTTGATGCCCGATTCGGCGCAGTTGCGCGGGCAGCCGGAGACGGCCAGCTTGACCTTGTGCGGGGCGTACATGCGCCACAGGGCGCGCTCCAGGTCCTTGCCCATCTGCGTGGAGTCCTGCGTGCCGAAGCGGCACCACTCCGATCCGACACAGGTCTTCACCGTGCGCAGCGCCTTGGCATACGCATGGCCGGAAGGCATGCCGATGTCCTTCCAGACGTTCTGCAGGTCTTCCTTCTTCACGCCCAGCAGGTCGATGCGCTGGCCGCCGGTGACCTTCACCGTCGGGATCTTGTACTTGTCGACCACGTCGGCGATGCGGCGCAGCTCGTCGGCCGTGGTTTCGCCGCCCCACATGCGCGGGATGACGGAGTACGTGCCGTCCTTCTGGATGTTGGCGTGGCTGCGCTCGTTGATGAAGCGCGATTGCGGGTCGTCCTTGGCCTCCTTCGGCCAGGTGGAAATGAGGTAGTAGTTGACCGCCGGGCGGCAGGTGGCGCAGCCGTTGGGCGTGCGCCAATCCATGAAGCGCATCGTGTCGGCGATGGTGAGCAGCTTGTTGGCCTTGATCGCGTCGCGCACGTCCTGGTGGCTGTGGTCGGTGCAGCCGCACAGCGCCTTCTTCTTGGGCGCGGCGGAATAGTCGCCGCCGGCCTGGAACATCAGGATCTGCTCGACCAGGCCCGTGCACGAGCCGCAGGAGGCACTGGCCTTGGTGTGCTTGCGCACCTCGTCCAGCGTGAACAGGCCCTTGTCCTTGATCGCCTTGCAGATCGAGCCCTTGGTCACTCCGTTGCAGCCGCAGACCTCGTCGGTGTCGGCCATGGCGGCCGCCTTGCTCTGGCCCTGGTGGCCGGTGTCGCCGATGTTCGACTCGCCGAACATCAACTTGTCGCGCAGGTCGGTGACGTTGCGGCCTTCGCGCAGCAGCTTGAAGTACCAGCTGCCGTCGACCGTGTCGCCGTACAGGCACGCGCCGACCAGCTTGTCATCCTTGATCACGAGCTTCTTGTAGACGCCGCCGAAGGGATCGCTCATCACGATCTCCTCGCAGCCGTCGCCGCCCATGAAGTCGCCGGCGGAGAACAGGTCGATGCCTGTGACCTTGAGCTTGGTCGACGTGAGCGACCCGGTGTAGCGGCCGATGCCGAACTGCGCCAGGTGGTTCGCGGCAACCTTGGCCTGCTCGAAGAGCGGCGCGACCAGGCCGTACGCGATGCCCCGGTGGGCCGCGCATTCGCCCACGGCGTAGATTCGCGCGTCGGTCACGGTCTGCATCGTGTCGTTGACGACGATGCCGCGGTTGCAGTGCAGGCGCGCGCTCTCGGCAAGCTCCGTGTTGGGGCGGATGCCGACCGCCATCACGACGAGGTCGGCATCGGCCACGGTGCCATCCTTGAACTTCACCGCTTTCACGCGGCCGTCTTCCCCGCCCACCAGCTCCTGCGTCTGCGCGCCGATTATGAACTTCAGGCCGCGCTCCTCCAGCGACTTCTGCAGCAGCTTGCCGGCCACGTCGTCCAGCTGGCGCTCCATCAGCCACGGCATGACGTGCACCACGGTGACGTCCATGCCGCGCTTCATCAGGCCGTTGGCCGCTTCCAGGCCCAGCAGGCCGCCGCCGATCACCACCGCCTTCCTGTACTGCGTGGCGGCTTCGATCATCGTGTTCGTGTCCGCGATGTCGCGGTACGCGATCACGCCCTTCAGGTCCTTGCCCGGCACGGGCAGGATGAAGGGGTTGGACCCGGTGGCCAGCAGCAACCGGTCGTATGTCTCCTCGGTCCCGTCTTCTGCGCGCACGACGCGGCGGATGCGGTCGATCTCGACCACCTTCTTGCCGGTGTGCAGCTTGATCTGGTTCTGCTCGTACCACTCCCACGAGTTCAGGACGATCTCGTCGAGCGTCTGCTCGCCCGCCAGCACGGGCGACAGCAGGATGCGGTTGTAGTTGGGGTGCGGCTCGGCGCCGAACACCGTGATCTCGTGCAGGTCGGGCGCGATCTTGCGCAGCTCCTCGAGCGTTCGCACGCCCGCCATGCCGTTGCCGATCATCACCAGCTTGGATTTCTTCATGCCTGGACTCCTTCAAATTCGATTCGCGCCGTTACGATCCCGCCATGGCCCTGGACGTGGACATCGGCTGGCACAGCGCGCGCGGACCTCGCGAGAACAACGAGGACTTCGTCGCCGCGCTGCGCCCGGACGCCCGTGACGAGGCGCGCGGCCTGATCGCCGCGATCGCCGACGGCGTGTCGGCCGGCGGCGGCGGGCGCGAAGCCGCGCAGACCACCGTGATGACGCTGCTGCAGGATTACTTCGGCACGCCGGAAACCTGGGACACGAGCGTGTCGCTGGACCGCCTGATCGCCGCCCAGAACGCGTGGCTGGCCGCCCGCAACCGCCGCAACCCCGGCGACAGCGCGATGACGACGCTCACGGCGATCGCCCTGCGCGGCCACAGCTACACGCTGGCCCACGTGGGCGATTGCCGCGCCTGGCTGCTGCGCGGCGGGCAGTGCGAGGTGCTGACGCAGGACCATGTGTTCGACCACCCCGACATGCGCAGCCGCGTGACGCGCGCCGTCGGCCTCGACGAGCACGTGCATCCCGACTACGCCTCGGGCGAGCTGCGCCCCGGCGACGTGTTCGTGCTGACCAGCGACGGCGTGCACGGCGCCTTGCGCACGGCGCGCATCGCGACGCTGCTCAAGGCCGAGGGCGGGGCGCAGGTCATGAGCGAGGCGCTCGTCGGTGCCGCGGTGGAAGCGGGCACACGCGACAACGCGAGTGCCCTGGTGATCCAGGTGCGCGAACTCGCCAGCGCCGACTTGCCCGACGCGATGCTGCGCGCGCACAGCCTGCCGGCCGCGCCGCGCCTGAAGGTGGGCGACGAGCTCGACGGCTTCGTCGTGACGGCGCTGCTGCGCGACACCGGCTTGCACCGCCTCTACCAGGCCCGTGACAGCGCCACCGGCCAGCTGGTCGCGATCAAGACGCTGCACGAGTCGCGGGTGAACGACCCCGAGGAGCGCGCGATGCTGGCGCACGAGGCCTGGCTGGGCCAACGCCTGGCCGACGTCGAAGGCTTCGTCGCCGTGCGCGAACAGGCCGGTGCCAGCGCGCTCTATGCCGTGTTCGACTGGCATGGCGGCACCACGTTGCAGCAGGCCTTCGAGCAGAAGCAGGTTTTCACCGTCTCGCAGGTGGCGCAGGGCGCGATCGCCATCGCGCGCGCACTGGGGCGATTGCACCGGCTGGGTGTGGTGCACCGGGACGTCAAGCCCGGCAACCTGCACCTGGGCGACGACGGCGTGTGGCGCGTGCTCGATCTCGGTGTGGCCATCTCCGGCCGCGAACCCGTGGAGCAGCGCAGCCTGCATGCCGGCACGCCCAGCTACATGAACCCGGAACAGTGGGACGGGGAGGCCGCCCATGCGGCCAGCGACCTGTACGCGCTGGGCGTCACGCTGTACCAGTGGCTCACCGGCCACCTGCCTTACGGCGAGATCGAGCCCTACCAGCGCGCGCGCTTCAAGCGCGACCCGCGCGCGCCCTCGCGCCTGCGGCCCGACGTGCCGATCTGGCTGGACCACGTGGTGCTGAAGGCCGTCGCGCTCGATGCGCGCCAGCGGTTCGAGACCGCGGAGGAATTCGTGCTGGCCCTGGAACGCGGCGCCTCGCGCCCGCTCGACGCGGCGCGCGCCACGCCGCTCATCGCGCGCGATCCGGCGAGCCTGTGGAAGGTGGCGCTCGGCCTCTCGGTGGCGCTCAACCTCCTGCTCGTGTACTGGCTGCTGTTCCTGCCGCGCTGAAGTCATTTCAGGCGCTCCGTTCCCTGTGAATGGGTGCAGAGGGCGAGGGGGCGGCGGGACGCGCGCGCCCGCCCTTCTCGGCCCAGGTGCGCGTCCAGCGGATCTGCATCATGCGCATCACCGCGAGGACGACCAGGGCCGCCACCGCGAAGACCAGGAAGCCCCAGCTGTAGCTGCCCATGTTCTGCTTGGCCGCGCCCATCACGTTGGGCACGAAGCCGCCGCCCAGCGCGCCGACCTCGCCGATCATCGAGCCGGCCACGGCCGTGGTCGTCGGCCAGCGCAGCGGCACCAGCTGGAACACCGCGCCGTTGCCCGCACCCAGCGCCGCGAAGCACAGCATCAGCAGCAGCGTCGTCGCGGCGAGCGAGCGGTCGAAGAAGGCCACGCCGAAGAGCGATGCCGCGACCACCAATAGCACCACGGTCAGCGTGTTCACGCCGCCCCAGCGGTCCGACAGCCAGCCGCCGACGACGCGCAACGCAGCCCCGGTGAATGCCGCGAGCATGGTGAGCTGGCCCGCCTGCACCTTGCTGACGCCGAACTGGTCGAAGTAGTAGGAGGGCAGGAAGCTCGTGAGGCCGATGAAGCCGCCGAAGGTGATGGCGTAGATCAGGTTGAAGGCCCAGCCGTCGCGCTCGAACAGGCAGGCGATGTGCTCGCGGAAGGAAGCGTGCGGGTCCACGTCGTCCGGCTCGCGCGCGAAGACGACCATCACCACCATCGGGATGAGGATGGCGACCGCGGCCACGCCATAGACCGCCTGCCAGCCGAGCCACTGCGCCAGCGGCGGGGCCACCAGCACCGAAACCGCCGTGCCCACGTTGCCCGCGCCGACGATGCCCATCGCCAGGCCCTTGTGCTGCGGCGAGAACGAGCCCGCGCCCAGGGACAGGGCCACGCCGAAGCTCGCGCCCGCGATCCCCAGCAGCACGCCCATGGCCAGCAGGTCGTTGAAGCTCTTGACGAAGAACAGGCCGAACAGCATGGCCACGCAGATCATGGCCATCTCGACCAGCGTGGCCTTCTTGCGGCCGATGTACTGGGCGAGCACGCCCAGGGGAAAGCGCATCAGCGCGCCGGCGAAGATCGGGATCGACAGCATCAGCCCCTTCTGCGCCGGGGAAAGCGCATAGGTCTCGCTGATGAAGGGCGCCATTGCGCCGTTCAGCACCCAGATGCCGCAGGAGAACCCGAAGTACAGGAACGCCGCGAAGAGCGTGGGTGCGTGGCCGTTGCGAAGAAAGAGTTTGAAGGTGCCCATGGTGTGTGTCCGAGTCCGATTGCCGGATGGAAACCACCCGGCCCCCTTGCGGGGACTCGCCAGCACACACCGTCGTGCGCACGACCGCCGTTGCGATGCACGGTCCGGGTGCAGCATCGCACCCTCGACCTTGTTGGCTGCACGAAACGTGCCAGCTTTGGTGACTCGGCCATGCCCTATGCTGCGAGGCGTGACGACCGTCTTGTTGATCCAGCCAACGCAAGGCCCGCTGCCCTCGCTGGCGGCCGACTGCGCCGCAGCCGGGTTTGGTGTGCTCGGCCCCGTCGAGTGCGCGGACATGGTGCGCGATGCGCTGCGCAACGACCCCGACGTCGTGCTGTGCTGGCAGCCGCGCGCCGATGCGGCGTTCCTCGATGCGCTGCGAACGTTGCGGGCGCAACGACCGCTGCCCGTGGCCGTCTTCACCCAGGATGCGGACGCGCAGTGGATGAACGATGCCCTGGAGGCGGGCGCCGATGCCTGGGTGGTGCAAGGCTATGCGCCGCAGCGCCTGCGGCCGCTGGTGCAACTGGCGCAGGCGCGGCACGCGCGCGAACGCAAGCTGCGCGAGGAACTGGCCGAGGTCGGCGCGCGCCTCGAGGAACGCAAGCTCGTCGACAAGGCCAAGGGCATCCTGATGCGCTCGCGCCAGATGTCGGAAGACGAGGCCTTCCAGCTGCTGCGCACCGCATCGATGCAGGGCAAGCAGCGCGTGGGGCAGGTGTCGCAGCACGTGATCGACGCGGCGCTCGCGGCCGGCGCGATCAACCGCGCGGGCCAGCAGCGCATGCTGTCGCAGCGGCTGGTGAAGCTTTACGCGCTGGCCTGCAGCGGTACCGAGGCGGCTTCCGCGGCGTTGTTGATGAAGCAATCGGTGGCCCGCGTCGACGAGAACCTGGCCCACCTCGACAAGGCGCTGTCCGCGGCGACCTACGGTGACCTGCTCGCCGCCGCGCGCACGGGCTGGGCCCCGCTGAAGAAGATGCTCTCGGCCGCGCCGGCCGCCGCGCAGCTGCCCGACCTCGACGCCAGGGCCGAGGCGATGCTGCAGCAGGCCGACGCGCTGGTCGCCGCGCTCGAAGCCTCGGGCCTCGCGGCCACCGCGGGCGTGGTCAACGTGTCGGGCCGCCAGCGCATGCTGTCGCAGCGCTTTGCCAAGTGCGCGCTGCTCGGCTCGAGTGAGGGCGCGCGCGCCGCCGCGGCGGCGTTCGAGGAAGGCATGGCGGCGCTGGCCGAAGCGCCGCTCACCAGCACGCAGATCCGCCAGGGCATGGGCGATGCGCGCGAGGCGTGGGTGCGCCTGCAGGAGGGCGTGCGCCAGGCAGGCCAGCCGGCCGGGCGCCTGGCCATCGCCTCCGCGAGCGAGGAGCTGTTGGCCCTGTTCGACCAGCTGACGGAAGCGTACGAACACAGCCTGCAGGTCCTCCTGGGCTAGACGCGCTTTTGCGCGCTACGCGCGCTTCTCCATGTCGATCACCACCAGCGCCGGCTGGCGGTTCCAGCGCAGCGTGATGACGCAAGGCCGCTTGCGCACGCGGGCCCGGATGCCCGAGGTGCCGAGCAGCTTCACCGGCACCGAAATCTCCAGCGCCGGGCCGAGCTCCTTGCGCGCGTTGCCGCCCAGCGTGTTGGCGATCTCGCCTGCGGCGTCCAGGAGGTTGCCGTCGGACAGGTCGGTCTCGCCCTGCAGGATCAGCAGCTCGCGCAGCAGCTGCTGCGGCATCGAGACCATGACGTGGCCATGGTACGAACCGGAGAACGTCACGATGCCGTTGAAGTCGAAAGCCTCGACGTCGCCGGTGTCGAGGAAGGCCGAGGTGATCTGCGGCTCCTCCTTCGTGCTCACCCGGAAGTAGTGCCGCACGGAATCCACGAAGAGCTTCAGCTCGGTATCGCGCAGGTTGTCCATGGCTTCAGCGCTGCTCGGCGACTTCGAGCAGCGCCAGGCGCAGCTCGTCGTCGGTGAAGGGTTTGGAGACGAAGCCGCGGGCGCCGAGTTTCAGCGCCGCGATCGCGGTGGACTTGTCCGACAGCGCGCTCACCACGAGGATGTTCAGCTTCGGCTGGTTGCGCAGCAGCTGCGTGATGCACTGCACGCCGTCCATCTCGGGCATCGTCAGGTCCATCGTGACCACGTCCGGGCGCGTGGAATTGGCGATGCGCACGGCTTCGAGGCCGTTGCGCGCGAGGCCGACCAGCGTGACGTTGGTCATGCCGCCGGTGGAGACGACGCGCGAGATCCGCGAGCGGATCATGTTGGAGTCGTCGACGATGAGCAGTCGCATGGTGCGGCGCGCGCCTTCAGGCAAAGCGGATTCGGAACTCGGTGAACTGGCCCGGCGTCGAGCTCAGGACGATGCGCGCCGCCAGCCGGCGCACGCTCTCCTGCACCACGTCCAGGCCCACGCCGCGGCCGGCGTGCATCGACACGGCAGGGGCGGTGGAGAAGCCGGGCTTGAAGATGTGCGCGACGATCTGGCGGTCGTCGAAGCTCGCCAGCTGCTCCGACGTGTACCAGCCCAGTTGCAGGAGCTTCTCGCGCACGCGATCGGCCGACAGCCCGGCCCCGTCGTCGCGCACGGCGAGCGTCCATTCCGATTCGGCGCGCAGCAACTGCACCTGGACCTTGCCGGGGCCCGGCTTGCCGGCGGTGGCGCGCACCGCCGGCGTCTCGATCCCGTGGGCGACGGCGTTGCGCACGAGCTGGACGGCGACATCGCGCACCAACGCGGCCGTGGTGGGTTCGAGATCGGCCAGGGCGGACATGCGCACCATCGGCTCGACCTCCTTGCCTTGCCCGGCGGCCGTTTCGCAGGCGAGGCGCGCGAGCGCATCGTTGACGGCTTCCGGCGCCGCAGGGGCCTCCGTGCGCGTCGCGGTCATGGCCTTCAGCGCGCCGACGCGGGCGAGAAGCTCCTCCAGCGGCAGGGGCAGCGCGAGCAGGCCCGCACCCAGGTCGCTGCCGGAGTCGCGCAGTCGCTGCAGCTCGGTCTCGAAGGCGTGCGCCTGGATCGCGATCATCTCCAGGCCCAACGCCGCGGCGTCGCCCTTGATCGTGTGCATGCGGCGCGCGATCTCGTTCATGCGGACAAGGATCCCGGCCTCGCCGTGCGCCGCCGACGTGCTGCGCATCAGGTCGTTGATCTCCAGCAGCGAGGTCTCGGCGGCGGCGACGAACTGGCGCAGCAGCGCCGGGTCGGCGTCGACCGCCTTGAGCAGCATGCCGAATTCCTTCTGCGAGCGCTGCCGCTCGGCCCGCAGCTTGGCCAGCAGCTCGATGCGCTCGGAGATGTCCTGCACGGTGACGAGCAGGTGGATCACCGCGTCGCCTTCCTGCACGCGGTTGAAGTGGAACGAGAGGTGGCGCGCCGTGTCCTGGCCGAGGCGGTTGCGCACCGTGGCCTCGACCTCGGAGAGCGGGTTGATGCCCTGCACCAGCGCCTCCTTCACGTGCGGCGAGAACAGCAGCTGCACGTAGTCGCGCGCATCGCCCAGCGTCTTGGCGGAGACCAGCGGCTGCAGCAGCGCGAAGAAGTCGTCGCCGGGCGCGAGCGGGCGCCCGAACAACGCGTGCGCGGACTGCGACAGCTGCGAGCCGAGGCGGAAGTCGGGCGTGATGAGGAACAGGCCCTCGCGCACGCTGGCGAGGATTTCGCGGTTCTCCTCGTTCGCGGCCTCGATGGCCGCGTCCGACGTCTGCAGCCGGCCCAGGAACTTGAACAGGATGAACACGAAGTTGAGCAGGGCCAGCAGCACGCCGGCGGTCTGCACCATCCGCAAGGTGCTGGCGCGCGAGGCGCCCAGCGCCTGCGTTTCGGTGACGAACTCGTTGGCCTTGTTGAGAAGGGCGATGTTGTTCGCCTGGCTGTACGCGAGCGCCGAGGCCAGCTCGTCGAGGCTGAAGCCGTCGGCCATGAGCGGTTGCAGCTTGGCGTAATACGGGACCCACAGCGCGTCCATGGCGGCTTCGAGCTCGCGGCCGCGCGGCGACGTCACGGGCTCCAGCCGCACGGGCTTGCCGTCGCCGCCCGGGATGGTCGCGCCTTCGCGGAAGGCGATGTGCGAGGCCTGCCAGATCTTCGTGCCGGCGCGCAGTTCGGAGAGTGTTTCGGGCTTGTACGGGCGGCCCGCCACGCGTGCCGCGTCCAGCTCAAGCAGGGTGCGCGCTATGCGCTGCGAGACGTAGCGCTGGCGGCCGGCCAGGTTGATGGCCACCGTGTCCTGGTCGATCTTGAACGACGTGTAGAAGTTCAGCACCAGCACGCCGATGTCGAACAGCAGGAAGAAGGCGACCGCGATGATGATCTCGCGGTACTTGCCGAACGAGAACCGCGCGCGGCTGCGCTGCCGCGGGCGGGCGGGCGCGGCCGGAAGCGCCGCGCCTTCGAGGGGTAGGACTGCTGCCATGGGGTTCCTCCTTTGTTCTTGTCTCCCCGGGACCTGCGACAACGCTCAGGCGCGGGCGACCCGTTCCTTCGCGGCCTTGACCGGCTTGGCGACGATGGATTCCACCTTGCGCTGCTTCTCGTACAGGAACGACAGGATTTCCTGCCGGCAGTGGTTGTAGGTGGCGTTCTCGGCCAGCTGGATGCGGTTGCGCGGGCGCGGTAGGTCGATGGCGAGGATCTGCCCGATCGTGGCCGACGGCCCGTTCGTCATCATCACCACGCGGTCCGACAGCAGCACGGCCTCGTCCACGTCGTGCGTGATCATCAGCACGGTGTTGCCCAGCTCGGACTGGATGCGGATCACCTCGTCCTGCAGGTGGGCGCGCGTCAGGGCGTCGAGCGCGCCGAAGGGCTCGTCGAGCAGCAGCACCTTCGGCTCCATCGCCAGCGCCCGGGCGATGCCCACGCGCTGCTTCATGCCGCCGGAGATCTGCGAGGGCAGGCGGTCCAGCGCGTGCTCCATGTGCACCATGCGCAGGTTGTGCAGGATCCACTCGCGGCGCTCGGCGCGGGTCTTGGTGTCGCGGAAGATCTTGTCGACCGCGATCTCCACGTTCTGGTAGACCGTGAGCCAGGGCAGCAGCGAATGGTTCTGGAACACGACGGCGCGGTCGGGGCCCGGCGCGTTCACTTCGCGGCCGTCGAGGATCACGCCGCCGCTGGTGGCCTTGAGCAGCCCCGCGACGATGTTCAGCACGGTGGACTTGCCGCATCCCGAGTGGCCGATGAGCGAGATGAATTCGCCTTGCCGGACCTGCAGGTCGATGCCGCTCAGCACCGGGTTGGCCGTGGGGCCCGTGCCGAACACCATGTCGACCTGCGAGAGCGTGAGGTAGGACATTGCCGTTTCTCCTTAGCTGGCCGCGGTGCCGCGGGTGACCTTGCGGCCGATGAAGGCGACGATGCGGTCCAGCGTGAAGCCGACCAGGCCCACGTACAGGAGCGCCAGGATGATGTCGCTGATGCGCGAGCTGTTCCACGCGTCCCAGATGAAGAAGCCGATGCCCACGCCGCCGATCAGCATCTCGGCGGCGATGATCGCCAGCCACGACAGGCCGACGCCGATGCGCAGCCCCGAGAAGATGAAGGGCGCCGCCGCCGGCAGCATGATCTTGATGAAGTACTCCACGCCGTTCAGGCGCACCACCTTGGCGACGTTGCGGTAGTCGTCGGGGATGTTGCGGATGCCGATGGAGGTGTTGATGATGATCGGCCAGATCGACGTGATGAAGATGACGAAGATCGCGCTGGGATGGCCGTCGCGGAAGCCGGCGAGCGAAATCGGCAGCCACGCGAGCGGCGGCACGGTGCGCAGCACCTGGAAGATCGGGTCGAGGCCGCGCAGCGCCCAGGTCGACTGGCCCACCAGCACACCCAGGCTCACCCCTGCGATCACCGCCAGCGAGTAGCCGTAGGCCACGCGCTTGAGGCTGGCCAGCAGCTGCCACGCGATGCCCACGTCGTTGCCGCCGCGGTCGTAGAACGGGTGGGCGATCAGCTCCCAGCAGTCCTGGACGACCTTGGTGGGCGCCGGCAGCGCGGCGCCCGGGCGCGAGCCCAGCATCTGCCAGATCGCCAGCAGCAGGCCGATGACGACCAGGGGCGGCAGCACGTGCGTCATGAACACGCGCGCCGTGTTGCGCAGGGCCTGCACCACCGCGCCGGGGCCCGCGGGCGCGAGCGGCAGCATCTCGATCGTTTCAGCGGTCTGCATCGCGTCCTCCTCAGGCCGACTTGATGTACTTGATGGACAGGCTGTCGAGGTACTTCTTCGGGTTGGCCGGATCGAACACCTTGCCGTCGAAGAACTTCTCGATGCCGCGCGACGTGGACTTCGGGATGTCCTTGTCCGCCACGCCCAGTTCCTTGGCCGCGGTGCGCCAGATGTCCTCGCGGTTCACCTTGGCGATGAGCGACTTGGTGTCGAGGTTGGGCGGCAGGTAGCCCCAGCGCTGGTTCTCGGTGAGGAACCACAGGTCGTGCGACTGGTACGGGTAGCTCGCGTTGTCGGCCCAGTAGCGCATCTGGAACTTGCTGTTCTTCTCGACGCGGCCCGTGCCGTAGTCGAAGTCGCCCTTCAGGCGGTCGACGATGTCTTCCAGCGGCGCGTTGATCCAGCGGCGGCGCGAGCAGATCTCGGCGACCTCGGCGCGGTTCTTCGGGTCTTCGCAGAACATCTGCGCTTCCATGATCGCCTTGAGCAGCGCCTTGGTCGCGTTCGGGTTGGCCTGCACGTAGTCGGCGCGCATCGCGAACGCCTTCTCCGGGTGGTTCATCCACAGCTCGCTGGTGGTGAGCGCCGTGTAGCCGATCTTCTGGTGGATCAATTGCAGGTTCCACGGCTCGCACACGCAGAAGGTGTCCATGCTGCCCACCTTCATGTTCGCCACCATCTGGGGCGGCGGCACCGTGATGGTGTTGATGTCGCGGTTGGGGTCCACGCCGTTCGCGGCCATCCAGTAGCGCATCCACATGTCGTGCGTGCCGCCGGGGAAGGTCATCGCCGCGTTCACCGGCTTGCCGGTCTTCAGGCGCTTGGCCAGCAGGGCCTTGCCAAACTCCTTGGCGTCGAGGCCGACCTTGAGGGCCTTGTATTCGTCGGCCACCGAAATGCACTGGCCGCCCAGGTTCAGGCGCGCCAGGATGTTGATCGGCACCTGCACGTTGTTGGCCGTTGTCGCACCCGTGGTGATCAGGTAGGGCATTGGCGTGAGGATGTGCGCGCCGTCGATGCCGCTGGCCTTCGAGCCGAGCACGAGGTTGTCGCGCGTGGCGCCCCACGAGGATTGCTTGGCGACCTCGACTTCCGTCATGCCGTGCTTCTTGAAGAAGCCCTTCTCGTCGGCGACGAAGAGCGGGGCGGCGTCGGTGAGCGCGATGAAGCCGAGCTTGGCGGCCTTGGTTTCCAGCGCCGTGCCTTGTGCGCGCGCGCGCAGCGGGACGAGTGCGCCGATCGTGCCGGCTGCGCCGAGCGCGGCCGCGCCCTTGATGATCGAGCGGCGCGAAAGGTTCGCGGCGCGGGTGTCGGTCTTTTCCATCGTCGATGCTCCGTAGTGCCAAGAAAGCGAAAGGCGTCCACCCCTGCCGCCGCGCGTGTGCACGCGTGCGAAGGAATGGACGCCGTTGTCCTGCGACCCTTGCCAAGTGCGGGACGGCTCCATTGCCGCCTGGGTCCTTGCTGCATCACTGCAGGGACCGTGCCAGCTTTTGTGCACCGCAACAGTGCGCGGGATTCAGCGGCCGGGGAGGACCTCGGCCATGGCGAGCAGGGCCTGCGCGATGTCGGCCACGCGGCGCTTCTGGTTCATCGCCATCTGGCGCAGCGTGCGGTGCGCCTCCTCCTCGCTGATGTGGCGGTGGGCCATGAGGATGCCCTTGGCGCGCTCGATGAGCTTGCGCTCGTTCAATGCGCTGCGCGCGGTTTCGAGCTCGTCGTGCATCTCCTGCAGGCGCAAGGCCTGCTCGTGCACCATGTCGATCACCGAGCGTTCCAGTTGCGGGCCGATCGGCGGGCCCGACGGGCCGCCGGCCGCCTCGCGGTGCAGGCTGTCGAGCGTGGACTGCTCGTCGCGCAGCGCGTCGCGCGCCTCGCCGACCTTGCGTCCGCACAGCACGCGCAGGTGGCCGGCCAGCACGTCCTCCACCGTGCGCATGGCGTCCAGGCGCTCCGTGCAGCACTCGTACCAGGCGTCGACGAGCGACTCGTCCATGGGCATGCCGCCCAGCGACTGCCCGATGCGCCGCATGCGCTCGATTTGCACGAGCGTGCGGTGGTCGCAGCTGGCGAGCTCGGCGGCGGTGACCTTGGGGTCGGCGAACTCCTGGAAGACGTCCAGGCAGTGCTGCTGCTGGTCGATCAGCAGGCGCCAGCGCTCGTGGCCCGGGGCGTCGATGCGCCCCACGGCGAACACGGCCGCGCCGTGCGCGCGCTCCTGGCCGGCGTACTCCTTGCCTTGCATGAAATGGAACATCGCCACCAGTGCGCGCGAGATCTCGGCGTCGCCGGCGCTGTCAACCGCCTCGAACACCACGCCCAGAAGGCTTGCGATGAGGCGGACCAGGACGGCGGTGGCATCGCGCGCCGAGATGGCGCGCGCCGCGATGCGCGTGCGCAGCTGCGGCAGGCCGTCGAGCGCATCGAGCGCGATGGCGATGCGGTTGAACACGCGCGCACCGTTGCGCACCGCGCCGGCATCCAGCGCGAGGCGGTCGAAGCTGGCCACCACCACGGCCTGCAGCGCGTCGCACTCGGGGATCTGCTCCAGGCGCATGGCCGCGAAGCGTTCCCCGCGCGAGGCCAGGAAGATGTTCGACATGCCGCGCTCGCGCTGCAGGGCATGGATGAAGCGGCCGATCACGCCGACGAGCTCGCTGGTGTGCGCGAGCCTTTCGAGCTCGTCGATTTCGCAGCGGCGGGCGGCGAGCAGGTGGCTGAGGGCGGACTTCACGCACCCCTTCCAGCAACATCCGTGCCGCTAAACTGGGCGCGGTGAAAGTCCTGGGAATCGAATCGTCGTGCGACGAGACCGGCGTGGCGCTCGTCGAGGGCGGCGGTGCGGGCGTGCCGCGGTTGCTGGCGGATGCCTTGCACAGCCAGGTCGAGATGCACCAGGCCTACGGCGGCGTGGTGCCGGAGCTGGCGAGTCGCGACCACATCCGCCGCGTGCTGCCGCTGGCGGAGTCGGTGCTGGCGAAGGCGCAAGCCGATGTGCGTGACATCGATGTCGTTGCCTACACGCGCGGCCCCGGCCTTGCGGGCGCGCTGCTGGTGGGCGCGGGCGTTGCCTGCGCGCTCGGCGCGGCGCTGGGCAAGCCGGTGCTGGGCGTGCATCACCTGGAGGGGCACTTGCTGTCGCCCTTCCTGTCGCAGGACCCGCCGCAGTTTCCCTTCGTCGCGCTGCTGGTTTCGGGCGGCCACACGCAACTGATGCGCGTCGACGGCGTCGGGCGCTACGAGATGCTCGGCGAGACCATCGACGATGCGGCGGGCGAGGCGTTCGACAAGACGGCGAAGCTGCTCGGCCTGGGTTACCCGGGCGGGCCGGCGCTGGCGAAGCTCGCGGAGCAGGGTGACCCGCAGGCCTTCAAGCTGCCGCGCCCGCTGATGCACAGCGGCGACCTCGACTTCTCATTCGCGGGCCTGAAGACGGCCGTGCTCACGCAGGTGAAGAAGCTGGGCGCGGACCTGGAAGCGCGCAAGGCCGACCTGGCGGCGTCGACGCAGGCCGCGATCGTGGACGTGCTGGTGCGCAAGTCGATCGATGCGCTGGAGCGCAGCGCGATGAACCGGCTGGTGGTGGCGGGCGGCGTCGGCGCCAACGCGCTGTTGCGCACGCGCCTGGATGCGGAGTGCGCGCGGCGCAGCGTGCGCGTGCACTACCCCGAGCTGCGCCTGTGCACCGACAACGGCGCGATGATCGCGATGGCCGCCGCGATGCGCCTGGACGCGGGCGTGGAAAGGGCCACGGAGGTTTACGCGTTCGACGTGAAACCCCGGTGGCCCTTGAGCGAGCTGTCGAAAGACACTGGATCCCGGCCTTCGCCGGGATGACCCTTACTTGACCTCGATCGTGCGGGCGTTGCTCACCGGCACCTTCTTGCCCAGCGTCAGCGTCAGCACGCCGTTCTCGAGCCTGGCCGTGGTGGCTTCCGCGTCGATTTCCTCGGGCAGTTCATAGGCCGCCTTGTACTGGCGCTTGGCTTCGGCCTTGGTCTCCAGGCGCACGACCGTGCCTTCGACGGTGATGGCCAGGTCTTCACGCGCGATGCCGGGCAGGTCGAACGACAGCGTCCAGGACTTCTCGTCCTGCTGGACGTCGAAGCCCAGGGTGTTGAAGAAGCGCTCGAAGCTGCGATCGAACGAGCGATACGACGGGGCGACGGCGCGGGTGCGAAGAACGGGTGCGAAAAACATGGTCATCTCCTTGATTACACTGCGCGGCTTTCGTCGTGATCGCCGCATGCTCCCCAGATACGCGCGGCGGTCCTCTTTTCAAGTGTCCCGGAGGGAAAAACAAGGATGAAAATTTCGCGTCGGCAGGTCTTGAAAACGGTGGCGGCAACGCTATCTCTTCCGGCTTTCGCGCAAGCCGCACCCGCGGTGAAGCTCGCGATGATCGAGGGCTTCTCGGGCGGCAACGCCAACGGCGGGGAGGCCGTCTTCCGCAACCTGGTGTGGGCGGTCGAACGCGTCAATGCCCGCGGCGGCGTGCGCACCGCGCAGGGCGCCCGGCCGCTGGAGCTGGTGCGCCACGACAGCAAGGGCCAGATCGAGGAGGCGTTGTCGGCGCTGCGCTCGGCCGTCGACGACGGCGCGCAGTTCATCCTGCAGGGCAATTCGTCGGCCGTGACGGCGGCGCTGGCCGAAGCCATCGCCAAGCACAACGAGCGCGAGCCGCAGCGGCGCGTGCTGCTGCTGAACTACGCGGCCGTGGACCCGGCGCTGACCAACGAGAAGTGCAGCTTCTGGCATTTCCGCTTCGACGCCCATGCCGAAATGCGCATGGCGGCGCTGGTCTCCGTGCTGCGCGAGGACAAGGCGCTGAAGTCGGTGTACCTCATCAATCCCGATTACAGCTTCGGGCAAGCGGTGCAGCGCGAAGCCCGGCGCCAGCTGGCTGCGCAGCGGCCCGACGTCGAGATCGTCGCGGAGGAACTGCACCCGCTGCTGCGCATCAAGGATTTCGCGCCGTACGCGACGAAGATCAAGGCGAGCGGGGCGCAGGCGGTGGTCACCGGCAACTTCTCCAGCGACCTCACGCTGCTGGTGAAGGCGGCGCGCGAGATCGGCTACGAAGGCAAGTTCTACACGTTCTACGGCAACGCGCTGGGCGCGCCGGCGGCGATGGGCGAGGCGGGCATCGGCAAGGTGATCGCCGTGGCCGACTGGCTGCCCAACGTGCCGACCGCGGCCAGCGAGGCCTTCTACAAGTCCTTCCGCCAGCGCTACCCGAACCCTGCCGACGACTACGTGCACATGCGCATGCAACTGATGATCGAGGCGCTCGCGCAGGCGATCGAGAAGGCCGGCACGACGCAGGCCGTGCCGGTGGCCAACGCGCTCGAGCGCGTGTCGGTGCAGTTCAGCGGGCAGGGCGGGGCGATGCGCGCGGCGGACCACCAGTTCCAGCAGCCGCTGGTGGTGGGCGTGATGGACAAGGTGGGAACGCCCGGCGTGAAGTTCGACGTCGAAGGCTCGGGCTACGGCTTTCGCGTGATCAAGCAGCTCGCGCCGGCGCAGGCCGAGATGCCCACCGCCTGCAAGATGGCACGGGTCGACTAGGTCTTCGGCGGCTCGAGGGGCCGGCGCAGGTCGATGACCGGCCGCGCCAGGTTCTCGACGGGTTTCTCGGGTGGGGCGGTGTCCTGGTAGTCGGCCACGACCTCGCCCGGGTTGGTGTCGGAGAAATGCTTTTCGAGGGATTCGCGGTCCCACTCCGCCGCGCCTTTCTGGCGCGCCGTGAGCAGCCGGTCGGCCTGCACGTGTTCCCAGTATTCGGGCTGGGGCATCGGCATTTCGTAGATGGCGTCCGGCGTGATCTTCCAGGTGATGCCCGAGAGCCAGTAGCGCACGTCGGGCGCGGCGGCGAGCAGCCGCCTTTCCAGGTCGGCCTGGAAGGACGAGATGTAGGTGAGGAAGCGCGGCTCGTCCACCTGCACCGACAGGCGCACCTCGATCCACTCCTCGCCTTCTGGCGTGACCATGGTGTTGAGCTCACCGCTGATCCAGGCCGCCGGCACGTTGGTCTTCTGCACGGTCTTGGCCAGCACCACGCGCAGCATCTCCTTGCGCAGCTCGTGCTTCGCGGCCTTGGCCTTGGCCTCGGTGGCCTCGCGCGCCGACGCGCGCGCTTCCGCCTTGGCTTCCACCTCGTCGTCGTCCGCGGGCAGCAGCGACTGCAGCTTGGAGTCGTTGCTGGCGCGCGAGATGGGGCCCGATCGCGTGTCCGGGGCTGCCGAATCCTTCGCCTCGGCCTGGCGGGAGCGGAAGAATTTCATCGCCGCAATTTAGTCTCCCATCGCCGCCTTGTCACGGGGGCTTCCGGCACTGGGCATACTCGGCCGCATGCGAAGCGCCATCCAGAACCTCGAAGAATCGAAGATCCGCGAAGTCGCCAACGCCGGGATGGGGCGGGCGGACGTGCTGGCCTTCTGGTTCGGGGAAAGCGACGAGGCCACGCCGGAATTCATCCGGGAAGCGGCTATCGAGTCGCTGCGCAAGGGCGAAACTTTCTATGCCCACAACCTCGGGTTGCCCGAGCTGCGCCAGGCGATCTCCGCTTACACCAGCCGGCTGCACCCGGGCGTCAAGGCCGATCGCATCGCCGTGACCTCGGGCGGGGTCAACGCGCTGATGCTGGCGGTGCAGGCGCTCGTGGACGCCGGCAACGAAGTCGTGGCCGTCACGCCGGTCTGGCCGAACCTCACCGCGCAGCCGCTGATCATGGGCGCCAACCTGCGCCGCGTCTCGCTCGTGCCCAAAGACGGTGCATGGGCGCTGGACCTGCAGAAGCTGCTGGAGGCCATCACCCCGGCGACGAAACTGCTGGTGGTCAACGCCCCCAACAACCCGACCGGGTGGACGCTCACCCGCGCCGAGCAGCAGGCGATCCTGGACCATTGCCGGCGCACCGGCACCTGGATCCTGGCCGACGAGGTGTACGAACGTCTGTATTACGAGGCGACGCCCAACGCCTGCGCCCCCAGCTTCCTGGACATCGCCTCGCCCGACGACCGGCTGGTGGTCGCCCACAGCTTTTCCAAAAGCTTCCTGATGACCGGCTGGCGCCTGGGCTGGCTGGTGATGCCGGCGAGCCTGACGCAGCACATGGGCAAGCTGATCGAATTCAACACCTCGTGCGCCAGCGTCTTCACCCAGCGGGCCGCCCAGGTGGCCATGGAGCGCACGGACGAGGTCACGCCGCGGGTGGTGGCGCACCTGAAGGCGTGCCGGGACACCCTGGTGCCGCGGCTGCAGGCGCTGGACCGGGTCGAGGTGGCCTCGGCCAAGGGCGGCATGTACGCGTTTTTCAAGCTCAGCGGTTTCGGGGATTCGCTGGAGGTGGCCAAGCGGCTGGTGGCCGAGGCCGGGCTGGGCCTGGCGCCCGGCAACGCCTTTGCCCCGCAGGCGCAAGGCTGGCTGAGGTGGTGTTTCGCCTCGAAGGACGCCTCGCGCCTGGAGGAGGGCGTCGCCCGCCTGGAGCGCTGGCTGGGGTGACGGGCTATAATCTTCGGGTTCCGCGTCTTGCGGATCGCACGTTGGAGGCCCTTCCAGCCACCAACGCAAGTCAAACCTCAAATTAGGAAACCCCGATGACCGCCATCAACAAGGCCGACATCGTCCGCGACAACGCGCGCGGCACGAACGACACCGGCAGCCCCGAAGTGCAGGTTGCGCTGCTCACCGCGCGCATCAACGAACTCACGCCGCACTTCAAGACGCACCTGAAGGACCACCATGGCCGCCGCGGCCTGCTGCGCATGGTGAACCGCCGCAAGAACCTGCTGGCGTACCTGAAGGAAAACGACGCCGACCGCTATACGGCGCTGATCAACAAGCTCGGCCTGCGCAAGTAAGAAGCGCACGCAGGGCTGCTCGAATGCAACACGCCTGGGCCAGCTAAGCCGCTTGTCCAGGCGTTTGCACATCGGAAGGGCGAAGAAGACGACCACGCGCTGTGTCATTCCACCAGCGGCCCGCGAGGGGCCCTTGATGGAATGGCATCGTGTTCGGCCTTCATCTCCTGCCACTCCAAAACCAAAAGCAAGGAGCCGAACATGACCATGTTCAACAAAGTCACCAAGACCTTCCAGTGGGGGTCGCACACCGTCACGCTCGAAACGGGCGAAATCGCGCGCCAGGCATCCGGCGCGGTCATCGTCGACATCGAGGGCACCGTGATCCTCGCCACCGTCGCCGCGTCCAAGAACGCGAAGCCGGGCCAGGACTTCTTCCCGCTCACGGTGGACTACATCGAGAAGACGTACGCCGCCGGCAAGATCCCCGGCAGCTTCTTCAAGCGTGAAGCCAAGCCGAGCGAGCACGAGACGCTCACCTCGCGCCTGATCGACCGCCCGATCCGCCCGCTGTTCCCCGAAGGCTTCTTCAACGAAGTGCACGTCGTGATCCACACGATGTCGCTGAACCCCGAAGTCGACGCTGACATCGCCGCCATGATCGGCACGTCGGCCGCGCTGGCCATCTCCGGCCTGCCGTTCGCGGGCCCCATCGGCGCCGCGCGCGTGGGCTACGTCAACGGCGAGTACGTGCTGAACCCGGGCCAGACCGCCCGCAAGATGTCCGACCTGGACCTGATCGTCGCCGGCACGGAAGCCGCGGTGCTGATGGTCGAGTCCGAGGCGCAGCAGCTGTCCGAGGAGATCATGCTCGGCGGCGTGGTGTTCGGCCACGAGCAGGCCAAGGTCGCGATCAACGCCATCCACGACCTGGTCCGCGAAGGCGGCAAGCCCGTGTGGGACTGGAAGCCGGCCGACAAGGACGAGCCCTTCATCGCCAAGGTCAAGGGCCTGGCCGAAGAGAAGTTCCGCGCCGCCTACCAGATCCGCAGCAAGCAGGCCCGCACGCAGGCCCTGCGCGAAGCCTCGGCGTCCGTCAAGGAAGCCCTGAAGGCCGAAGGCACCGAATTCGATTCCGTGGCCGTGGACGACCTGCTGTTCGGCGTCGAGTCGAACATCGTGCGCAGCCAGATCCTCAACGGCGAGCCGCGCATCGACGGCCGCGACACGCGCACCGTGCGCCAGATCGAGATCCGCACCGGCGTGCTGCCCCGCACCCACGGCTCGGCGCTGTTCACGCGCGGCGAGACGCAGGCGATGGTCGTCACCACGCTCGGCACCGAGCGCGACGCGCAGCGCATCGACGCGCTGATGGGCGAGTACGAAGACCGCTTCATGTTCCACTACAACATGCCCCCCTTCGCCACCGGTGAAGTGGGCCGCATGGGCTCCACCAAGCGCCGCGAGATCGGCCACGGCCGCCTCGCCAAGCGCGCGCTGATCCCGGTGCTGCCGACCAAGGAAGAGTTCCCCTACACGATGCGCGTCGTGTCGGAAATCCTCGAGTCGAACGGCTCGTCGTCGATGGCTTCGGTCTGCGGCGGCTGCCTGTCGCTGATGGATGCCGGCGTGCCGGTGAAGGCGCACGTGGCGGGCATCGCCATGGGCCTGATCAAGGAAGGCAACCGCTTCGCGGTGCTGACCGACATCCTGGGCGACGAGGACCACCTCGGCGACATGGACTTCAAGGTGGCCGGCACGGCCAACGGCGTGACGGCCCTGCAGATGGACATCAAGATCCAGGGCATCACCAAGGAGATCATGCAGGTCGCCCTGGCGCAGGCCAAGGAAGCGCGCATGCACATCCTGGGCAAGATGCAGGAAGCGCTGGGCGAGGCGAAGACCGAGGTGAGCAACTTCGCGCCGCGCCTGTACACGATGAAGATCAACCCCGAGAAGATCCGCGACGTGATCGGCAAGGGCGGCTCCACCATCCGCGCGCTGACGGAAGAAACCGGCTGCACGATCGACATCGCCGAAGACGGCACGATCACCATCGCATCGACCGAAGCCGAGAAGGCCGAGTTCGCGAAGCAGCGCATCACCGAGATCACGGCGGAAGTCGAAGTGGGCAAGGTCTACGAAGGCCCGATCACCAAGATCCTGGACTTCGGCGCGCTGGTGAACCTGCTGCCCAGCAAGGACGGCCTGCTGCACATCTCGCAGATCGCGCACGAGCGCGTCGAGAAGGTCACCGACTACCTGAGCGAAGGCCAGGTCGTGAAGGTCAAGGTCCTCGAGACCGACGACAAGGGCCGCGTGAAGCTGTCGATGAAGGCGCTGCTCGAGCGTCCCGCCGGCATGCCCGAAGAGCAGCCGCGCGAGCGCCGCGAGCGCAGCGACCGCCCGCCGCGCGGCGAATACCGCGGTGACCGCGGCGATCGCGGTGACCGTGGCGACAGGGGTGACCGCGGCGATCGCGGCGAGCACCGCGGTGACCGTGGCGAACAGCGCGGCGAGAACCTGCCGCCCGAGCAGCGCGAGCAACAGGCCCCGCGCGAGCCGCTGCCGCAGGTCGACGCCGTCGACACGCCGCCGCACCAGTGAGAGCCGTCGAGATCACGACGCCGGGCGCCCCTGGCGTCCTGAAGCTGGGCGAGCGCCCGGACCCCAAGCCGGGCGCGGGTGAACTGCTCATTCGCGTCACGGCCAGCGGCGTGAACCGCCCCGACGTCCTGCAGCGCACGGGCAACTACCCCGTGCCGCCGGGCGCTTCGGACATCCCGGGCCTGGAAGTCGCGGGCGAGATCGTCGCCGGCGACGACAAGGAACTCGCGGCGGCAGGCTTCAGGAAGGGTGACCGAGTCTGCGCGCTGGTCGCCGGTGGCGGTTACGCGGATCTCTGCGCGGCGCCCATCGGCCAGTGCCTGCCGGTGCCCAAGGGCTTCAGCGACATCGAGGCCGCTTCGCTGCCGGAGACGTTCTTCACCGTGTGGAGCAACGTGTTCGACCGCGGCCGCCTGCAAAAGGGCGAGACCTTCATGGTGCAAGGCGGCACCAGCGGCATCGGCGTCACCGCGATCCAGATGGCCAAGGCCTTCGGCGCGAAGGTGATCGCGACGGCCGGCAGCGACGACAAGACGGCCGCGTGCCTGAAGCTCGGCGCCGACCATGCCATCAACTACAAGACGCAGGATTTCGCCGAAGAGGCGAAGGCGATCACCGGCGGCAAGGGTGTCGACGTGATCCTCGACATGGTGGCCGGCGGCTACGTCACGCGCGAGGTGAACTGCCTCGCCGAAGACGGGCGGCTCGTGATCATCGCCGTGCAAGGCGGCACCAAGAGCGAATTCAATTCGGGGCTGGTGCTGCGCAAGCGCCTGCACATCACGGGCTCCACGCTGCGCCCGCGTCCCGTCGCCTTCAAGGCGGCGATCGCCGCCGCGCTGAAGACGCACGTGTGGCCGCTGCTGGAAACCAAGGCGATCCAGCCCGTGATCTACAAGACCTTCGCGGCCGCCGAGGCCGCGCAAGCCCATGAACTGATGGAATCGAACCAGCACATCGGCAAGATCGTGCTCACCTGGCCATGACGAGAAAGCTGATCGCAGGCAACTGGAAGATGAACGGCAGCCTGGCCGCGAACGAGGCGCTGGTGCGCGCGGTCGCGCAAGGCATGGGCAACGCGCAGTGCGACGTCGCCGTGTGCGTGCCCGCGCCGTACCTCGCGCAGGTCGCGCAGCTGCGTGCCGGCACGAAGCTGGAGCTGGGTGCACAGGACGTGTCGAAGCACGAGCAGGGCGCGTACACCGGCGAGGTGTCCGCGGCGATGCTGCGCGAACTCGGCGTGCGCTACGCCATCGTCGGCCATTCCGAGCGCCGCCAGTACCACGGCGAGACCGACGAACTCGTGGCCGACAAGGCCAAGGCGGCACTCGCGCACGGCGTGACGCCCATCGTCTGCGTCGGCGAAACCCTCGCGGAGCGCGAAGCGGGCCAGACCGCCGACGTGGTCAAGCGCCAGATGGCGGCCGTGATCCACGTCAACGGCCATTGCATCAGCGAGATCGTCGTTGCCTACGAACCCGTGTGGGCCATCGGCACCGGCAAGACCGCCACGCCCGAACAGGCGCAGGAAGTGCACGCCCTCTTGCGTGCGCAGCTGAAGGCCGCAAGTACGCATCCGGAGCGGGTGCACATCCTGTACGGCGGCAGCATGAACGCGGCGAATGCCGCCACGCTGCTGGCCCAGCCCGACATCGACGGCGGCCTGATCGGCGGCGCGTCGCTGAAGGCCCCCGATTTTTTGCAGATCATCGCGGCCGCCTCGGCGGCCTCGAAATGAAGTTAACGGAGAACTCGAAATGAACGTGTTGCTGACGGTCGTCCTCGCGGTGCAGATGCTCACCGCGATCGCCATGATCGGGCTCATCCTCATCCAGCACGGCAAGGGCGCCGACATGGGCGCGGCCTTCGGCAGCGGCTCGTCGGGCAGCCTCTTCGGCGCCAGCGGCAGCGCGAACTTCCTCTCGCGCACGACGGCCGTGCTCGCCACCGTGTTCTTCGTCTGCACGCTGGCGCTGGCGTACTTCGGCAACCTGCGCGCGCCGACGTCCGGCTCGATCCTCGAGCGTGCCCAGCAAAGCGCGCCGGCCGCACCGGCTGCGTCAGGCGCCGCTCAGATTCCGGGCACGTCCACGCCGCCTGCGGCATCCACCACGCCCGCACCCGCGGCAGCCCCCGCAGCCTCCGGCGCGGCGCAAATCCCGGCTAAGTAACTCGTCAGGGTCAGCCCTGGAATCGGGGTAAACTTCAAGGCTGTCCGGAAGGCAACAAAGCGCAAATTCCTCGCGCCGAAAGCCTGGTTAAACCGGGCAGCAGTGCGTACACGCCGTCGTGGTGAAATTGGTAGACACGCTATCTTGAGGGGGTAGTGGCGAAAGCTGTGCGAGTTCGAGTCTCGCCGACGGCACCAAACAAGAAAGCTGGCCCGCTGCGCGCCAAGCGGACCGGGTGACGAGAGCCCCAAGATGAGCCTTAACGAGTACCTGCCCGTCCTCCTGTTCATCCTGGTGGGCATAGGCGTCGGGGTCGCTCCTCAAGTCCTCGGCTGGCTCTTCTCCAAGGGGCTGGGCTTCAATAAGCCCGACGCCGCCAAGAACTCCCCCTACGAATGCGGCTTCGAGGCCTTCGAAGATGCGCGCATGAAATTCGACGTGCGCTATTACCTCGTCGCCATCCTCTTCATCCTCTTCGACCTGGAGATCGCCTTCCTCTTCCCCTGGGCCGTGGCGCTCAAGGAGATCGGGGCCGTGGGCTTCTGGTCGATGATGGTCTTCCTCGCCATCCTGGTGGTGGGGTTCGTGTACGAATGGAAGAAGGGCGCGCTGGACTGGGAGTGATCCCGTTCGCGTCCCGCAAGAAAACTTATGGCTGCTGAAGGCATTCTCGACAAGGGCATGTTGACCACGACCGTGGACTCGGTCGTCAACTGGGCCAAGACCGGCTCGCTGTGGCCGATGACGTTCGGCCTGGCCTGCTGCGCGGTGGAGATGATGCACGCGGGCGCCGCGCGCTACGACATCGACCGCTTCGGCATGCTCTTCCGCCCGAGCCCGCGCCAGTCCGACCTGATGATCGTGGCCGGCACGCTGTGCAACAAGATGGCGCCGGCGCTGCGCAAGGTGTACGACCAGATGCCCGAGCCGCGCTGGGTGCTGTCGATGGGCTCGTGCGCCAACGGCGGCGGCTACTACCACTACAGCTACTCGGTGGTGCGCGGCTGCGACCGCATCGTGCCGGTGGACGTGTACGTGCCCGGCTGCCCCCCGACGGCCGAGGCGCTGCTGTACGGGATCATCCAGCTGCAGCAGAAGATCCGCCGCACGCAAACGATCGCGAGGGCCTGATGGCGGAAACGACCATTTACGCCGTCGACCCGGCGGCGCTCAAAGACACGCTCGCGAGCGCGCTCGGCGATCTCGCCAAGCGCATCGACCTGGCGCTCGGCGAAGTGACGGTCACCGTCGTGCCCGCCAACTACATCGCGGCGGCGACGATGCTGAAGGAAGCGCCGGGCCTGAAGTTCGAGCAGCTCCTGGACGTGTGCGGCGTCGACTACTCCGACTACCGCAACGGCGAATACGACGGCCCGCGCTACGCGGTGGTGTCGCACCTGCTGTCCATCAGCCTGAACCAGCGCGTGCGCCTGAAGGTGTTCTGCGCCGACGACGACCTGCCGGTGGTCGACTCGCTGAACGGCCTGTGGAACTCCGCCAACTGGTTCGAGCGCGAGGCCTTCGACCTGTACGGCATCGTGTTCGAGGGCCACAACGACCTGCGCCGCATCCTGACGGACTACGGCTTCATCGGCCACCCGTTCCGCAAGGACTTCCCGGTGTCCGGCTATACCGAGATGCGCTACGACGCCGAGCGCGGCCGCGTCATCTACCAGCCGGTGACCATCGAGCCGCGCGAGATCACGCCGCGCATCATCCGCGAAGACGACTACGGCCGCCCCGCGACCAAGCATTGAACATGGCGGAAATCAAGAACTACACGCTCAACTTCGGCCCGCAGCACCCGGCCGCGCACGGCGTGCTGCGCCTGGTGCTGGAACTGGACGGCGAGGTCATCCAGCGCGCCGACCCGCACATCGGCCTGCTCCACCGCGCCACGGAAAAGCTGGCGGAGACGCGCACGTACATCCAGTCGCTGCCCTACATGGACCGGCTGGACTACGTCTCGATGATGTGCAACGAGCACGCGTACTGCCTGGCCATCGAGAAGCTCACCGGCATCGACGTGCCGATCCGCGCGCAGTACATCCGCGTCATGTTCGCCGAGATCACGCGATTGCTGAACCACCTGCTGTGGCTCGGCGCGCACGGCCTGGACTGCGGCGCGATGAACATGCTGATCTACTGCTTCCGCGAGCGGGAAGACCTCTTCGACATGTACGAAGCGGTGTCCGGCGCGCGCATGCACGCGGCGTACTTCCGCCCGGGCGGCGTGTACCGCGACCTGCCGGATTCGATGCCGCAGTACAAGGCGAACAAGATCCGCAACGAGCGCGAGATCCGCCGCATGAACGAGGACCGCCAGGGAACGCTGCTCGATTTCATCGAGTCGTTCACCAAGCGCTTCCCGCACTACGTCGACGAGTACGAGACCCTGCTCACCGAAAACCGCATCTGGAAGCAGCGCACGGTGGGTGTCGGCGTCGTCACGCCCGAGCGCGCGCTCAACCTGGGCTTCACCGGCCCGATGCTGCGCGGCTCCGGCATCGCGTGGGACCTGCGCAAGAAGCAGCCCTACGAGGTCTACGCGAAGATGGCGTTCGACATCCCGCTCGGGAAGACCGGCGACTGCTACGACCGCTACCTGGTCCGCGTGCAGGAGATGCGCGAGGCCAACAAGATCATCCAGCAGTGCGTGGCCTGGCTGCGCGCGAACCCGGGCCCGGTGATCACCGACAACCACAAGGTGGCGCCGCCGGACCGCGAATCCATGAAGTCCAACATGGAGGAGCTGATCCACCACTTCAAGCTGTTCTCCGAAGGCATGCGCGTGCCGGAAGGCGAGGCGTATGCCGCCGTGGAGCACCCGAAGGGCGAGTTCGGCATCTACATCGTGAGCGACGGCGCCAACAAGCCGTACCGCCTGAAGATCCGCCCGCCGGGCTTCGCGCACCTGGCCGCGATGGACGAAATGTCGCGCGGCCACATGATCGCGGACGCGGTGGCGGTGATCGGCACGATGGACATCGTGTTCGGGGAGATCGATCGATGAGCATCATCACGCAAGAGATGCGCATGAAGATGGACCGCGAGGTCGCCAAGTACCCGGCCGACCAGAAGCAGTCGGCCGTGATGGCCTGCCTGGCCATCGTGCAGCACGCTCAGGGCTTCGTCTCGCGCGAGAGCGAGCAGGAAATCGCCGACTACCTCGGCATGCCCGCGATCGCGGTGCACGAGGTCACGACCTTCTACAACATGTACAACCAGCGGCCGGTCGGCAAGTACAAGCTGAACGTCTGCACCAACCTGCCGTGCCAGCTGCGCGACGGCGCCAAGGCGCTGCACCACCTCGAGAAGAAGCTGGGCATCGCGATGGGCGAGACCACCGCCGACGGCATGTTCACGCTGCAGCAAAGCGAGTGCCTGGGCGCTTGCGCCGACTCGCCGGTGATGCTGGTGAACGACCGAACCATGTGCAGCTTCATGAGCAACGACAAGCTCGACCAGCTGGTCGACGGTCTTCGCAGTGCGGAGGCAACGAAGTGACCCCCCAACAAGTCCTGCAGCAGTTCCAGGCGACGGGCGTCCAGACCTGTTTCCACGACCGCCACATCAACCCGCAGATCTACGTGGGCCTGGACGGCACCAACTGGCGCCTGAAGGACTACGAGGCGCGCGACGGCTACAAGGCGCTGAAGAAGATCATCGCCGACGGCCTGACGCCGGACCAGGTGATCGCCACGGTGAAGGAATCGGCGCTGCGCGGCCGGGGCGGCGCGGGCTTCCCGACGGGCCTCAAGTGGTCCTTCATGCCGCGCCAGTTCCCGGGCCAGAAGTACCTGGTGTGCAACTCGGACGAGGGCGAGCCGGGCACCTGCAAGGACCGCGACATCCTCGCGTACAACCCGCACATCGTCATCGAGGGCATGATCATCGCGGCCTACGCGATGGGCATCACCGTGGGCTACAACTACATCCACGGCGAGATCTTCCAGGTGTACGAGCGCTTCGAGGAAGCGCTGGAAGAGGCGAGGGCGGCCGGATATCTCGGCAACAACATCCTCGGCTCGAACTTCACGTTCCAGCTGCACGGCTTCCACGGCTTCGGCGCCTACATCTGCGGCGAGGAGACGGCGCTGCTGGAATCGCTCGAGGGCAAGAAGGGCCAGCCGCGCTTCAAGCCGCCGTTCCCGGCGAGCTTCGGCGTGTACGGCAAGCCCACCACGATCAACAACACCGAGACCTTCGCGGCGGTGCCCTGGATCATCCGCAACGGCGGCCAGGCCTACCTCGAATGCGGCAAGCCGAACAACGGCGGCACCAAGATCTTCTCGATCTCCGGCGACGTCGAGCTGCCGGGCAACTACGAGATTCCGCTCGGTACCCCGTTCAGCAAATTGCTCGAACTGGCCGGTGGCGTGCGCGGCGGCAAGAAGCTCAAGGCGGTGATCCCCGGCGGCTCCTCCGCGCCGGTGCTGCCTGCCGACATCATGATGAATTGCACGATGGACTACGACTCCATCGCGAAGGCGGGCTCCATGCTCGGCTCGGGCGCGGTGATCGTGATGGACGAGACGCGCGACATGGTCGAAAGCCTGTTGCGCCTGTCGTACTTCTACATGCACGAGTCCTGCGGCCAGTGCACGCCCTGCCGCGAAGGCACGGGCTGGCTGTGGCGCATCGTCGACCGCATCCAGAACGGCCACGGCAAGGCGGGTGACCTCGCCTTGCTCGACAACGTGGCCGACAACATCCAGGGCCGCACGATCTGCGCGCTGGGCGACGCGGCGGCCATGCCGGTGCGCGCCATGCTCAAGCACTTCCGCCACGAGTTCGCGGCAAAAATCGAGAAGGCGCAAGCGCCTGTCGAATCCGCCCCGAAGGTTTCCGCATGATCGAAATCAACATCGACGGACAGAAGGTGGAAGTCGCCGAAGGCAGCATGGTGATGCATGCGGCCGACAAGGCGGACATCTACATCCCCCACTTCTGCTACCACAAGAAGCTGTCCATCGCGGCCAACTGCCGCATGTGCCTGGTCGACGTCGAGAAGGCGCCCAAGCCCATGCCCGCCTGCGCCACGCCCGTGACCAACGGGATGATCGTGCGCACCAAGAGCGACAAGGCCGTGAAGGCCCAGCAGTCGGTGATGGAGTTCCTGCTGATCAACCACCCGCTCGACTGCCCGATCTGCGACCAGGGCGGCGAGTGCCAGCTGCAGGACCTGGCCGTCGGCTATGGCGGCTCGGCTTCGCGCTACGAGGAAGAAAAGCGCGTCGTGCTGCACAAGGACGTCGGCCCGCTGATCTCCATGGAGGAGATGAGCCGCTGCATCCACTGCACCCGCTGCGTGCGCTTCGGCCAGGAAGTGGCCGGCGTGATGGAGCTGGGCATGATCCACCGCGGCGAGCACAGCGAGATCACCACGGTGCTGGGCGACACGGTCGATTCCGAAGTCTCCGGCAACATGATCGACCTGTGCCCGGTGGGCGCGCTCACGAGCAAGCCCTTCCGCTACCAGGCGCGTCCTTGGGAGTTGTCGCGCCGCAAGTCGGTGAGCCCCCACGATTCGACCGGCGCCAACCTGATCGTGCAGGTCAAGAACAACAAGGTCCTGCGCGTCCTGCCGCTGGAGAACGAAGAGGTCAACGAATGCTGGCTCGCCGACCGTGACCGCTTCTCGTACGAAGCGCTCAATGAAGACGGCCGCCTCACCGCGCCCATGCTCAAGCAGGGCGGCGAGTGGAAGACGGTGGATTGGCAGACGGCGCTGGAGTACGTCGCCAACGGCCTGAAGACCATCAAGACCGACCATGGCGCGAAGGCCCTCGGCGCGCTGGTGAGCCCGCACAGCACCGTCGAGGAACTGTTCCTCGCGCAGAAGCTCGTGCGCGCACTCGGCTCCGAGAACGTCGACTACCGGCTGCGCAACGCGCAGTTCGGCAAGGACGAAGGCGTGCGGTGGCTGGGCACGACGATCGCGTCGCTGTCCAACCTGCAGGGCGCGCTGGTCGTCGGCTCGAATCTGCGCAAGGACCATCCGCTGTTCGCGCTGCGCCTGCGCGCTGCCACGCGAAAGGGCTGCAAGGTGGCGGTCCTGCACGACCAGGACAACGACTGGGCGATGACCATCGCGGCCTCGCACGTCGCGCCCGCGTCCGACTGGCTCGGCGTGCTGGCGGACGTCGCCACGGCGGTCGGCGAGACGAAGGGCGGCACGCCGCCCCTCAAGGGCACCGCCACCGACAAGGCCAAGGCGATCGCGAAGTCGCTGATGTGGGGCGAGCGTCACGCGATCCTGCTCGGCAACGCCGCTGCGCATCATGCCAATGCGTCGTCGTTGCTCGCTCTGGCGAACTGGATCGCCGAGAAGACCGGTGCCTCCGTGGGCTACCTCACCGAAGCCGCCAACACCGTCGGCGCGCAGCTCGTGAAGGCGCTGCCGGGCGAGGGCGGCCTGAACGCCGGCCAGATGCTTTCCGGGTCGCTCAAGGCCGTGATCCTGCTGAACAACGAGCCCGAATTCGATTCCGCCGCGGGCGCCAAGGCCAAGGCTGCACTCGGCCAGGCCGAGATGGTCGTGAGCCTGAGCCCGTTCAAGGCCAACCTCGACGTCGCCGACGTGCTGCTGCCGATCGCGCCCTGGACCGAAACGCCCGGCACCTTCGTCAACGCCGAAGGCCGCGTGCAGTCCTTCCATGCCGTGGTGAAGCCCGCCGGCGAGGCACGTCCCGCGTGGAAGGTGCTGCGCGTGCTGGGCAACATGCTGGGCCTGCAGGGCTTCGAGTACGAATCGGCGCAGGAAGTCCTCGTCGCCGCGCGCGGCGAAGCCGACGCGCAGCAAGCCTTCGTGCAGGGCAACCTGCTGTCGAACAAGACGGCCGCGTCCATCGACGCGGGCGCGCAGGCCGGCAAGCCGGTGACCGCCGCCATCTACCAGCTCGACTCCATCGTGCGCCGCGCGCCGTCGCTGCAGCTCACCGCCGACGCGCAAGCGACGAAGGCGAGGGAAGGGGTTCCGGCATGATCGATTCGATCTACGGCTTCGGCAACGGCCTGATCGCCGCGCCCTGGTGGACGGCCGCGGGCTGGCCCGTGGTGTGGACGCTGGTCAAGATCATCCTGGTCGTGCTGCCGCTGATGGGCGCCGTAGCGTACCTCACGCTGTGGGAGCGCAAGGCCATCGGCTTCACGCAGATCCGCATCGGCCCCAACCGCGTCGGCCCGCTCGGCCTGCTGCAGCCGATCGCCGACGCGTTCAAGCTGCTCACCAAGGAAATCATCCTGCCGACGGTGGCGAGCAAGGGCCTGTACCTGCTCGGCCCGGTGATGACCATCATGCCGGCGCTGGCCGCATGGGCCGTGATCCCCTTCGGCCCCGACGTGGCGCTCGCGAACATCAACGCCGGCCTGCTGTTCCTGATGGCCATCACCTCGCTCGAGGTCTACGGCGTGATCATCGCCGGCTGGGCCTCGAACTCGAAGTACGCCTTCCTCGGCGCGCTGCGCGCATCGGCCCAGATGGTTAGCTACGAGATCGCGATGGGTTTCGCGCTGGTCGTGGTGCTGATGGTCACCGGCTCGCTCAACATGACGGACGTGGTCATGTCGCAGGCCAAGGGACGCTTCGCCGCGGAGGGCGTGAACTTCCTGTCGTGGAACTGGCTGCCGCTGCTGCCGATCTTCCTCGTCTACTTCATCTCGGGCCTGGCCGAAACCAACCGCCACCCCTTCGACGTGGTGGAAGGCGAATCGGAGATCGTCGCCGGCCACATGATCGAGTACTCGGGCATGAGCTTCGCGATGTTCTTCCTCGCGGAATACGCCAACATGTGGCTGGTCTCCATCCTGGCCGTCATCATGTTCCTGGGAGGCTGGATCTCGCCGATCGCGGCGCTCGACTTCATCCCCGGCTGGATCTGGCTGGGCATCAAGACGTTCATGGTCGTCACGGTCTTCCTGTGGGTGCGCTCGACGTTCCCGCGCTACCGCTACGACCAGATCATGCGCCTGGGCTGGAAGATCTTCATCCCCATCACCCTCGTGTGGCTGGTGGTGGTGGGCGCCTGGATGCAGACCCCCTACAACATCTGGAAGTGACATGGCTGCCATTGCCGCTCAATCGAACTTCTCGCTGAAGGACTTCCTCTCCAGCTTCGCGCTGGTGGAGCTGTTCAAGGGCATGGCGATCACCGGGAAGTACATGTTCGCCCGCAAGATCACCGTGCAGTTCCCGGAAGAGAAGACCCCGCTCAGCCCGCGTTTCCGCGGGCTGCACGCGCTGCGCCGCTACGAGAACGGCGAGGAGCGCTGCATCGCCTGCAAGCTGTGCGAGGCCGTGTGCCCGGCCCTTGCGATCACGATCGAGTCCGACCAGCGCGTCGACGGCACGCGCCGCACCACGCGCTACGACATCGACCTGACCAAGTGCATCTTCTGCGGCTTCTGCGAGGAAAGCTGCCCGGTCGACTCCATCGTGGAGACGCACATCCTCGAATACCACGGCGAAAAGCGCGGCGACCTGTACTTCACCAAGGACATGCTGCTGGCCGTGGGCGACCGCTACGAGACCGAAATCGCCGCGGCCAAGGCGGCCGACGCCAAATACCGATAAGACATGGAAATCCGCGGCGCCCTTTTCTACCTCTTCTCGGCCGTCCTGCTGTTCTCGGCGTTTCGCGTGATCACCGCGCGCAACCCCGTGCATGCGGCCCTGTTCCTCGTGCTGGCCTTCTTCCAGGCGGCGGCCGTGTGGCTGTTGCTCAAGGCGGAGTTCCTCGCCATCTCGCTGGTGCTCGTGTACGTCGGCGCCGTGATGGTGCTGTTCCTCTTCGTCGTGATGATGCTGGACATCGACGTCGCGGCGCTGCGTGCCGGCTTCTGGAAGCACTTCCCGCTGGCGGCGATGGTCGGCGTGATCATCGCGCTGGAGATGGCCGCGGTGCTGATGGGCGGCTTCCGCCCCGAGGAGCCGCGCCCCTTGCAGGCCGCCGTGCAGGCCGCGCAGCAGGGCGTGCAGTTCTCCAACACCAAGGAGCTCGGCAAGCTCCTGTACACCCACTACCTGTTCCCGCTGGAGATCGCGGCGGTCATCCTGCTGGTGGCCATCGTCGCGGCGATCGCGCTGACGCTGCGCCAGCGCAAGGACAGCCGCCACATGGACCCGTCGCAGCAGGTGCGCGTGAAGGCGCGCGATCGCCTGCAGATCGTGAAGATTGAGCCGACGGTGGCCGCGCCCCCCGCCGAGCCGGCGCCGGCCGCCGCGGAGACGAAAGCATGACGATCACCCTCGGCCATTTCCTGTCGCTGGGCGCGATGCTCTTCGCGCTGTCGGTGATCGGCATCTTCCTGAACCGCCGCAACCTGATCGTTCTGCTGATGTGCATCGAGCTGATGCTGCTCGCGGTCAACATGAACTTCGTTGCGTTCTCCTACTACCTGGGCGACATGCACGGCCAGGTCTTCGTGTTCTTCATCCTCACGGTGGCAGCCGCCGAAAGCGCCATCGGCCTCGCGATCCTGGTGCTGCTGTTCCGCAACAAGAACAGCATCAGCGTCGACGACCTGAACGCACTGAAGGGCTGAGAACAAAAAACATGGCTTCGACCCTCAACGCAACGACGCTCCTGGCCGTCCCGCTGGCGCCGCTGGCGGGCTCGCTCATCGCGGGCATCTTCGGCACCACCTTCGGCGGCAACAGGATAGGCCGCGGCCTGTCGCACACGTTCACCATCCTGGGCGTGTTCATCGCCTTCGTCATTTCCGCGATGACCCTGAAGGCCGTGGCGCTGGACGGCGCCCGCTTCAACGAGACGATCTACGAGTGGATGGTCATCGGCGGCCTGAAGATGGAGGTGGGCTTCCTCGTCGACGGCCTGACGGCGATGATGATGTGCGTGGTGACCTTCGTGTCGCTGATGGTGCACATCTACACCATCGGCTACATGGCCGACGACGACGGCTACAACCGCTTCTTCGCCTACATCTCGCTGTTCACGTTCTCGATGCTCATGCTCGTCATGAGCAACAACTTCCTGCAGCTGTTCTTCGGCTGGGAGGCGGTGGGCGTCGTCTCGTACCTGCTGATCGGCTTCTGGTACACGCGGCCCACGGCGGTGTTCGCGAACCTCAAGGCCTTCCTGGTCAACCGGGTCGGCGACTTCGGCTTCATCCTCGGCATCGGCCTCATCATGGCCTACGCGGGCACGCTGTCGTACAGCGAGGCCTTCGCCAAGTCCGGCGAACTCGCCAAGCTGGCGTTCCCCGGTACCGACTGGATGCTGATCACCGTGATCTGCATCTGCCTGTTCATCGGCGCCATGGGCAAGAGCGCGCAGTTCCCGCTGCACGTGTGGCTGCCCGACTCGATGGAAGGCCCCACGCCGATCTCCGCGCTGATCCACGCCGCGACGATGGTGACGGCCGGCATCTTCATGGTGGCGCGCATGTCGCCGCTGTTCGAGCTGTCGGACACGGCGCTGTCCTTCGTGATGGTGATCGGCGCGATCACGGCGCTGTTCATGGGTTTCCTGGGCATCGTCCAGAACGACATCAAGCGCGTCGTGGCGTACTCCACGCTTTCGCAGCTGGGCTACATGACGGTGGCGCTCGGCGCCTCGGCCTACTCGGTCGCCGTGTTCCACCTGATGACGCATGCCTTCTTCAAGGCGCTGCTGTTCCTCGCGGCGGGCTCGGTGATCATCGGCATGCACCACAACCAGGACATCCGCTGGATGGGCAACGTGCGCAAGTACATGCCCGTCACGTACTGGACCTCGCTGGTGGGTTCGCTGGCCCTGATCGGCACGCCGCTGTTCGCGGGCTTCTACTCGAAGGACTCGATCATCGAGGCCGTGCACTTCAGCACGCTGCCCGGTCACGGCTTCGCGTACTTCGCCGTGACGGTGGGCGTGTTCGTCACCGCCTTCTATTCCTTCCGCATGTTCTTCCTGGTTTTCCACGGCAAGGAGCGCTTCGACCAGAACCCCGATGCGCACCATGACGACCATGGGCACGACGACCACCACGACCACGAGCCGCACGAATCGCCGTGGGTGGTCACGGCGCCGCTGATCCTGCTGGCGATCCCCTCGGTGCTGGCCGGCTTCCTGTTCATCCACGGCATGCTGTTCTCCGACTTCATGAAGGACGCGATCTTCGTGAACGCCGAGGCGCACAAGGGCATGGAGAAGCTCGCCGAGGAATTCCATGGCCCGCTGCAGATGGCGCTGCACGGCCTGACGACGCTGCCGTTCTGGCTCGCGCTCGCCGGCGTGGTGGCCGCCTGGTACATGTACCTGAAGAACCCGGCGCTGCCCGCCGCGGTCAAGCAGCGCTTCGGCTGGCTGTACACCATCCTCGACAACAAGTACTACTTCGACTGGTTCAACGAGAACGTGCTGGCCCGCGCGGCTCGCGGCATCGGCATGGGCCTGTGGAAGGGCGGCGACCAGGCCGTGATCGACGGCGCGGCCGTGAACGGCAGCGCGCGCCTCGTCTCCTGGTTCGCGGGCGTCATCCGCTGGGTGCAGACCGGCTACCTGTTCCACTACGCCTTCGCGATGATCATCGGCGTGTTCGTGCTGATGACGTGGTTCGTGTGGCTGCACCGATAAAGAAAACGAGAGAAGAAGAATGGGTTTGCTGAGCCTCGCCATCTGGACGCCGATCGCCTTCGGCGTCGTGCTGCTCGCACTGGGACGGGACGACCAGGCGCGCTCGGTGCGCTGGCTGGCGCTGGTCGGCTCGGTCGTGAGCTTCCTCGTCACGCTGCCGCTGTATTCCGGCTTCGACCGCACCACCTCGGCGATGCAGTTCGTCGAGAAGCAGCCGTGGATCGACCGCTTCAACGTCTTCTACTCGCTGGGCATCGACGGCATCTCGTTCTGGTTCATCCTGCTCACCGCGTTCATCACGGTTGTGGTCGTGATCTCGGCGTGGGAGGTGATCACGGAGCGCGTCAACCAGTACATGGGCGCGTTCCTGATCCTGTCGGGCCTGATGATCGGCGTGTTCTGCGCGCTCGACGGCATCCTGTTCTACGTGTTTTTCGAGGCCACGCTGATCCCGATGTACCTGATCATCGGCATCTGGGGCGGCCCCAACAAGATCTACGCGGCCTTCAAGTTCTTCCTGTACACGCTGCTCGGCTCGCTGCTGATGCTGGTCGCGCTGGTCTACCTGTACACCAAGAGCGGCGGCAGCTTCGACATCCTGGCGTGGCACAAGCTGCCGCTGGCGCTGCCGGCGCAGACGCTGCTGTTCTTCGCCTTCTTCGCGGCCTTCGCCGTGAAGGTGCCGATGTGGCCGGTGCACACCTGGCTGCCCGACGTGCACGTCGAGGCGCCCACGGGCGGTTCCGCGGTGCTGGCGGCCATCATGCTGAAGCTGGGCGCCTACGGCTTCCTGCGCTTCTCGATGCCGATCGCGCCCGATGCCGCGCATGAATACGCGTGGTTCATGATCGCGCTGTCGATCATCGCGGTGATCTACGTCGGCCTGGTGGCGATGGTCCAGCAGGACATGAAGAAGCTGGTGGCCTATTCGTCCGTGGCGCACATGGGCTTCGTCACGCTCGGCTTCTTCATCTTCAACGACCTGGGCGTCGCCGGCGGCCTCATCCAGATGATCGCCCACGGCTTCGTCTCGGGCGCCATGTTCCTGTGCATCGGCGTGCTGTATGACCGCGTGCACTCCCGCGAGATCGCCAGCTACGGCGGCGTCGTCAACACCATGCCCAATTTCACGGCCTTCGCGCTGCTGTTCTGCATGGCCAACTGCGGCCTGCCGGCCACCGCGGGCTTCGTCGGCGAGTGGATGGTGATCCTGGGCACGGTCAAGGCCAACTTCTGGCTGGCCGCGCTGTCCGCCACGGCGCTCGTCTGGGGCGCGGCCTACACGCTGTGGATGTTCAAGCGCGTGTACCTCGGGCCCGTCGCCAACGAGGACGTGAGGCAGCTCACTGACATCAACGCGCGCGAGTTCCTGATGCTGGGCCTGCTGGCCCTCGCGGTGCTGTGGATGGGCCTGTACCCGAAGCCCTTTACGGACATCATGAACCCGTCCGTCGCCGACTTCCTGAAGCACGTGGCCCAGAGCAAGATCTAAGGCAACAAGAACATGTTCGACTACAACAGCCTGAGCGTCGCCACGCCGGAGATCGTGCTGCTGGTGATGGCCTGCGTGATCGCGCTGGTGGACCTGGGCGTCACCTCGCGCCTGCGCAACGCCAGCTACTTCCTGACGATGGCCACGCTGGCCGCCGTCGCGTGGCTCACGGCCTCGCTCGCCATCGACAACGAGACGCGCTACGCCTTCGGCACCATGGTGGTGGCCGACCCCATGGCCAACTGGCTCAAGTGCTTCTCGGCGCTGGCGATGATGGTCTGCATGGTGTACGGGCGCCCGTACTCCGCCGACCGCGACATGCTGCGCGGCGGCGAGATGTTCACGCTGTCGCTCTTCGCGCTGCTGGGCATGTTCGTGATGGTCTCGGGCAGCAACTTCCTGGTGATCTACCTGGGGCTGGAACTGCTCACGCTGTGCAGCTACGCGCTGGTCGCCCTGCGCCGCGACAACGCCGTGGCCACCGAGGCCGCGATGAAGTATTTCGTGCTCGGCGCGATGGCCAGCGGCTTCCTGCTCTACGGCCTGTCGATGCTGTACGGGGCCACCGGCTCGCTGGACATCGGCACCGTGTTCAAGATCGTGCGCGCAGGCGAGGTGAAGCACCAGGTGCTCGTCTTCGGCCTCGTGTTCATCGTCTCGGGCCTCGCTTTCAAGCTCGGCGCCGCGCCGTTCCACATGTGGATCCCGGACGTCTACCAGGGCGCGCCGACGGCCGTCACCATCATCATCGGCAGCGCGCCCGAGCTCGCCGCCTTCGGCATCTGCATCCGCCTGCTGGTGGAGGGCCTGCTGCCGCTGGCGCTGGACTGGCAGCAGATGCTGGTCATCCTCGCGATCGGCTCGCTCGTGATCGGCAACCTGGCCGCGATCGCGCAGACCAACCTCAAGCGCATGCTGGCCTATTCCACGATCGCCCAGATGGGCTTCGTGGTGCTGGGCCTGCTCGCGGGCGTGGTCAAGGGCGGGTCGGTCGACGACACGGCGCTGGCCGCCAACGCCTACAGCTCGGCGATGTTCTACATCGTCACCTACGTGCTCACCACGCTGGCCACCTTCGGCATCATCCTGCTGCTGGCGCGCGAGGGCTTCGAGAGCGAGGAGATCTCCGACCTTGCGGGCCTCAACCAGCGCAGCCCGCTGTACGCCGCGATCATGTCGATCTGCATGTTCTCGCTGGCTGGCGTGCCGCCGCTGGTGGGCTTCTACGCCAAGCTGTCGGTGCTGCAGGCGCTGGTCGCGTCGGGCCAGAACCTCTACATCGGCCTGGCCATCTTCGCCGTCGTGCTGTCGCTGATCGGTTCGTTCTACTACCTGCGGGTCGTGAAGGTCATGTACTTCGACGAGCCGATCACCGTGACCACGGTGGCCGCGCCGCTGGACGTGCGCATGGTGCTGTCGCTCAACGGCGCGCTGGTGCTGCTGCTGGGCATCCTGCCGGGCGGCCTGATGTCGCTGTGCGCGCGGGCCATCCTCAAGACCCTGGCCACGTGATCGTCGCGGCGACGGTGCGGGTCGCATGACGCAAACGGTCTCTACCTGGCTCGTCATCGTGGCCGCGCTCGTCGCGGCCAACCTGCCTTTCGTCAACGACCGCGTGTTCGCGGTGGTGCCGTGGCAGGGGCGCAAGTCGCTGGCGATGCGCCTCGTCGAGCTCGTGGTGCTCTATTTCGCGGTAGGCTTGCTGGGCGTGCTGCTCGAAAAGCGCCTCGGGCAGGTCGCGCCGCAGGGCTGGGAGTTCTACGCCGTCACCGGCGCGCTCTTCATCACCTTCGCCTTTCCGGGTTTCGTGTGGCGCTACCTCGCCCGACGCCGATGACCGCCGACCGCCACCTGATCGAAGAGAAGACCGCCAGCGAGGAGATCCTCAAGGGCAACTTCCTGCACGCCTTCCGCGACACGGTGCGGCTGCCCAACGGCGGCACGGCGACGCGTGAATACGTGGTGCACCCCGGCGCGGTGATGATGATCCCCGTGCTGGACGACGGGCGCCTGGTGATGGAGCGCCAGTTCCGCTACCCCATGGGGCGCGTGATGGTCGAGTTCCCGGCCGGCAAGATCGACCGCGGCGAGGACGTGCTGGTGTGCGCCAAGCGCGAGCTGCTCGAGGAAACCGGCTACACCGCCGCGCAGTGGGCGAGGGCAGGGCAGCTGCACCCGGTCATCTCCTACTCGACCGAGTTCATCGACATCTGGTTCTGCCGCGGGCTGACGCTGACCGAAGCCAAGCTCGACGACGAGGAATTCCTCGAGGTCTTCACCGCCACGCCCGCCGAGGTCCTGGGCTGGTGCCGCGACGGCACGATCACCGACTCCAAGACCCTCATCGGCGCCTTCTGGCTCCAGAATGTCCTTGCCGGGACCTGGCATCTGGACTGGCAGCCATAATCCCGTCCCATGAAGGTTCTGGACCTCGAGTGCCGGCAACGGCACGTCTTCGAAGGATGGTTCGGCTCCGAGGATGAATTCCAGGGGCAGCTGGCGCGCGGCCTGGTGGAATGCCCCCTGTGCGGCGACACGCACGTGGCCAAGCGCCTGTCGGCGCCGCGCATCAACCGGGGCGCGCAGCCGCCCCAGGCCACCGCCAAGAACGAGGTGATGGCCACCAGCGACCCGTCGATGCAGGCCAAGTGGCTGCAGATGGTGCGCCACGTGCTCGCCAACACCGAGGACGTCGGCGAGCGCTTCGCCGAAGAGGCCCGCAAGATCCACTACGGCGAGACCGAGGAGCGCAACATCCGCGGCCAGGCCTCGGCCGAGGAGACCGAGCAGCTGCTCGAGGAGGGCATCGGCGTGTTGCCGCTGCCCATCCCCAAGGCCCTCAAGGGCCCGCTCCAGTAAGCCTCAGAGCTTCGCCTTCACGTAGCGGTATTCCTGCGTGCGGCCGCCATAGCCGTACGCGAAGCCGTGCACCTCCTCCACGTACACGTAGCTCTCCTCGTGCAACTCGCCGAGGATGTCGCGGAACGCCGCGTACGTCTCGGCGACGTACTGCGCCATCTCGTCCTTCGTGTTCGTGCCTTCGGTCACCTTGATGTCCAGGTAGAAGCTGGACTTGCCGTGCTCGGCGAGCGTGCGCCCCGCGATCACCCAGTGCTCGGGCGGGACGTAGGTGAGGGTGATCGCCGTGACCTCCGGCGGCTTCTTCAGGATGCGCGCGGTCAGCTCCCCCAGCTTGCCGGCGATGCGCTGCGTGAGTTCGGGGCTGGCGGGCCGGGACACCTTGGCGTTGAGGATGGGCATGGCTTCTTCCTTTCGTTGATGGTTAGCGATGCAACTATCGGGGCAAAAAAAAGGGGGATTCACTTGAGGGCGGAACACACGGCCCGTACCTTGCCGACGGTGTCCTGGAAGTTCTCGCGCCCCACGCGCTGCTGGATGCGCCGCGTGACGGCTCCGCTCGCGGCGTTGATGGCTTCCTCGATCTCGCGCGCCTTGCGCGTGGGGTGCACCGACCAATGCCGGCCGTCGTGCTCGGCCTCGCGGCGCTCGAGCAGGCCCAAGGCCTGCAGCCCGTCGATCAGCCGGGTTGCGGTGGGGCGGGAGATGGTCAGCTCATCCGCCATTTCGTACTGGGACAGGCCGGGGCGCGCAAGCGCAAGCCGCAGCAGGAAGCCCTGGGAAGGCGTCACGCCGAAAGGCTTGAAAGCGGCCGTCCATTCCTTCTCCACCACGCGGGCCAGCGCGGTGGTATTGAAGTACAGGCAGTGGTCGAACATGGGCGCCATCCTATCCCTAAATAGTTAGCCATGCAACTAAGTCGGGATTCGGGCCCCATGGCCGGGCAGGACCATAGCCATTTCGGGCCATGGGGCGCTTGCGCGCGGCAGGGTGGCTGAATAATGGCGCAGCTGTCTGGGAGGCAAACGCCGATGACGATGCGCAACTTCGCCCGTGCACCGCTGGCCGCGATGCTGGCCGTGGCGGCGCTGGCCGCCTGCAAGCCGTCGAGCCCACCCGCCGCCGGCGGCGGCCCGGACCCCAACGACATCGTGGCCCTGCGCGCCGAAGTGGAGCGCCTGCGCAAGGAGAACGCCGACCTGCGCCTCTCGCCCTACCAGCTGGCCATCGAAGTCGAAGGCGCGATGCGCGCCGCGAACGAGGAGAAGGCGGTCGCCACGTACAAGCAGCTCTCGGACACCTTCCCCGTCGCGCCCGAAACCGTGGAGATGAAGAAGCGCCTGGAGACCTTCCTCGCGCAGCGCCGCGCCACGGAAGACGAGGAAAAGCGCATCGCCGCGCTGGGCTTCAAGGGCTTGCCGGTCAACGCCAATTTCGCGCACCAGGACGTCGCGCTGTCGCTGGCCTCCGTGTCGGTGAACAAGCGCTGGACCTTCGACTCGTGGGGCGACGGCTGGCGCTTCCTCGATTCCGAGAAGGACCGCAAGATGCTGGTGGCGCGCATGAACGTCGCGAGCAAGCAGAAGAACCCCTCGCTGTTCGGGCTGGCCGCGTACGTCCCCGACGGCAACAAGCTGGTGAAGGTGGGCGACATGCGCTACCGCTTCGCGCGGTGGGGCAGCTACGGCGCGTTCCTGGGCACCACCACCGACTACGGCAACGAGTTCAGCCACCGTTCGCGCATCCCCTTCACGGCAGCCGTCTCGGTGGCCGACGACGACCTGAAGAAGCGGCCGCTGTACGTGGTCGCGACGAAGGAGGGCTGCCATGCCCGCCACTTCGAGCGCTTCGGCCAGCCGCAGGTGGCGTACATGCCGGTGGATTGCGGCACGCTCAAACCCAGCCTGACGCTGGAGGATTTCAAGGGCGGGGCGCTCGCGGTTCTCAAGCGAATCGACTGAGTTCTCCTACATGCCGCCGTTCGGCGGGCATGCAAGATGCTTCGCAGTTCCTCATCCTGACCACGGAGAAAGCCCCATGTCCGTCCACAAGACCGGCACCGCCATCGGCGAGAACGACCGCATCCACCTCGACGACGAATGGGAGGTGTGCGCCTGGGCGCGCTACTTCAACGCCAGCGAACGGCGCGTGAAGGAAGCCGTCGCCGCGGTCGGCGACAGCGCCATGAAGGTGCGCGAGCACCTGCGTGGGCACAGCGAGGAGCGGCCCTCGGCCTAAATGCGCAGCCGCTGCGCGTAGCCGGTCATCTCCAGGTAGCCGTGGCCGACGGCGCGGCCGTTGCTGTCACGCAGGCGCGCGAGCCCTTCCCAGTAGATCGCCCCCGTGGACGCGCGGCTGTCCAGCTCCTGGCCGTCGAGGGCCGCGGTGACGGTGTAGAAGTCCGCCGGCGTGCGCACGATCCACTCCACCGGGTACGACGCCTGTGACAGCGGGCTCGTCCAGCGCCGCTGCGCGCTGAACACGGCTTCGCCGCGCGAGAACACATAGGGCGAGCCGCCGCGCGGCCGGAACGAGCCGCCGTCCCACAGGGTCGACCCATCGGGCTTGCGCAGGCGGAAGGCCGTGAGCGCGCCGCCGTCGTCCAGGTTCATGCCGATCCAGTCCCAGCCCACGGCCGACGGGTCCAGCACCTCCTCGCTCCATTCGTGGTCCAGCCAGGCGCGTCCCGCGACGTCGATGCGCTTGCCTTGCAGCGTGACGGCGCCGCGCGCTTCGAGCTGCGGCTCGCTGTAGTAGTAGCTGGCCTGCGCGGGCAGTGGGCCCTTGCGCGACAGGCCGGCATCGCCTTGCAGCAGGGGCGCCTGTGTCGGCTGCAGGCGCAGGTCCAGCGCGAAGCCGTTCGCCGTGATGCGCGCCTGCATGGCGCCCGAGCCGTCGCGCGCCAGCGACCAGTCGTGCAGTTTCAATTGCATCCCGCCAATGGGCGCCTGCGCGATGCCGGACCCTTCGCGAGCGATGCGCTGGTCGTGCCACAGGCGCTTGCCGTCCACATCGGTCAGTGCGGCGTGCGCGAACACGAGCTGCTTCGCGGCAAAGCGCGATTGCAGCGCCTGAGCTGTGTCGACGCGGCTGCGGAAGAAGGTCACCTGGAAGCCGAATTCGCGCGCGCCCGCCGTGAGGCGCCCCGTCACGTACCACCACTCGGTGCGCAGCGGCGGGTGCGCGCCGTGGTCGCGCGGGAATTCGATGCGGGCCGGCGGCAGCGCGCGCACGTCGCCCACGAAGGCCGACGCCGCCAGCGCGCGCAACAGCTCGCGGCGGGCGATCACCAATCCTCCTTGACGGCCAGCACGGCGTCGCGGCGCGCGGCCGCGCTGCCCGCGAAGCGCGCCGTCAGCGTGCCGGCGACGACGACGGCCGCGCACAGGAGCAACAGGCGCTCCCAGGGGACGCGCAGGTCCATGGTCCAGTGGAAGCTTTGCGGGTTGACCACGTGCACCAGCACGACGGCCACGGCCAAACCCAGCGCCAGCCCTGCGATGGATCCGACGGCCGTCCACGCCGCGCCTTCGCCCGCGACGATGCGCAGCACCTGCGCGCGCGTGAAGCCCAGGTGCGCGAGCAGGCCGAACTCCTTGCGCCTGGCGAGGACCTGCGCGCTGAAGCTGGCGGCGACGCCGAAGAGGCCGATGCCGATGGCGACCGCCTGCAGCCAGTAGGTGACGGCGAAGCTGCGGTCGAAGATGCGCAGCGAGGCCGCGCGCAACTCCCGCGCGGAGCCGAATTCCAGCGACTCCTCGAACCCGCCTTGCTGGCGGGCGATCCCGCGCGCCGCCGCCTGCACCTGCGCCGCGTCGGCGCCGGGCGCCAGCCACAGCTGGATGTCGTTGGCGCGCCGGTCGCCCGTGAGCCGCACGAAGTCCGCGCGCGCCAGGGCGACCGCGCCACTCTGGCGCACGTAGTCGCGCCACACGCCGGCGACGACGAAGCGCGCATCGACGCCCAGCGCCCGCGCGAGCGGCGTGAAGTTCTCGCCCGGCTTCGCGCCGTAGAGGTCCACCACTGCCTCGCTGACGTAGACCGGCACCGCCCCGGCCGGAACCGCGGTGACGTCGCCGACCATCGGCAGGGAGCGCGCCGCATCGTCCATGTCGCGCGCCAGCAGCACCACGGGCGGCAGCGTGGGGTCGAACAGCAAGGGCTTCGTGCGCTGCGCCGTCAGGCGCGCCACCCCGGGCGCTTGCGCCAGCGCCGCGGCGAACCCGGGCGGGAACCATGCCGTGTCGGCGCTCTGCGACGACGCAGCGGTGCGCAGGTACAGGTCGGCGGGCAGCACGACGTCGAGCCAGCGCGCCACTGAATCGCGGAAGCTCGCGACCATCACGGTGAGGGCGACCGCGAGGCTGAGCGACGCGACGACGCCGCTGACCGCGATGGCCGCGCTCTCGCGCACGCGCCGCGCGCGCTCCAGGGCCAGGAGCGGCAGCGCGCGATGGCGCACCACCGGCGCGAGGGGGCCGTAAAGCAGCGCGATGGCGGCAGGCAGCACGGCGATCCCCCCGACCAGCAACAGGCCGACGGACGCATACGCGCCCAAGGGGATGCCCGCGAGCGGCGGCAGGAAGGCGCAGGCAACGCCAGCCGCCAGCAGGATCGCGCCGATGGCTCGGCGGCGCGAATGCGAGGGCGCCGAGCCCAGGCCTTTCAGCGCCTGCGCCAGCGGCAAGTGCTGAGCGGCGCGCGCGGGCAGCCAGCCGCCCGCCATCGCCGCTGCGCAACCGAGGGCGCCGTACAGCAGCGCTGCGGGCGTGCTCCAGTGCATCTCGGGCGCGACGCCGGGAAAGTAGCCGCCGCCCAGGTCGCCGCCCAGCGCCCGCAGCCCGACCTGCGCCAGCGCCCCACCGAGCGCGATGCCCAGCGCACTGCCCACCGCGCCCAGGAGGAATGCTTCCGCCACGACCAGCGCCGCGCGCTCGCGCGCCGTCAGCCCCATCACGCCGAGCAGCGCGAACTGTTGTGCGCGCTGCGCGACGCTCAACGCCAGCACCGAGTAGACGAGGAAGGCGCCCGTGAACAGCGCGACGAGCGCCAGGACCGTGAGGTTCACCCGGTAGGCGCGCGACAAATTTCCGACGCGCTGCGCCGCATCGGCCGGGCTGGTGGCGACGACGCCCGGCGGAAGGTCCAGCGAGCGCACGAACGCCTGCCGGTCGGCGCCGGCCGCGAGGCGCACGTCGATGCGCGTCAGCTCGCCGCCGCGCGCGAAGAAGTCCTGCGCCGCCGCGATGTCCATGACGGCCAGCGGCGGGCCGGCGGCGGCCACGCTGCCGGCGATGCGCGCTTCGCGCAGGGCCAGGCCGCTTTGCAGGCGCAGTGACGGCGCATCGCCTGCGACTCGGCGCGCCGCGGCGTTGAGGAATACGACGCCCGGCGAGAAGAGCGTGAGGCGGTCCTCGCCCGGCGCGAGCGCCGGCATCAAGGTCGGCGAGAGGGATGCCGCCGACAGCACGTCCAGCCCCACCACGCGCAAGGGCCGGCGCTGGCCGTCGGGGCTGACCGCGAAGGTCGCGACTTCGAGGACGGGATTCGCAAGCGCCGCTTGGGGATGCGCAGCGACGCGCGCGAACAAACGCTCGTCGAGGTGGCCCGCGGCAGCGCGCAGTTCCACGTCGGGCTCGCCGCTGGTGGCACGCACCGCGCCCGAAAACTCGTCGAGCGCCGACTGGTTGATCAGGTGGACGGAGAAGGCGAGCGCCACGCCCAGCATGACAGCCAGAACGGCAACGGCGCCGAGCCACGGGTGGTGGCGCAGCGCCGGCCAGGAGAAGGCGCGCAGGAGCCTCAGCACCCGCGCATTGTGACGCGGGCTAGGCGACCGCCCCCATCTCGGCCATCAGTTCCTCCTTGCGCGCCTCGATCTCGTCGCGCATGGCGACGAGGTCCAGCTTGCGGGCGGAACGGGCCTTCGGGAACATCTCGCCGCGCTCTTCCTTCACGTGGTGGTCGATGTACTCGCCCAGCACCTTGACCTTGGCGTCGAACATGTCGTCGGCCTCGCCGGCCTGCTGGATCTGCGCGATGAGGTCCTTGGCGGTCTGGTGTTCCACCGTGGCCTCGTCGATGAGGTCGGTGTCCTTGATCGCCTCGCGCAGGGCGGGGTAGAAGATCTCTTCCTCGACCTGGGCATGCACGGTGAGCTCCATGCAGATCTGGCGGGCCAGGTCCATCTTCTTCTGCGCGGCGCTGCGCGCGCGCGAACCGGCAAGCTCTTCGTACTCCTTGAACATCTTCTTCACGTTCTTGTGGTCCGCGTCGAGCAGGTCGCACGCGTCTTTTTCACGGGTTGCCATGGGTAGGTCTCCTGTTGGGAAAATCGGGATTCGTCCATCATGGCGAGCCGCCATGGCGCGACCTGTAGGAAAACGTCGGTACATCGGCCGTTGAGCTAAGCTAGCGGCCTGATGGATTTGCCCACATACGAAGACGTCGCTGCCGCCGCGCGGCGCATCGAAGGCGCGGCCCACCGCACGCCCGTGCTGCGTTCGAGCACGGCCGACGCGCTGGCGGGAGCGCAGCTGTATTTCAAGTGCGAGAACTTCCAGCGCATGGGCGCCTTCAAGTTCCGTGGTGCGTACAACGCCTTGTCCAAATTCACGCCGCAGCAAAAGCGTGCCGGGGTGATCGCGTTCTCCTCCGGCAACCATGCGCAGGCCATCGCGCTCGCCGCGAAGCTGCTCGGCATCCCCGCCGTCATCCTCATGCCGCTGGACGCGCCGCAAGCCAAGCTCGACGCCACGCGTGGCTACGGCGCGGAGGTGATCACCTTCGACCGCTACAAGGTCGACCGCGAAGCGCTCACGAAGGAAGTCGCAGCACAGCGCGGCATGACGCTGATCCCGCCCTACGACCACCCCGACGTGCTGGTGGGGCAGGGGACCGCGGTCAAGGAACTCATCGACGAGGTGGGCGAGCTCGACTTCCTCTTCACGCCGCTGGGCGGCGGCGGCCTGCTGTCGGGCAGTGCGCTCGCGGCGCGGGCGCTGGCGCCCAACTGCCGCATCTACGGCGTGGAGCCCGAGGCGGGCAACGACGGCCAGCAGTCCTTCCGCAAAGGCGAGATCGTCGACATCCCCGTGCCCAAGACCATCGCCGACGGCGCGCAGACGCAGCACCTGGGCCAGTACACCTTCGGCGTGATCCGCCGCGACGTGACGGACGTGCTCACGGCCACCGATGCGCAGCTGGTCGAGTGCATGCGCTTCTTCGCCGGCCGCATGAAGATGATCGTCGAGCCCACGGGCTGCCTCGGCCTGGCGGGCGCGCTCCACGGCGGCGTGGCCATCGCGGGCAAGCGCGTGGGCATCCTCGTCAGCGGCGGCAACGTCGACCTCGCGCGTTTCGCGCAGCTGGCGGCGTGATGGCGGCGCGGCCCATCGTCACCCGCCACGGCGAGCTCGCGTTCCCCGCCGTCTGCGCGCCGCTCGTTGCGCGTACCGCCTCCGACCTCCAGGAGGAGTGCGCGGCCGTCGCCGCCAAGAAGCCCGACCTGCTCGAATGGCGTGTCGACTTCTTCTCCGCCATCGGCGACATGCGGGCGGTCCTGGCAGCAGCCAGGGACCTGCGCGCTGCCGCGAATGGCATCCCCATCCTCTTCACGCGCCGCAGCGTGCGCGAAGGCGGCGAGCGCATCCCGGTCAGCGAGGAGTACATCGTCGACCTCTATGGCGAGGTGTGCGCGGGCGGCCTCGCGGACCTGGTCGACGTCGAGATGGAAAGCGAGGCTTCGCACCTGCGCACCGTCCAGATGGCGGCGAAGGATGCGGGGGCGATGACCGTGCTGTCCTTCCACAATTTCCGCGCGACTCCGTCCGTGCAGGACCTCGTCGCGCGTTTCGAGCGCGCCTACACGCTGGGCGCCGACGTCGCGAAGGTCGCCGTCATGCCGCAGTCCCCGGCCGACGTGCTGGGGCTGATGGCGGCCACGCAGCAGGCGGCGCACGAGCTGCCGATCCCCGTGGTGAGCATGGCGATGGGGCCGCTCGGCGCCGTCACGCGCACGGCCGGCTGGGTGTTCGGCTCGGCGATGACCTTTGCCGTGGGCCGCAGCAGCTCGGCGCCGGGGCAGATGCCCATCGAGGACGTGCGCTTCGTCGTCGAGGCGCTCAAGCGGGCGCAATCCCCGAAGGCGTGAGCACCAGCACGCGGCCGGCACGGGCCGCCGCTGCTTCGGAGTGGGTCACCAGCACGAGCGAAGCGCCGTTCTCACGGGCCTGCGAGGCCAGCACGTCCATCACCTTGCCCGCCGTCGCCGGGTCGAGGTTGCCCGTCGGTTCGTCCGCCAGCAGCAGCGCGGGCCGGTGCACGAGCGCTCGCGCGATGGCCACGCGCTGCAGCTGCCCGCCCGAGAGCTGCTGCGGCAGGCGCTCACCCAGTCCCCCAAGGCCCACGGCATCGAGCATGGCCTGCACCCGCGCATCGTCGGGAGCATTCAGAAGCAGCAAGGGCAACGCGACGTTCTGCGCCACGTTCAGGTGCGGCAGCACGTGGAAGGCCTGGAAGACGAAGCCCACGCGTTTGCGCCGCAGCAGGGCGCGGCCATCGGGCGACAGCGCGCCGATGTCCTCGCCGTCGAGCGCGATCCTGCCTTCGTCCCAGTCCTCCAGCCCCGCGATGCAATTGAGCAGCGTGGACTTGCCCACGCCCGATTCGCCGGCGATGGCCACGAACTCACCTGGCGCGACGTCCAGCGACACGTTGGCGAACACCGGCGCGTCGCCGTAGCGCTTGGCCAAGCCGCGCAGCTGCAGGCTCATGAGGCTTCGCGCACCCGGGCCGCGAGCTGCCCGATGGCGTCGGGCGCATCGGCGGCCACCACGACGCGCTGCGGCATGCCGCGCAGCCAAGTGAGCTGGCGCTTGGCGAGCTGCCGCGTCGCGAAGATGCCGCGGTCGCGCAGGTCGTCCATCGGCGTGTCGCCGGCCAGCGCTTCCCACGCCTGGCGGTAGCCGACGCAGCGCATGCTGGGCATCTCGGCGTCGAGGTCGCCGCGCGCGCGCAGCCGCTTCACCTCGTCGAGGAAGCCTGCGGCCAGCATCGCGTCGAAACGCTGCTCGATGCGGGCATGCAGCCACGCGCGGTCGACCGGCTCCAGCGAGAACAGCGGCATCTGCGGCATGGGCTCGGTGCGCTGGCCGTGGAAGCTGGAGATGGGCTTGCCGGTGGTGCGCAGCACCTCGAGTGCGCGCTGGATGCGCTGCGAATCGTTGGGCGACAGGCGCGCGGCGGTCTCGGGGTCGCGCAGCGCCAGCACCTCGTGCAAGGCCGGCCAGCCGCGCTCCGCTGCGTCGGCCTCGATCTGCGCGCGCACCTCGGGGTTGGCGGGTGGCATCTCGTCCAGCCCCTCGAACAGCGCCTTGAAGTACAGCATCGTCCCGCCGACCAGCAGCGCGGGCTTGCCGCGGGCGTTGACCTGCGCGATGAGCTGCTGCGCGTCGCGCACGAAATCGGCGGCGCTGTAGGGATCGCGCGGGTCGCGGATGTCGATGAGGTGGTGCGGCACCTGCGCGCGTTCCTCGGCGCTGGGCTTGGCGGTGCCTATGTCCATGCCGCGGTAGACCAGGGCCGAATCGACACTGATGATCTCGGCATCGTGCTCGAGCGCCAGCGCGAGCGCAGCCGCCGTCTTGCCCGATGCTGTCGGGCCGGCGAGGGCGAACGCGCGTGGGACGGGCGGCATGCGCCCGAGCGTAGCACCGCCGCCGCTAGCGCAGGCTGAAGACTTCGGCGAGCGCCTGGCGGTACTGGTCGAAGCCGATGGCCATGGTGCTGTGGTGCGAGCCGCCTTCCACTTGCAGGAAGCGCTTGGTGCCCGTTGCGGCCTCGTACAGGCGCCGGCCCAGCTCGATGGCGATGAGGTTGTCGTTGTCGCCGTGCACCACCAGCAGCGGCGAGCCGATGCGCGCCACCTTGCTGGCCGAATCGAAGCGCTGCGTGATCAGCGGGCCGATCGGCAGCCAGCCGAACTTCATCGTGCTCGCGACGTCGGGGATGGAGGTGAAGGTGGCTTCGACGATGGTGCCGCGCTCGTCCTCGACCTGCGAGGCGAGGTCGATGGCCACCGCGCCGCCCAGCGAATGGCCGAAGATGAAGCGCTGGCGCTGCGGGTACTTCGCGGCGAGCCAGCGCCAGGCTGCGCGCGCGTCCTCGTAGGCCGTCGCTTCGGACGGCAGGCCCGGCGAGCTCTTGCCGAAACCCCGGTAGTCGATGGCCAGCACGGAGAAGCCCATGTCCTGCAGGCGGCGGATGCGCGGCGAGGAGCCTTCGACGTTCCAGCGTGCGCCGTGCAGGTACAGCAGCACGGGGGCGTCGCGGTGCGCCTTGTTCTCGGCCCACAGGGCGTGCAGGCGGGCGGGCTCGCCGGTGACTTCCGAGTCGAACGCGATCCACTCGTGCGACATGCTCCTGGCCATCTCGGCGCTGTAACCCCAGGACGAGTCGCTGGGCTGGAAGATCCAGGCGCGCTGGCGCTCGTCCAGGCTGCCGCAGCCGACCGCCACGAGGGCGGCCAAGGCGGCGGCGGCTAGGACGGTCCAGCGCTTCATGGAATGGCTGAGTCGCGCTTGCGGCAAAAGTTCAGCGCCCGCGCAGGAAGAGGGCGTCGAGCTCGCGCACGGTGAGCTGCCGCCAGGTGGGGCGGCCGTGGTTGCACTGGTCGGAGCGCTCGGTCTCCTCCATCTGCCGCAACAGGGCGTTCATCTCGTCGAGGGTCAGCTTGCGGTTGGCGCGGACCGCGCCGTGGCAGGCCATGGTGCCCAGCAGCTCGTTCTGCGCGCGCTGGATGACGGTGCTGGCGTCGTGCTGCGCGAGTTCGGCGAGCACGCTGCGCGCCAGTTCGACGGCGTCGCCCTGCGCGAGCGAGGTGGGCACCGCGCGCACGGCCAGCGTCTTGGCCGAAAAGGGCGTGATCTCGATGCCCAGCTGCTGCAGCGCGTCGCCGCAGGCCTCGGCGGTCGCGACCTCCTGCGGCGTCGCGGCGAAGGTGGCGGGGATCAGGAGCGGCTGGCTCGCGATGCGGTCGCTGTCCATCTGGCGCTTCAGGCGCTCGTACACGATGCGCTCGTGCGCCGCGTGCATGTCGACGATCACGAGGCCCTGCGCGTTCTCCGCCAGGATGTAGATGCCCTGCAGCTGCGCGATCGCGCGCCCCAGCGGCCAGACTTCCTCCGGGTCATCCCGGCGCAGGCCGGGATCCAGTGTCTTCTCTTCTGCCGCCGTCGTTTCCCACAACGCGGCGACATCGCTCACCCGGTGCCCCAGGTCCATCCCCGGCTGCTGCCACCCCTGCACCGGCGCGCTTGCGGGCACCAGCGGCGTGACGACACCCGTCCCCGCCCGCGGCGCCGCCAGCGCATTCTCGATCGCATGCCGCACCGCCTGGTGCACCTCGCGCCCGTCGCGGAAGCGCACCTCGATCTTGGTCGGGTGCACGTTCACGTCCACGCGCGCCGGGTCGATGTCGACGTAGATCGCGTACACCGGCTGGCGCTGGCCGTGCAGCACGTCCTCGTAGGCGCTGCGCGCCGCGTGCGCCAGCACCTTGTCGCGCACGAAGCGGCCGTTGACGTACGCGAACTGCTGGTCGGCGCGCGCCCGCGCGGCATCGGGGATGCCCGCGCGCCCGCTCACGCGGATCGGCCCGGCGGCATACGACAGTTCCACGCTCTGGCCGACGAGCTCGCTGCCCAGCACGTCCGCGAGGCGCTGCTCGCGCGTGGCGGGGCGCCACTGCTCGGCGAGTTTTCCGTCGTGCCACACGGCGAAGCCCACCGCGGGCCGCGCCAGCGCATGGCGGCGCACGGCCTCGATGCAATGGGCCAGCTCGGTGGTGTCGGTCTTGAGGAACTTGCGCCGCGCCGGCGTGGCGAAGAAGAGCTCGCGCACTTCCACCGTGGTGCCGGTGGCCCGCGCCGCCGGGCGCAGCTCGCCGGTGCGTGCGTCGAGCAGGAAGGCCGTGGCCTGTTCGGCGGGGCGCGACAGCAGCGTCACCTCGGCCACCGAGGCGATCGCCGCCAGCGCCTCGCCGCGGAAGCCCATGGTGTGCACCGATTCCAGGTCCTGCAGCGACGCGATCTTGCTCGTCGCATGCCGGCGCAGCGCCAGCGGCAGCTCCTCGCGCGCGATGCCGCAGCCGTCGTCCTCGACGCTCACCAGCCGCACGCCGCCGGCCTGCAGCCGCACCGTGACCTGGGTCGCGCCCGAATCCAGCGCGTTGTCGACCAGCTCGCGAACGACCGATGCGGGCCGCTCCACCACCTCGCCCGCCGCGATCTGGCTGATGAGCTCGTCGGGCAGCTCCCGGATGGGCCGGCGCGGGGCGGGGGACAGGACGGCGCTCATGGATGAGGCGATTCTAGGTGGGGTGCCGCGCCCGTGCGCGGGCGCGCCGAACCGTATGATCCCGGACCATGGAATTCGTCATGCTCCTGGCCGACTTCATCCTCCACGTGGACAAGCACCTGGAGACTTTCGTGGCCAATTACGGGGCGTGGGTGTACGCGCTGCTGTTCCTGATCATCTTCGTCGAAACCGGCGTCGTCGTCATGCCCTTCCTGCCCGGCGACTCGCTGTTGTTCGTCGTGGGTGCGATGTGCGGCGTCGGCCTCATGAGCTACCCGCTGTCGGTGGTGCTGCTGACGGCGGCGGCGATCCTGGGCAACCAGAGCAACTACACGATCGGCCATTACTTCGGCCCGAAGGTGTTCCAGTGGGAGGACTCGCGCTATTTCAACAAGCGCGCGTTCAACCAGGCGCACGCCTTCTACGAGAAGTACGGCGGCATCACGATCGTGCTGGCGCGGTTCATGCCTTTCCTGCGCACCTTCGCGCCCTTCGTCGCCGGCGTGGCCGACATGACGCGCGGCAAGTTCACGTTCTACGACGTGACCGGCGGCGCGCTGTGGGTAGGCAGCATCGTCACCGCGGGCTACCTGTTCGGCAGCGTGCCGTGGGTGAAGGACAACCTGGAGAAGATCATCTGGGCGATGATCCTCATCCCGGGTGTGATCGTGCTTTTCGGCGCCTGGAAGGCGCGGCGCCGGGCGCCCGCCTGACGCCGCGCGGCCCCGGCCGGGGCCCGGTGGCTCCAATTAGTAAGAATGCTTATGATTGGCGCCGGAGACCCCGCCATGAACGCGCCCGCCACCCTGTCGCGCTGGAACCGCCCCGAATCCAGCCGCGTGCCTTTCTGGGCCTACACCGACACGCAGCTGTACCAGCGCGAGCTGGAGAAGATCTTCTACGGCGACCACTGGAGCTACGTGGGCCTGGCCATCGAGATCCCCAACACCGGTGACTTCAAACTGACCTGGGTCGGCGAGCGCCAGGTGATCCTGGTGCGCGACCGCGTCGCGCCGAAGGACCGCGCCACGGACAGGGGCATCCGCGTGGTGGAGAACCGCTGCGCCCACCGCGGCGTGCGCTTCTGCCAGCAGCCGCATGGCAACGCGCGCAGCTTCGTCTGCCCCTACCACCAGTGGACGTACAAGCTCAATGGCGACCTGGCGGGCCTGCCGTTCAAGGACGGCGTGCCGGCCACCGACGATGCGGGCGAGGCTTGCGTCAACGGCGGCATGCCGGCGGACTTCGACCTGAAGCAGCACGGGTTGGCGAAGCTGCGGGTTGCGGTGCTGCATGGCCTCGTCTTCGCGACGTTCAGCGAGACGGCACCGGCGTTCGAGGACTACATCGGCCCGAACGTGATGCCGTGGCTGGACCGGATCTTCAAGGGGCGAGAGCTCACGCTGCTGGGCTACAACCGCCAGCGCATCCCGGGCAACTGGAAATTGATGATGGAGAACATCAAGGACCCGTACCACCCCGGCCTGCTGCACACCTGGTTCGTCACCTTCGGCCTGTGGCGCGCCGACCAGAAAAGCCGCATGGTCATGGACGACCATGGCCGGCACGCGGTGATGATCTCGCGCCGCAACGACGGCGGCGAGAACAAGACGGTGACGCAGGGCGTGACCTCGTTCAAGGCCGACATGGCACTGAACGACACGCGCCTGCTCGACGTGGTGCCCGAGGCGTGGTGGAAGGTGCCCGACCCGTCCAACCCCGGCGTCGAGATCACGCCCACCGTCACGATGATCACGCTGTTCCCCTCGCTGATCATCCAGCAGCAGGTCAACTCGCTGTCCACCCGGCACATCGTCCCGCGCGGCGAAGGCGAATTCGACTTCGTCTGGACGCACTTCGGTTTCGCCGACGACACGCCGGAGATGACGCAGCGCCGCCTGCGCCAGGCCAACCTGTTCGGGCCCGCGGGGTTCGTGAGCGCGGATGACGGCGAGGTGATCGAGCTGTCGCAACGCGGCTTCGCGCAGGCGGGCGAGGGCGGCGAGACGCTGTGCGAGCTGGGCGGCACAGGGACGGGCGGCACGGAGCACATGGTCACCGAGACGCTGATCCGCAGCATGTACGCCTATTGGCGCAAGGTGATGGGCGTATGAGCCTGGAGCTCGAAGCGCAAGTCAACCGCCTGAACGCGGACTACGCCGCCGCGCTCGACGAAGGGCGCTTCACGGACTGGCCGGAATTCTTTCTCGACGGCGCCAGCTACAAGGTGCAGGCGCGCGAGAACTTCGACCGCAAGCTCCCGCTGGCGCTGATCGCGCTGGAGAGCAAGGGGATGATGAAGGACCGCGTCTACGGCGTGACGCAGACGATCTACCACGCGCCGTACTACATGCGGCACGTGATAGGCCCGGCGCGGGTGCTGGGCGCAGACGGTGACCTGGTGAGGGCCCAGTCGAACTACGCCGTGTTCCGCACCCGCCCGGGGGACTCGAGCGAGGTGTACAGCGTGGGGCGCTACATCGACGAGATCGTGCGCACCGAAGCCGGCCTGCGATTCGCAAGCCGGCTTTGCGTGTACGACAGCGAGATGGTGCTCAACTCGCTGATCTACCCGATTTAGCGCTTGGCGGCTTCGTTGCCGAGCAGGCCACCGCCCACGGCACCGGCCACGGCGCCCGGCGTACCGGCAACCGCGCCACCCACCACGCCGCCGACGGCCGCGCCACCCACCGTGTAGGCGGTCTGGCGGTCCATGGAAGCGCAACCCGTCAGGGCCAGGACGGAAGCGGCCACGGCCGCTGCAAAGATCGACTTCATATGCACACCTCTTCTGTTGAACTGCAGGCGCATGGGGTTGGCCCATGCTTGGTCGGCCTGTGCGAACGACTCTAGGGAGGCGGGCGCAGGCGGGGTGTAGGACCGGTCAGAGGCGGCGAGTCGGTGCGGGGAGTGACCGCCGGGCAGACGGTGACGCTGAGCCAGCGCGCTTTCAGACCGTGCGGCTGCGCGCGAGCGGCGGGTTCTTCGAGAAGTAGCGGTGGATGCCGCGCATGATCGCGTCGGCCAGCTGGTCCTGGTAGGCGTCGCTGCGCAGGCGCTGTTCTTCCTCGGGGTTGCTGATGAAGGCCGTCTCCACCAGCACGCTGGGGATGTCGGGCGCCTTCAGCACCGCGAAGCCGGCCTGCTCCACCTGGCCCTTGTGCAGCTTGCCGACGCCGCCGATCTCGCCGAGCAGCGCGCCGCCGAGGTTCATGCTGTCCTTGATCTGCGCCGTGGTGCTCATGTCGAGCATGGCGTGCGCCACCTGCGCGTCGTGCGACTTGATGTTGACGCCGCCGATCAGGTCCGCCCTGTTCTCCTTGTCGGCGAGCCAGCGCGCCGCGCTGCTCGACGCGCCGCCCTGGCTCAGGGCGAACACGCTGGCGCCGCGCGCCGTGGGCGTCATGAAGGCGTCGGCATGGATGCTGACGAACAGGTCGGCCTGCACGCGCCGCGCCTTCTGCACGCGCACGTGCAGCGGCACGAAGAAGTCGGCGTCGCGCGTGAGGAAGGCGCGCATGGGGCTGCCGTTCATCGCACTGGCGTTGATGCGCTCCTTCAGGCGGTGCGCGATCTGCAGCACCACGTCCTTCTCGCGCGTGCCGCCGGGGCCGACGGCGCCGGGGTCCTCGCCGCCGTGGCCGGGGTCGAGCGCGACGACGATGAGGCGGTCGGTCTTCTCGGGCTTGGCCACCGGCGTCGGCTCGAAAGGCGCGGGCGGCGGTTTCTTGTCCAGCTGGTGCTGCGCGATCAGTTCGCCGAGCGGGTCGCCTTCGGGCGCCAGCGGCTTGGTACCCGGGCGGTCGCGCATGCGCTCGCGGATCAGCGCCTCCAGCGGGTCGACCTGCTTGACGGGGTAGAAGTCGAACACCAGCCGGTGCTGGTACGCGGCCACCGGCTGCAGCGTGAACACTTGCGGTGACGCGGGCTGCTTCAGGTCGACGATCAGCCGCACCACGCCCGGCGCGTGCTGCGAGGCGCGGATGCCGGCGATGTTCGGGTCGTCGGCGCGCACCTTGCCGACCAGCTCCTTCAATTGCGCGCTCAGCTCCAGGCCCTGGATGTCGACGGCCAGGCGCGGCGGGGCGACCAGTTCCGTCTGCGTGGACTTCAGCGGCGCGTCCGATTCGATGGTGACGCGCGAGTACTCCGGCGCGGGCCACACGCGCACGGCGACGATGCTGGCGCCGCGCGCGATCTGCCCGGCGCCGATCAGCAGCACCACGGGCCCGGCCTTGAGCAGGTCGCGCCGCTTCATTGCAGCAGCTCCATGCCGCGCGGCGTGTTCGCATGCAGGGCGACATGGCGCGTGTCGTCGGCATCGGCCTCGATGCGCATGACGAGGTCCGCCACCGGCAGCAGCGCCGCCGCCTTCTCGGGCCATTCGGCCAGCTTCAGGCCCGGCCCCGCGAAGATGTCGCGAAAGCCCGCGTCTTTCCATTCGCGCGGGTCGTTGAAGCGGTAGAAGTCGAAGTGGTAGACCGTGAAGCCGGGCGCGTCGTGCGGCTCCATCACCGTGTACGTGGGGCTCTTGATGCGCTCGCCGATGCCCAGCGCGCGCAGCAGGTGGCGCACGAACGTGGTCTTGCCCGCGCCCAGGTCGCCGTGCAGCTCGATGAACGCATCGGCCAGCGCGGGATGGGTGGCGAGCTCGGCGGCGAAGGCGCGCGTCGCCTCCTCGTCCGGCCAGGAAAGCGCACGGACGCTCATTCCTACAATCGGCGGGTGGCGTTCGATGGCGTTCAGGTGGATGGTCCTTCGCTGGTGGCGGACATACGCCACTGGGCGGATGAGCTTGGATTTTCCAGCATCGGAGTGGCCGGCGTCGACCTGAGTTCCGCGGAACCGGGCCTGGGAGCCTGGCTCTCCAACGGATTTCACGGCGAAATGGCCTACATGGCGCTCCACGGCCTCAAAAGGGCCCGCCCCGCCGAACTCGTCCCGGGCACCGTGAGCGTGATCACGGCCCGCATGGACTACCTGCCGGCCAGCACCCCGGACGGCTGGCAAGGCATCGAATTCGAGCGCCTGCGCCGCCCCGGCGAGGCCGTCGTCTCCATGTACGCGCGGGGCCGCGACTACCACAAGGTCATGCGTTCGCGGCTGCAGAAGCTGGCCGAACGCATCGAAAGCGCGGTCGGGCCCTTCGGCCACCGCGTGTTCACCGACTCGGCGCCGGTTCTGGAAGCCGAGCTTTCCGTGCGCAGCGGCCACGGCTGGCGCGGCAAGCACACGCTGGTGCTCTCGCGCGAGGCCGGCTCCATGTTCTTCCTGGGCGAGATCTACGTCGACCTGAAGCTGCCCGAGAGCCTACCGGTCACCGAGCACTGCGGCACCTGCCAGGCCTGCATCGACATCTGCCCGACCAGCGCCATCGTTGCGCCGATGAAGCTCGATGCGCGCCGCTGCATCTCCTACCTGACCATCGAGCATGCGGGGCCGATCCCCGTCGAACTGCGGCCGCTGATCGCGAACCGCATCTACGGCTGCGACGACTGCCAGTTGATCTGCCCCTGGAACAAGTTCGCGCGCAAGAGCGCCTTGCCTGATTTCGACGAACGCGAGGGGCTGTCGGGCGCGCAGCTCGTGACGCTCTTCGCGTGGACCGAAGAAGAGTTCCTGCGATTCACCGAAGGCAGCGCGATCCGGCGGATCGGGCACGAGCGGTGGTTGCGGAACATCGCCGTGGGTTTGGGCAATGCGCTCCGCTCAACCCGCGACGCGGACATCCGTGCCGCGTTGCAGGCAAGGGCAGGGCATCCGAGCCCGCTGGTGCGCGAGCACGTGGAGTGGGCACTGGTGCAGTGACGGTCCGGGCCAGCCTAGCGAAGGAGCCCGAGGGCAAACGGCAGGCTGACGATCCCCAGCAACGTCGACAGAGTGACCAGCCCCGCAACGTACGGTGCGTTGTAGCCCATTCGGGCTGCGAGCACATAAGAACTCGATGCAGTCGGCAGCGCGGAGAACGCCAACAAGATGGCGGTCTGCACATCATCAAGTCCGAATGCACGCGAGAGCAGGAAGCCAACGAGGGGCGTGAAGAAGTGGCGGATGGACAGCACACCCACCGTCAACGCCTTGTTCGTCGCCATCGAGGCGAAGTGAAGCCCCGCGCCCGCGGTCATCAGGCCCAGCGCGATTGACGCACTCCCGATCCGCAACAGCGTCGGCTCGGCGAACGCCGGGATGCGAAGGCCCGCGAAGTTGAAAGCCAGCCCCGCTGCCGTCGCGACGATCAGGGGATTGCGGATCAACGCCCGGAGGAAGCCGCTTTGCCCGTGCCGGGCCATGGGCCACACCGCGCCGACGTTGAACAGCGGCACGCAGAAGCCGATGAGCACCGCGATCAGCTGCAGGCCGCGCGCATCGGCCAGGCGCTCGGCGAGCGCCAGCGCGATGAAGGAATTGAAGCGGAACGCCACCTGCGCCGCGCCGGCATGGTCGCGCCGGTCGATGTGACGGCCGAGCACAGGGACGTAGGGCAGGGCGTAGGCCATGGCGATGCCGCACAGGCCCATGGCCAGGCCTGCACCGATGAGGCTGGATGCCTCGCGCACGTCCAGCGGGCTGCGCACGATGGACGTGAACAGCAGCACCGGGAAGAGGAAGTAGTAGACGAGGCTTTCGACCGGCTCCCAGATGCCACGGCCGAGCGGGGTGAAGCGGCAGATGAGGAACCCGCACAGGATCAGCGAAAAGTCGGGAAAGAGCAGTTGCGCGAAGTTCACCCGCGCAGAATAGCGGAGCGACGTTGGGGCTTTCCCCTATGTGTAATCCACAAATATTCATCCGGTGGATGCCCGTACGATCACGCCCGAATCGCTTTCCACCATGCAAGGAGCTCCCATGAAACGCCGTCTCTGGCTCGCGACCGCCGCACTCACGCTGGCCGCCCCGGCCGCCTTCGCCCAGGCCTACCCGAACAAGCCGGTCCGCCTCGTCGTGCCCTTTGCGCCCGGCGGCACCACGGACATCATTGCCCGCGTGATCTCCGAGCCCCTCGGCAAGGCGCTGGGCCAGGCCGTGGTGGTGGAGAACAAGGCCGGCGGCGGCGGCGTGATCGGCGCGACCGAGACGGCGCGCTCGGTGCCCGATGGCTACGCGCTGGGCGTCGCCACCGTCTCCACGACGGCCGCGAACCCGGCCATCAACCCGAAGATCCCGTACAACCCGGTTACCGACTTCACGCCCATCACCAACATCGCGGCCACGCCCAACGTGATCGCGGTGCACCCGAGCTTCCCCGCGAAGGACTACAAGACCTTCCTCGAGGTGCTGAAGAAGAACCCCGGCAAGTACTCGTACTCCTCCTCCGGCACGGGCGGCATCGGGCACCTGCAGATGGAGCTGTTCAAGAGCATGTCGGGCACCTTCGTCACGCACATCCCGTACCGCGGCGCCGGCCCGGCGCTGAACGACACGGTGGCGGGCCAGGTGCCCATGATCTTCGACAACCTGCCTTCGGCGCTGCAGTTCATCAAGGACAAGCGCCTGGTCCCGATCGTGGTGGCCGCGCCGCAGCGCCTGAAGGAGCTGCCCGACGTGCCCACGTTCAAGGAGGTGGGGCTGGAGCCGGTGAACCGCATGGCCTACTACGGCATCTACGGCCCGAAGAACCTGCCGGCCGACGTGGTGGCGAAGATCCACGACGGCGTCGTCAAGTCGCTGCAGGACCCGGCGGTGCGCAAGCGCATCGAGGACACGGGCTCGCTCGTCATCGGCAACACGCCGCAGCAGTTCGGCGAGCAGATCAAGGCCGAGTTCGCGGTCTACAAGAAGGTCGTCGAGACCGCGAAGCTGAAGCTCGATTGACGCTCAGGTCGCGGCACTCGCCGCGATCTCCCGCGCGAGCTTGCCGAAGCGCTGGCGGTACTTCGCCGGCGTCATGCCCACCTTGCGCTTGAACAGCTTCGTGAAGAAGCTGTTGTCGCTGTAGCCCACGTCGACGGCGATGGCCTCGATGGCCGTGTCGCCCGTCTCCAGCAGGTGCTTGGCCTCCTCCAGGCGCACGTGGTGGATGTATTCCATCGGCGTCATGCCGGTGGCCGCGGCGAAGCGGCGCTTGAAGGTGCGCTCGGCCAGGCCCGTGATGCGCGCCATGTCGGCCACGGGCGCATCCGCCTCGGCGTAGTGCTGCGCCACCCATTGCTGCGCGCGCTCGATCACCGGGTCGGCCGCGCGTGCGCCGTGCGTGAGCGACGCGTACGCGAGCGGGCTGGACACCTGCAGGTCCATCAGGTTGATCCGCGCCACGCGCATCGCGTCCTCGGGCCCGGCATGGCGCGCGACCAGGGCCAGCGCCAGCATGTGCCAGGCCACGCCGCTGCCCGCCATCAGGATGCGCTTGCCCGGGCCGGTGGAGACCAGGCCGCGGTCCGCGTACCAGCGCGTGGTGGGGTGCAGGCGCTGCAGCGCGTCGCAGAAGGCCCAGTGCGACGTGGCCTCGAGGCCGTCGAGCAGGCCCGTGCGCGCGAGCAGGACGGCGCCCGAGCAGGCCGACGCCAGCGTGGCGCCCGCTTCGTGGCAGCGCAGGAGCCACGCGATGGATTCGTCGAAGCCGTCGGCCGCGCCGTCGGGCGCGACGACCAGGTCGGCCACGATGGCGATGGCCGGTGACTGGCATTCCTTGAAGCCGCAGTGCGGCGTGACGACCACGCCGTTGACGGTTTCCACCGGCCGGCCGTCGGGGCTGACGATCAGCGGGCGGAACGGCGAGTCCTGCATTTGCTCGCCGTGCAGGATGCTCCAGTCCCGGCGCACGCTGGCGAGGATGTCGTAGAGCCCGTAGAGCGTGGACGCCGTCGACTCCGGCAGCGCCAGCAGGGCGACCTCGATGGGGGTCGGCATGGCAGAAATGTCCGGTTTGTTGCAGGACCGACCTCAGTGTAGGGCGGGCTCTTCGCGGACGATTCCGTGCTTCTCCCGACCCCGACCCCCAACCATGCAAGTCACCGACATCCTCCTCATCGCTTCCTTCCTGCCTTACCCGGTTTTCCTGCTCCTCGAACGCTTCGCCGCCGCCCGCTGGCAGCCGCGCGTGAAGTTGTGGAAGACCACCGGCCTCGTCTTCGTCGCCCTCTACGCCGGCGTGGGCGTGGGCCTGCCGCTGCTCATGCCCGCCTCGTGGTTCGAGCACAGCCTGCTGCCCGGCGCCGCGCTGGGCGTGGCCGGCGGCGCGCTCGTGGGCTTCCTCGTGCTCACGCTCGTGAACTACGCCTGGCACCGCAGCGTGCACCGCGTGCCGCTCCTGTGGCGCATGTTCCACCAGATGCACCACAGCGCGCAGCGCCTCGACGTCTCCGGCGCGTTCGTCTTCCACCCGAGCGAGATGGCGGCGTACACCGTGATCGCCGTCGTCGTCACCGGCCCCGTGCTCGGCCTCGACCCGGTGGCCGCGGCCATCGTGGGCTTCATCGGCAACTTCAACGCCGTGTTCCAGCACGCCGACATCCGCACGCCGGCGTGGATCGGCTGGTTCGTGCAGCGCCCCGAGGCGCACAGCGTGCACCACGCCTACGACGTCCATGCGTTCAACTACAGCGACTTCCCGCTGTGGGACCGCCTCTTCGGCACCTACCGCGCCGCCGGGCATTTCAAGCCGCGCGTCGGTTTTGACGACCAGCGCAGCGGCCGCTGGGTCGACATGGCCATTGCCCGCGACGTCCATGCGCCCGACTTCTCCCTGGCCGGTGCGCGCGAGGGGGCACGATGAGCGCCGTCCAGCTGCGCAACGTGCGCCTGGCGACGGGCGTCACCCTGCAGGTCGCCGAACGCGGCCGCGGCACGCCGGTGCTGTTCCTGCACGGCCTGACCGATTCGCTGCACTCGTGGGACCCGGTGCTGCCCCTGCTGCCCGACGGCGTGCACGCCTTCGCCCTGTCGCAGCGCGGCCATGGCCGCTCCGACAAGCCCGAAGCCGGCTACGACAGCGCCGACTTCGCGCGGGACGCGGCGGAATTCATCCGCGAGATGGGCCTGGGCCCGATGTGGATCGTCGGCCACTCCATGGGCACGGCCAACGCGCTGCGCCTGGCGGTGGACGCGCCGGGGCTCGTGCGCGGGCTGGTCCTCGTCGGCACCTTCGCCGGCTTCAGCCGCAACGAGGCCTTCGAGCCTTTCTACCGCGAGGCCCTGGTGCCCTTGACCGACCCGGTGCCCGACGCGCTGGCGCGCGAATTCCAGCTGTCCACGCTGGCTTCGCCCGTCGACGCCGATTTCGTCGAGCACATGATCCGCCAGAGCCTGATGGTCCCGGCGCACGTGTGGCGCCTGGCCAGCGCGGGCCTGCTCAAGGACGACATCGGCGACACGCGATCCATCCGCAAGCCCGTGCAGCTGCACTGGGGCGACCAGGACGCCTTCACCGGCAAGGCCGACCAGGCCGAATTGCTCGCGCGGCTGCACGGCTCGCACCTGGTCGTCTATCCTGCTGTCGGCCACGCGGTGCATTGGGAACAGCCGGCGCGCTTCGTGGCCCGCCTGGTCGCCTTCATGCGCGACAGCGAACGAACCCACGACAGGACAACCGAATGAACGCGAACGCATCCCTGCCCCAGCTCGAAGGCGGCTGGTTCCTCACCGACGGCGGCATCGAGACGGTGCTGATCTACCAGGACGGCGTGGAGCTGCCCGAGTTCGCCGCGTACGTGCTGATGCTCACACCCGAGGGCCGCGACACCTTGCGCCGCTACTACCGGCGTTACCTCGATCTCGCGGCGGCGACAGGGGAGGCCGGCTACATCCTCGAGAGCCCCACCTGGCGCGCCGGCGCGCAGTGGGGCGCGAAGCTCGGCCACGACGTCGAGACGATCCAGCGCATCAACCGCGAAGCCGTGAAGCTGATGGGCGAATTGCGCTCCGAATACGCGGCGCGCATCGCGGGGCCCATCGTCGTGAGCGGCTGCGTCGGCCCGCGCGGCGACGGCTACGTGGCCGCGAGCGGCGTGCCCGAGGAGGACATGCGCCGCGCGCACCAGCCGCAGGTGGACGCGCTGGCGGAAGCGGGCGCGGACATGGTCACGGCGATCACCATGACCACCACCGCCGAAGCCATCGGCGTGGCGCGGGCGTGCGCCCGTGTGCAACGCCCCTTCGCCATCTCGTTCACGCTGGAGACCGACGGCAAGCTGCCCAGCGGGCAAGGCCTGCGCGAGGCGATCGAGGCGGTCGACGCCGATTGCGCCGCGCGCGGCGCCGCGAAGCCCGCCTACTACATGGTCAACTGCGCGCACCCGACGCACTTCGAGCGCGTGCTCCAGGAGCCCGGCGCGTGGCGCGACCGCATCCAGGGCGTGCGGGCCAATGCGTCGACGCGCAGCCACGCGGAGCTCGACGTGATGACACAGCTGGATGCCGGCGACCCCATCGACCTGGGCGGCTGCTACCGGCGCCTGCGCCAGCCGCTGTCGCGCCTGAACGTGCTGGGCGGCTGCTGCGGCACCGACCACCGCCACGTCGCGGCCATGAGCGCGGCCTGGCGCACGGCGGCCGCCTAGGACGACCGCCCGCCGCCGCGTCGTCCCGCGGCGATCCGGCGTGTAGGACGCTTTTGCAATCTCTCCCACTGGGGGCGGCGGCGTGCAACATTGCGCACGCCGCCGGCCCACGCCGCGAGCCTTTGTTCCTATAAAGAAGGCCGCTGATGGGAGACACGACGATGAAGAAGCTGCTGGCGGCCGCGGCCGCCGCCCTGATGGCCTGCGCGGCGCACGCGCAGGCGCCCCTGGCCAACTGCGCGAACATGTCGGCGATCCAGGTGCCCGGCGCGGAGAAGCAGGACGCGATCTGCGTGGCGGACCTGTCCACGCGCTACCTCATCGCGATGAACCGCACGGACCCGAGCGACTGGGGCACGCTGCATTCGCAGGCCACGCGCAACCCCGTGGGGGCGGTGCCGGGCATCCAGGTCGACGGCTACTTCCCCGACACGTCCACCACCAACGGCTACTACGGCTGGTTCCACGACGCGCAGTTCGTCATCCGCCTGCCCGACAACTGGAACGGCAAGCTGGTGGTCACCGGCGCGCCCGGCGTGCGCCGCCAGTACGCCAACGACTTCATCCTGTCCGACTGGTTCGTCGCGCGCGGCTATGCGTATGCGTCCACCGACAAGGGCAACAGCGGCACCAGCTTCCAGAACGACGGCGTGAACCCCGGTGACGCGATCGCCGAGTGGCACCGCCGCGTGACCGAGCTGACGATCGCCGCGAAGGAAGTGGTGCGCCAGCGCTACGGCAAGCTGCCCGCGTACACGTACATGACGGGCCTGTCGAACGGCGGCTACCTCACGCGCTACGCGATCGAGAACCGCCCGGACCTGTACGACGGCGGCGTCGACTGGGAAGGCGTCTTCTGGCGGCCCGAGGGCCCCAACATCCTCACGTCGCTGCCGCCGGCCCTGCGCTGGTATCCCACGTGGCGCGCCACGGGCGATTCGGCCGCGTACGAGAAGATCATCGCGGCCGGCTACGCGCGCGGCTCGGAATTCCTCTGGGAACACCACTACGGGGTCTACTGGGACCTGAGCCAGCGCACCTACCGCGAGGAGATGGACCCGACGTACGACGGCGCCTTGAACGGCGGCATCGCCTTCTGCGCCTCGGGCGTGCCGTACTGCGACGCCGACTACGTCTACGCCGACCGCCCGCCCGCGGTGGCGCAGGCCGTGGACCGCATCTCGGTCACGGGCCGCATCGGCAAGCCCCTGATCACGCTGCACGGCACGCTCGACTCGCTGCTGCCGATCCGCACCAACTCCGACAACTACGCCGAACTGATCCGCAAGGCGGGGCGCAGCAACATGCACCGCTACTACGTGGTGGAGGCGGGCAACCACGTGGACCAGCTCTACGACGAGTTCCCCGACAAGCTGCGGCCCATCACGCCGTGCTACCGCGCCGCGTTCATCGCGCTGGAGGCGTGGGTGGAAGGCAAGGGCAAGCGCGCGCCGCCGGCCAACAAGGTGATCCCGCGCGCCGGGACCGACCTCGCGAACGTGTGCTCGCTGGAGTGAGCGCCTAGCCGGCCTGCAGCACGCGGATCAGCGCGTCGATCACGTCGCTGCCGCCGTCGGGCGACTTCAGGCGGTGCTGCTTGAGCGAGCGCGCCAGGTCCGCCTGGCCGAGCACGCGGTGGTCGGCGCGGATCAGGATCGCCGCGATCGCACGCTGCACGTCGACCGACTTGGCCGAGGGGAACAGCCGCGCGATCTCGCGCAGGCTCTCCGGGTCCGACACGCGCTGGCGGGCCAGCGTCTCCAGGGCGCGGACCTGCGCGCCGGGCGTCGGCATCTTGCCGATCGACGAAGCGACGGTGCGCATCTCGCTGCTGTCCGTCAGCGGGCGGTGGCGCAGGTAGGTCTGCACCATGGCGACGTCCTGGGTGTCCGCGCTGGCCATCGCACGCACGACGCGCGCGTGCGCCTCGGCGTTGCCCAGGCAGGCGAGGGCGGCGAAGGGCGCCACCTTGCTCGACTTGAAGACGCCCGTGGCCAGCGGCTTCAGCGCGGATTCGCTGCCCGCATCGCGTTCACGGGTGCAGGCCATGTCGATCTCCTCACGGCCGACGTCGTCGCGCGCCACGCGTTCGCCCAGCATGCGCAGGAACTCGGCCTGCTCCTGCGAGGGCGTGAGCCAGCCGATGTTGCGGGCGAAGGCCATCATGCGCATGCGCGCGGGCGATTCGGAAGCGGTGCGGGCGAAGTCCAGGTAGCGCTCGCGCGTGGCCTGGTCGCGGGCCAGCGACGCGAAGGCCGCGGCCGTCTTCGATTCGAAGCGCTGCTTGGGGCCGATCGCGTTGGCGAAGCGCTCCAGCTGCTCCTGCAGCATGCGCACTTCCTGCAGGTCGCCCTTGAGCACCTCGTGCAGGAACTCGACCTTCTGCGCCGGCGAGAGGCGGTCGTCGATGAAGCGGCAGGCGTCGGCGCGCAGCTTGGCCTGCGGATCGGCATTCGTGATGCCCGGCGTGACCGTCATCGATACCTGCGCAAAGGCCCCGAGCAGCTTCTGGTTGACCTTGCCGCTGCCCACCTCGGGCTGCGTCTGCAGCCAGCGCTCGACCACCGGGCCGGCGTAGCGGCCCAGCGGCGCCTTCGACGAGAAGCCGTAGATGACAGGCACGTCCTTGAAGATGTGCCGGATGCGGTCGCGGTTGCTCAGCGCGTGCTGCTCGGGCAGCGGCTTGAGCGTGTTGCAGCCGAAGAGGTAGACCTCCTTCAGGTTCGCGAAGACGCCAGGGCAGGAATCGCTGCACGAGGCGCGCTCCATTTCCGCGACGGTGAGGTACTCGCTTTTCTCGTTGCTGTCCGTGTAGAACTCGTCGCCGCCGTCGAAGTGGCCGGAGATGATGAGCGCGTCGCACTGCACCTTGGCCTGGCAGGCCGAGGCGAGCCAGTCGGGGCGGTTGCGCTCGACCAGTTCGACGAACTTGTAGTCGCCGGGCGGCAGGTGGCGCTTGAACATCTCGCGCTCATCGGCCGAGTTGACGGTGATGGTGCAGACGGTCTTGGTCGCGGCCTCGGCGGCGAAGGACACGAGCGCGGCAAGCGCAGCCCCGACGAGGAGCGCGTGACGGAACAACGAAGGGGTGTGCATCGAGCGGTACTGCTGGCTCAGCGCGAAACGAGCGGGCAGTATTGCACAGGCACCGCCGTGGCGTAGTTTGTTACGCGACCCCTCGCGAAACCGTGACGGATGTCAGGAAATCTGCTGCAAACGCGCGATCAGCGCGTCCACCATGCTGTCCCCGCGCGCTGCCGACAGGCGGTGTTCGCGCAGCGTCGGCAGCATGTCGGCGGCCGAAACGGAACGCCGGTCGGCGCGGATCAGCACGCCCGCGATCGCGTTCTGCACGGCGGCCGACTTGGTGCGCGCGAACAGTTCCTTCAGCGTCGCGACGCTCTCGCGATCGTTCAGGTAATGGCGGCCGAGCGTGTCGAGCGCGCGGACCTGCGCTTCCGGCGCGGACATGCGGGTGATGGCGCGGGTCACGCCGCGCAGCTCGGCGGCGTCGGCGATGGGCCGCTGGCGCAGGTAGGCCTGGGCCACCTGCACTTCGGCATCCGACGTGCTCACGAGGTTCTCCAACACGCGGTTGCGCGCTTCGGTGCTGCCCAGGCACGCGAGCACGGCCGATGGCCCGGCGGCATCGGGACGCGAGGCCCGGGCCGCCACCTGCTGCAAGGCGCCGTCCAGTTCGCGCTGCTCGTTCAACTTGCAGGCGAGGTTGACCTCGGCCGCGCCCACTTCCTTGCGCGCCACCATGTCTCCGAGCGTGGCGACGATTTCCTTGCGGCGGTCCTCCGCGGACAGCCAGCCGAAGCCCTGGGCCAGCTGGATCATCCGCGCGCGCACGGGCAACTGGTCGGCGTCGCGTGCGAAGGCCATGTAGCGGTCACGCACCTGGGTGTCGCGTGCGATGCCCTCGAGCGCCTGCGCCACGGCGGGCGAAGCGCGCTTGCCGGTGTCCAGCGTCGCCATGAAGCGCTCGATGCGATCGAGCAGCAGGCGCGACTCGGCGATGGGCCGGCGCATCATCTCGTGGATCGCATCGACCTTCTTCGCTTCCGTCGCGCCGTCGTCGGCGAGGTTGCAGATGTCGCGGCGCAGCGGCATGAGGGGATCGGACTCCGCCATGCCGCGCGTCGACACCATGCTGTGCTGGGCGAAGTTGCGCAGCAGGCTCGCGCTGGCGCGGCCCTTGCCGACTTCGCCGGGCCCGGCCTGCTGGAAGTAGCGGTTGAGCGACACGGCGGCGACGGGGCCGAGCGGCGCCACCGAAGAAAAGCCGTAGATCACCGGCACCTGCGGGAACACCATGCGCATGCGGTCGCGGCTGGATTCGCCACGCTGCAGGCCGAGCCGCTTGGCCAGCTGCGCGGCGTCCATCTGGTTGCGGCCTTCGCGCAGCAGGCTGCGCTGGATTTCTTCGGAGGCCGTCAGCTGCGGCTGCGGGTTGAGCGTGTTGCACCCGAAGAGGTAGACCTCCTTCAGGTTTGCGAAGAGCTTGGGACACGAATTGGAGCAGGACACGCGCTCCAGCTCCTCGATGTCCAGGTGCTCGTTGATGTCCAGCGCGTCGGAGAAGAAGACGTTGCCTTCGCCGTGGTGGCCGGAGATCACGAGCACGTCGCAGCTCACCTTGGCCTGGCAGGCGGAGGCGAGCCAATCCTTGCGCCCGCGCTCGACGAGCTCGACGAACTCGTACTTGTCGGGCGACAGGTACTTGCGGAACGTCTTCTGTTCGTCCGCCGAATTGATGGTGATGGTGCAGACGGTCTGCTTGCCCGCCCACGCGAGCGGCGCCAGAAGGCTGAGGCAGACGGCCAACGCGCGGAACAGCATGCGCATGGCGTGAAAAACTCCAGGGCCGTACAACGATGAGCGACTATGAGGCTCATCACCTGCGCGGCCCTGTAGGAAGCGCTCAGGCGGCGGGTGTCGGTGCGGGTCGACTCAGCACGCGTGCTATCGTCCGGCGCGATGTCGGATGGCAGCATCGATTCCTTCATCGACGCCCTGTGGCTCGAGGAGGGGCTGTCGAAGAACACGCTGGCGGCTTACCGGCGCGACCTCGTGCTGTTCGGCGAATGGCTCGTGAAAAAAGACCGGTCGCTCACGACCGCGACCGAGTCGGACATCAACGCCTACTTCGCGGCGCGGCACGGCGAGAGCAAGGCGACCACCGCCAACCGGCGCCTCACGGTATTCCGCCGCTACTTCCGGTGGGCGCTGCGCGAGGGCTTCGTCCAGGCCGACCCCACCTTGCGCCTGCAGGCGGCCAAGCAGCCGCTGCGCGTGCCGAAGACGCTGACCGAGACGCAAGTCGAGGCCTTGCTCGCCGCACCCGACGTCGACATGCCTCTCGGCTTGCGCGACCGCACGATGCTGGAGCTGATCTACGCGAGCGGCCTGCGCGTGAGCGAGCTGGTGGGCCTGAAGACCTTCGCCGTGTCCATGAACGAGCACGTGCTGCGCGTGACCGGCAAGGGCGGCAAGGAGCGGCTGGTGCCTTTTGGCCAGGTGGCGGGCGACTGGATCCAGCGCTACCTGCGCGATGCGCGGCAACGGATCCTGGGGGAACAGCAGACCGAGGACCTGTTCGTCACCGCGCGCGGCGAAGGCATGTCGCGCGCCATGTTCTGGGTGATCGTGAAGAAGTACGCGCGCGCGGCGGGCATCACGTCACCGCTGTCGCCGCACACCTTGCGCCACGCGTTCGCCACGCACCTGCTCAATCATGGCGCCGACCTGCGCGCGGTGCAGATGCTGCTGGGGCACGCCGACATCTCGACGACCACGATCTACACGCACGTGGCGCGCGAGCGGCTGAAGCAGCTGCACGCGCGGCACCACCCGCGCGGGTGATCAGGGCGCGGCGATGCGCTGCGTGCGCACGTCGCTGTCGCCCATCGCGCCGGTGAAGTTCCACGCGAGCGCGAAGCCGGAACCGACACGCGATGCGACCAGGGGCCGCGACATGCCCGATGCGGCGTCCACCGCAGCACCCACCGCATTGCCCGAGGCGTCGAAGCGCTGCGCCAGCGAAGGCAGGCCGTACATCTGGCGCGTCACCGTGACCCAGCCGCCGTCCGCCAGGGCGACGCCCGTCTCCGGCGCGGCCGCGAGGCGCACCGGGGCGCCGCTCGCGCCGCCGGATGCATCGAGCAATTGCAGGTAGGCGCCGCCCGAACCCATGGACCACAGCGCGAAGCGGCCGTCGGCCAGCGGCGCGAGCGAGGTGTTGAACTCGGGCAGGCCCGCGTTCGCGTCGGCGAGGGCGCCGACGTCGCGGCCCGCGATGCGGTACTGCACGTAGCCGATGCCCTGCCAGCGATGCGTGACGCCCGCGACGAAGGTGCCGCCGGGCGCGGCGACCAGCGTGAGGGACACGTTCTGTTCCGCGCCGCCGGCCGCGAAGTCCACCGGTGCGCCGTTCGCGCGCAATTGAGCGTCGAGGCGTTGCGCATGCTGCGACTGCACGTTGCCCGGGTGCATCTGCGCCCAGCCGACGGCGATGCCGCCGTCGTCGAGCGCGAGCAGCACGGGCTGGCGAACGCCGGCTCCCGTGGCCACCACCGCTTCGCTGCCGTCGCCGCGGCGCACGACGATGCCGCGCGCTTCCGAGGACGCCGTGACGACGGTTCCGTCGGGCAAGACCGCGGCAGCGGCATCCGGGGATGCGCCGGCGATCGGCGTTTCGCTGCCGGCCTTCGCCCCTTGCGCGTCGTAGCGCTGGACGAACAGGCCCGCCGCGGCGGACCAGGTGACGGCATAGCCGCCGCCGGCCAGTGCGGACACGTTGCGGATGGACTGGTTGCCTGCCAGCGTGGTGTTCGCCACATCGGCGGCGGCCACGGAGACGCCCACGGCCTGCGCGGGCGCGGCTGTGGGTGCCGGTGTGGGCGACGCCGGAGTCGCACCCGGAGCCTGTGTTCCGGCGGGAGCCGCGACCTGCGCCGCGGTCGTCGCGGCAAGCGGCGCTTCGCCGGTGCCGCCACCGCCGCCGCCGCACGCGGCCAGCAGCGCGACCATTGCCGCTGCCAGGATGAATCGGGGTTGCACGTTGGAGGCCGTGCGGCCGGGTGCTGCGCCTTGCGCCATGGGTACTGCTCGGTTCGTCAAGGTTCAGCGATGCTAGGCGTGGCCCAACCATGGGCCTGTAGGACGCAAGGCCGAGCTTGTATCAAGCCTGAATCAACTCGAGCGTACGGGCGTCGCGCTGGCCTGCGAAAAATTCCTCGAGTGCCTGCGCGAACCGCGGCTCGCCGGGCGCGGCCCGCTCGAACAGCGTGAGGGAAGACTTGAACTTCACGTCGTCGGGCGATCCGAAGATGTCGTGTGCGCTGCGCCCTCGCGCCTGCATCACCACATCGACGCAGCGGCGCAGGCGGGCGCCGAGCACGGGGTGCGCGAGGTACGCGCGCGCTTCCGCCAACGACGAGATGCCATAGCGCCTGGCCATGGCGCTCATGCCCAGCGCCTCGTGCTGCGGGAACACGAACCACATCCAGTGCGTGCGCTTGCGGCCGCTTGCCAGCTCGCGCAGCACGCCATCGATCACGGGATCCTGCGCATCGACGAAGCGCTGCAGGCCGAAGGGGTCGTTCGCGGCGCTCATGCGAGTTCGATCCACACCGGCGCATGGTCGCTCGGCTTCTCGCGGCCGCGGTGTTCCGCGTCGACACCCGTCGCTTTCAGCCGCGTGGCCAGGCGCGGGTCGAGCAGCAGGAAATCCATGCGGAAGCCGGCGTTGCGCCGGTGGGCATCGGCGTTCACCCAGAAGGTGTAGATGCGCTCCGTTGGGTGCAGGCGGCGCGTCGCATCCACCCAGCCTTGCGCCAGCAGGCGCTCGTAGCGCTCTCGCGTGGGTGCCTGCAGCACGGCGTCGAAGCGCCACAGCCACCAGTTGTAGATGTCGGCGTTGGTCGGCACCACGTTGAAGTCGCCCGCCAGCACCGTCGGCACGCCGTCGGCGAGCAGCTGCTGCGCGTAGGCCACCAGCCGGTCGAACCAGCGCAGCTTGTACTCGAAGTTGGGGCTGCCGGTGGGATTGCCGTTGGGCAGGTAGAGCGACACCACTCGGATGCCGGCGACGTCGGTCTCCAGCCAGCGCGCTTGCCCGTCGGCGTCGTCGCCGGGCAGGCCGCGCCGGATCTCGCGTGGCGCGGCGCCGCGCGCCAGCACGGCCACGCCATGGTGGGAGCGTTGCCCGTGCCACACCGCGCGGTAGCCGGCGGCCTCGATCGGTGCGATGGGGAAGGTGGCGTCGCCCGTCTTGATCTCCTGCAGGCAGGCGACGTCGGGGCGTGTCTCTTCCAGCCATTCCAGCAGCCGGGGCATGCGGCCCTTGACGCCGTTCACGTTGAAGGAAGCGATCTTCACTGGGAACCACCATTGCGCTGGCCCAAATCTTGCCACCAGAATCGCGCGTCAAACCCGATGGAGAAGCCATGAAAAGACTGCGCCTGTCCCTCCTCATCCTTGCCGCCTTCTGCGGCCTGGCCTCCGCGCAGACCCTGCGCTGGAGCAGCCAGGGCGACCTGCAGACGCTGGACCCGCATTCGCAGAACGAGCTGCTCACCAACTCGATCAACGGGCAGGTCTACGACACGCTCGTGATGCGCGACAAGAAGCTGGGCATCATCCCGGCGCTGGCCACCGAATGGAAGCAGGTGAGCCCCACCGTGTGGCGCATGAAGCTGCGCCAGAACGTGAAGTTCCACGACGGCGCGCCCTTCACGGCCGACGACGTGATCTTCTCGATCGCGCGCGGCGCGCACCAGGCCTCGCCGTTCCGCGCCTACGCCGTCGCGCTGGGCACGCCGGTGAAGATCAGCGACTTCGAGGTCGAGTTCCAGCTGAAGGAGTTCAACCCCATCTTCCTGCAGCACGCCAGCCTGATCTACATCATGAACAAGGCGTGGACGGAGAAGAACAACGCCGCCGCGCCGCTGGACTTCAAGAACAAGGAAGACAAGTACACCAACCTCAACACCAACGGCACCGGTCCCTACATCCTCGTCTCGCGCCAGCCCGACACCAAGACGGTCTACAAGCGCAACCCCAGCTACTGGGGCAAGATCGAAGGCAACGTGCAGGAGGTGGTGTACTCGCCGATCAAGAACGACGCCACGCGCACGGCGGCCCTCATCTCCGGCGAAATCGACTTCGTGCTCGACCCCGCGCCGCAGGACATCGCGCGGCTGAAGAGCACGCAGGGCGTGAAGGTGATCGACGGGTTGGAGAACCGCATCATCTTCATCGGCATGGACCAGGCGCGCGACGAGCTGCTGTACAGCAACGTCAAGGGCAAGAACCCGTTCAAGGACCTGCGCGTGCGCCAGGCGCTGTACCACGCCATCGACGTCGAGACGCTCAAGCGCACGGTGATGCGCGGCCAGGCCCTGCCCACGGGCGCCACCACGCCGTCGCCGCTGGGCACCTACAACGACCCGGCGCTCGAAGCGCGCATGCCCTACGACCTGAACAAGGCCAAGCAGCTGCTGGCCGCGGCCGGCTACGGCAGCGGCTTCGAGGTGCAGCTGGATTGCCCCAACAACCGCTACATCAACGACCAGTCGATCTGCGAGGCGCTGTCGGCCATGTGGGCCAAGATCGGCATCAAGGTGAACGTGCTGGCACAGCCGCGCGCCACCTACTTCCCGAAGGCCGAGAAACTCGACGTGTCGCTGTACATGCTGGGGTGGGGCGGCGCGATCACCGATGCGGAGACGGTGCTCACCCCCGTGCTGCACTCGCGCGCCGAACAGGGCGTGGGCTACTACAACTGGGGCAACTACAAGAACGCCAAGCTCGACCAGCTGATCGAGGCATCGTCGAAGGAAGCCGACGCGAAAAAGCGCGAGCAATTGATCAAGGAGGCGCTCAAGCTGGTCAAGGACGAAGTGCTCACGCTGCCGCTGCACCGCCAGGTGATCCCGTGGGCGGCGCGCAGCAACGTCGAGGCGGTGCACCGCGCCGACAACTGGCTCGAGTGGCAGTGGGTGAAGGTGGGGCCGGCGGCTAAATAGCGGCCAGCTCGCGCAGCACGCCGACGAAGCCCGCCGCGGCGGGCGACGGCGAGCGCCGCCGCAGCAGCATGAGGTGCACCGCCGGCACCTGCAGGGGCAACTGCAACGGCACCACGCGGATCACACCGAGCCGCCCGTAGTGCGCGGCTAGTGATGCCGGCATGATCGCCAGCATGTCGCTGGCCTCCAGCAGCACGGTCGTCGCCACCGTCGATGCGCTTTCGGTGATGTCCAGCCGCGCATGCAGGCCCGCGTGGCGCAGCGCCGCTTCGAAGCGCCCGCGCTGCGGCGAGCCCGGCGGCTGCAGGATCCACGGCCAGCGCGTCAGGTCCTTCAGCGCCGGCTTGCGCGCCGCCAGCAGCGGGTGGCCCTTGCGCGCGACCACCACCTGTTCCTCCGCCAGCAGCGGCACCACTTCGAGCTCGTCGTCGTGATGGCCCTCGGTCGGGCGCCCGAGCACCAGGTCGACCTGCCCGCGCTCCAGCAGGTCCAGCATCACGTCGCTGGTCTCGACCATCACCGAAGCCGCCACGCGCGGGTGGAGCCGCTTGAACTCGGCCAGTGCGGGCGCGACCAGCTGCGGCAGCGCGCCGGGCACGGTGCCGATGCGCAGGCTGCCGTGCAGGCCCGAACGCAGCGCGGCGAGCTGCTGGCGCGCGAAGCCGAAGTCCACCAGCGCCTGCTGCGCGAAGCGGATCACCACCTCGCCGGCCGGCGTCGGCTCCATGCCCCGCGCACGGCGCGCGAAGAGGGCGACGCCCAGCGCTTCCTCGGCCTGCTTCAGCTGCTTGGTGGCGGCGGGCTGCGTCATGTCGAGCGCGGCGGCGGCGCGGCCAAGGTTGCGCTCGCGGCCCAGCGCGTCGATGAGGAGCAGCTGACGCGTGCGCAAGCGCATGAGCAGCGCCGGGTCGGAAAGGGGCTTGGCCACGCCCGCAATATAGCCAAAAGGTGATGGCTTCCTGCGCAGAATTCATTGGCGGGAAATGGCTGCCCGCCGTACCCTGAGGCCACAAGAATCCCCAGGAGACACCATGCGGCCCGCCCGTTTCCGTTTCATCGCGGCCATTGCCGCCACGCTCGCCCTCGCGGCGCCCCTCGCACACGCGCAGGCCTGGCCCGACAAGTCGGTGCGCATCATGGTCGGTGCCTCGCCGGGTGGCGGCACGGACATCCTCGCGCGCATGCTCGCCGAGAAGTTCGCGGCGGACTTCAAGCAGCCCGTGGTCGTCGAGAATCGCCCCGGCGCTTCGAACACGATCGCCGCCGACGTCACGGCGCACGCCACGCCCGACGGCACGACACTCCTGCTCGCGACGAACACCGGGCAGGCGATTGCGCCGCACCTGCTCAAGCTCAAGTTCGATCCGCTCAAGGACCTGCAGCCGATCGGCCTCGTGGCCGTGATGCCGAACGTCCTGGTGGTGGCCGCGAACTCGCCGTACAAGTCGGTGAAGGACGTCGCCGCCGCCATGGCCGCGAAGCCCGGGCAATTGAAGTACGCGTCCTCGGGCGTCGGCAGCACGCAGCACATCGCGGGCGCGGCCTTCGCGCTGGCGACGAACACGCAGGCCATCCACGTCCCCTACAAGGGCAGTTCGCAGGCGCATGTGGACGTGATCTCGGGCGAGGTCACGATGATGTTCGACTCGACGTCGTCGGCCATGAGCCAGATCCGCGCCGGGAACCTGCGCGCGCTGGCGGTCACGGCCGACCAGCGCAGCGCCGAACTGCCCGACGTGCCCACGCTGGCCGAATCCGGCATCAAGGGCGCCGACGTGCAGACCTGGTATGCGCTGTACGTCACCGCCGGCTCGCCCAAGCCCGCGGTCGACACGCTGACGGCGGAGCTCGCGAAGGTGCTGAAGCTGCCCGACGTGCAATCGCGCATCCGCGGCCTCGGCGGCGACGTCGGCACGCTGATGGGCGAGCCGTTCTCGGCCATGAACCGCCAAGAGTTCGCACGCTACGGCAAGCTGCTGAAGGACGCCAACATCAAGGCGGAGGGCATGTGATGGCCAAGCGCCCCCGCATCGCCCTGGTGATGGGCGACCCCGCCGGGGTCGGCCCCGAGATGGCGGTGAAGCTGCTGTCACGCGAGGCCAACCTTGCCGCCGCCGACATCCAGCTGATCGCACCGCACTCGGTGCTGGCGCGTGGCGAGGAGATCGCCGGCACGAAGCTGGACCTGGGCCGCATCGCGCATCGCGTGCAGCGCGAAACCGGCGCCGCGCCCATGGGCCAGTGCACCGCTGCCGCCGGCGCCACGGTGCTGGAGGCGCTCACGGCCGCGACCGACCTTGCGAAGGACGGCATCGTCGACGCCATCCTCTTCGCGCCCATGAACAAGCACTCGCTGCGCCTGGCCGGCATGGACGAGGAAGACGAGCTGCGCTACATGCAGAAGCGCTTCGGCGTGAAGGACTTCGTCTGCGAGTTCAACATCACGGACAACCTGTGGACCTCGCGCGTCACGTCGCATGTGCCCTTGCGGGAAGTGGCGGACCTGATCACGCCGCAAGCCGTCGACGAAGCCGTGAGGATCATCGACAGGGCGCTGCGCCGCGCGGGTATCCCAAAGCCCCGAGTCGCGGTGTCGGGCCTGAACCCGCATGCGGGTGACGGCGGCTCGATCGGCATGGAAGAAATCGAAGTGATCGCCCCGGCGGTCGAGAAGCTCAAGCGCGCCGGCATCGACGCCAGCGGCCCGTGGTCGCCCGACACCGTGTTCATCGCGGCGCGGCGCGGCGACTTCGACGCGGTGGTATCGATGTACCACGACCAGGGCCAGATCGCGATGAAGATCATGGGCTTCGAGCGCGGCGTGACGCTGCACGGCGGCCTCCCGATTCCGGTCGCGACGTCGGCCAGCGGCAGCGCCTTCGACATCGCGGGCCGGAACGTCGCCCGCATCGAGGGCCTGCAGGCGGCCTTCGACCTGTGCGTGCGGATGGCAGCGGCGGCCTGACCCCGGGGGGTTCGCGCAGGGGCCGGCCGGTCCTATACTCGCGCAAATGAACGAACCAGTACGTCTGAAGGCGCTGCGCAAGACGGCGCCCGCGCGCGCGGCCAAGCGCAGCGCGCCGCAGCGTACCAACGACCCGGAACGCACGCAGGCCAACATCCTGGAGGTGGCCGAACAGGAGTTCGGCGAGAAGGGCCTGGCCGGGGCGCGCATCGACGAGATCGCCGAGCTGACGAAGACCAGCAAGCGGATGATCTACTACTACTTCGGCGGCAAGGAAGGCCTGTACCTCGCGGTACTGGAGGAGGCGTACCGCCGCACGCGCGAGGTCGAGGCCGAGCTGCACCTGGACGACCTGGAACCGGAGGAGGCGCTGCGCAGGCTGGTGGCGTTCACCTTCGACCACCACCTGCACCACGAGAGCTACATCCGCCTCGTGATGGCCGAGAACATCAACCGGGGCGAGTACCTGGCGCAAAGCCGCCGCATCCAGGAATTGAACGTCCCCGCCATCTCGGCCATCCGCCGCCTCTACGATCGCGGCGTCAAGGCGGGCATCTTCCGCAAGGGCCTGGACCCGGTCGACATCCACGCCTCGATCTCGGCGCTGTCGTTCTTCAACGTGTCCAACCGGCACACCTTCGGGCGCATCTTCAAGGTGGACATGAAGTCTCCGGCGTACGTCGCGCAGCGACGGGCCAACGTGGTCGAGCTGATCGCGCGCTTCGTTCGGAAATAACAGTTATGCGGCCGCGCGGGGGGCGGATAGGTAGTAACCCTCGAATTTAAAACTAACCAGTCCGTACAAAATTGGCCGACAGGAGACAAACATGCTCGACAAGGCGATCGACGGCCTCTGCCGGATCTTCAATTTCCTGATGGTCGTGTGCCTCGTGCTGATGGTGCTGATGGTGTTCGGCAACGTCGTGCTGCGCTACGGCTTCAACTCGGGCATCACCGTTTCCGAAGAGCTCTCGCGCTGGCTGTTCGTCTGGATGACCTTCCTCGGGGCGGTGGTCGCCATCCGGTCGCACGCCCACCTGGGCACCGACACGCTGATCGCCCGCCTGCCGCGCGCGGGCAAGAAGGCCTGCTACGTCGCCTCGCACGTGCTCATGCTCGCCATCTGCGTCCTGATGGCCAAGGGCGCCTGGCAGCAGGCGGTGATCAACTATTCGTCCACCAGCGCCGTGATGGAAGCGTCCATGGCCTGGTTCTACGCCAGCGGCGTCTTCTTCTCGGTGCTGGCCGGCCTGTTGCTGCTGCATGAGCTCTACAAGCTCGCCACCGGCCAGGTGAAGGACGAGGACCTCGTCACGGTCGCCGAGTCCGACGACCTGCCCACCGGGGAGCGCGCATGACCATCACGATCTTCCTCGGCGCGCTGCTCGGCGCCATGGCGCTGGGCGTGCCCATCGCGTTTTCGCTGCTGGTGTGCGGCGCGGCGCTGATGTGGCACATGAACATGTTCGACCCGCAGATCCTCGCGCAGAACACGCTGGAAGGCGCCAACAGCTTCCCGCTGCTGGCCGTGCCTTTCTTCATGCTGGCCGGCGAGATCATGAATGCCGGTGGCCTGTCGCGCCGCATCGTCACCTTCGCGATGAGCCTCGTGGGCCATGTGCGCGGCGGCCTCGGGTATGTCGGCATCATGGCCGCGATCATCATGGCGGCGCTGTCGGGTTCGGCGGTGGCCGACGCGGCGGCGCTGGCTGCGCTGCTGCTGCCGATGATGAACCGCGCGGGCTACGACACGGCCCGGTCCGCGGGCCTGCTTTCCGCGGCCAGCATCATCGCGCCGATCATCCCGCCTTCCATCGGCTTCGTCGTCTTCGGCGTCGCGGCCAACGTGTCCATCTCCAAGCTGTTCATGGCCGGCATCGTTCCCGGCCTGATGCTCGGCGCCGCGCTGTGGATCACCTGGTGGTGGCTGGTGCGCAAGGAGAAGATCCAGCCCGCGCCCCGTGCATCGCGCGAGGAAGTGGTCGTCGCGTTCCGCGACGCCACCTTCGCGCTGGTGCTGCCGGTCATCGTCGTCGTGGGGCTGAAATTCGGCGTGTTCACGCCGACCGAAGCCGCGGTGGTCGCCGCCGTGTATGCGCTCTTCGTGTCGACGGTGATCTACCGCGAGCTGAAGTGGGGCCAGCTGTACGGCCTGTTCCTCGCGGCCGCGCAGACCACCGCCGTGATCATGTTCCTCGTGGCGGCCGCCATGGTGTCGGCGTGGATGATCACGGTGGCGAACCTGCCCGCCGAGCTGGTTTCGCTGCTGCAACCCCTGCTGGACAAGCCCGTCCTGCTGATGTTCATGATCATGGTGGTGACCATGCTGGTGGGCACCGCGATGGACATGACGCCCACCATCCTGATCCTGACGCCGGTGTTCATGCCGCTGGTGAAGGCGGCGGGGATCGACCCCGTCTACTTCGGCGTCCTGTTCATCATCAACAACGCCATCGGCCTGATCACGCCCCCCGTGGGGACCGTGCTGAGCACGGTCGCCGGCGTGGGCAAGGTGAGCATGGACGAAGTCACCAAGGGCGTCTGGCCCTTCATGGTGGCGCAGTTCGCCGTGATGTTCCTCATGGTCTTCTTCCCGCAGCTCGTCACCGTGCCGGCGCGCTGGTTCTACTGATCCTTCCGTGGAGACAAGCATGAAACGCACGTTCTTCAAGTCCTGCCTCGCACTCGCGCTGGTCGCGGCTTTCGGCGTCGCGCAGGCGCAGACCAAGACGATCAAGTTCGCCAACCAGAACGCCAAGGGCCACCCCATCGTGATGGGCATGGACAAGTTCGCCGAGATCGTGGAGAAGAACTCCGGCGGCAAGCTCAAGGTGAACGTCTACCCCGCCGGCGCGCTCGGCAGCGACCAGGCCAACGTGTCGGCGCTGCAGGGCGGCACGCTGGAGATGGCCTCGATGAACTCGGGCATCTTCGCCAGCATCGTCAAGGACTTCGAGGTGTACGACTTCCCCTTCCTCTTCGGCAGCCCCAAGGAAGCCGACGCGGTGGTCGACGGGCCGTTCGGCCAGGGCCTGCACAAGAAGCTCGAAGACAAGGGCCTCGTCGGCCTGGCGTATTACGAGCTCGGCTTCCGCCAGCTGACCAACAGCAAGCGCCCCATCGCCAAGGTGGAAGACATCGCAGGCCTGAAGCTGCGTGTCATCCCGAACCCGATCAACGTCGACTGGGTGAAGGCGCTGGACGCCAACCCCACGCCGCTGCCTTTCCCCGAGCTGTACGCGGCGCTGGAGCAGAAGGCGGTGGACGGCCAGGAGAACCCGGTGGCCACCATCCGCGGCGCCAAGCTGTTCGAGGTGCAGAAGTTCATGACGCTCACCAACCACCAGTACAACCCGCAGTCGGTGGTGATCAGCAAGAAGTTCTGGGACACGCTGGCCGCCGACGAGAAGAAGGTCATCGCCGATGCGGCGATCGAATCGGCGAAGTACCAGCGCGAGCAGTCGCGCACGGCGGCCGCCAGCATCCTCGACGAGCTGAAGAAGAACGGCATGCAGGTGACCGAGCTGGCGCCGGCCGAGGTCGCCAAGCTGCGCGAGAAGATGAAGCCCGTGATCGCCAAGCACACCGCCGGCGTCGGCGAAGCCACCGTCAAGGCGGTGCAGGCCGAGGTCGACAAGGCCCGGAAATAGAAGGAAGGGCGGATGCGCATCGACGGCCGCACCGAAGTCATCGCGCACCTGGGTTACCCGACCCACACCTTCAAGTCGCCGATGATCTACAACCCGTGGTTCGAGCGGGAAGGGATCAACGCGCTGGTGGTGCCGATGGCCTGCAAGGCGGAAGACTTCGCGGGCGTGCTGCCGCAGGTCTTCCGGCTGGAGAACGTGCGCGGCGCGCTCATCACCATGCCGCACAAGGTCAGCGTGCTGCAGCTGCTGGATGACGTGACGCCGGCGGTGAAGGTCGCGGGCGCGTGCAACGCGGTCAAGCGCGCGGATGACGGCCGCCTCGTCGGCGACCAGTTCGACGGCGAAGGCTTCGTGCGCGGCGTCCGGCGCAAGGGCTTCGAAGTGCGGGGGGCGCGCGCGCTGGTGGTCGGTTGCGGCGGCGTCGGCTCCGCCATCGCAGCCGCTCTTGCCGGCGCGGGCGCCGGCTCGCTGGTGCTGTTCGACGTCAACGCGGGCGCGGCCGAAGCGCTGGCGGCGCGCTTGCGCGAGAACTACCCGAAGGTCGAGGTCGCGGCCGGCGGCAACGACCCGTCGGGCTTCGGCCTGGTCGTCAACGCCACGCCGCTGGGCATGTACGACGGCGACCCGCTGCCGGTGGACGTGTCGCGCCTGGCACCCGGCACCTTCGTCGGCGAGGTCGTGATGAAGGACGAGCTCACCGCCTTCCTGCGCGCGGCGCAGGACAAGGGCTGCCGCGTGCAGGTCGGCACCGACATGCTCTTCGAGATGATCCCTGCCTACCTCGAGTTCTTCGGGCTGCCGGCGGCCACGCCCGAGGCGCTGCGGGCCACGGCCCGCCTGGAGTACTGACATGAGCGAAGCCGCAACGACGCGCGAACCTTTGCAGGCCTGGCACGCCGACGAAGCCAACCCGCTGGGCCTGGACGGCATCGAGTTCATCGAATACGCCACGGCCAAGCCGCAGGCGCTGGGCCACGTGCTGGAGATGATGGGCTTCCGGCCCGTCGCGCGGCACCGCTCGCGCGAGGTGCTGCTGTACCGGCAGGGCGGCCTGAACGTCGTGGTCAACGCGCACCCGCCGGACGGCGAGGGCGAGGTAGGCCTGCCCGACGAGCCGGAACTCGCGGCCATCGCCTTGCGCGTGCGCGATGCGCGCGCGGCCTATCGCCACGTCATCGCGCGTGGCGCGTGGGAGGTGCAGACGCACCCGGAGGTGATGGAGCTGAACATCCCCGCCGTGCATGGCGTGGGCCGCAGCCGCATCTACTTCGTCGACCGCTGGCGCGACTTCTCGATCTACGACGTCGACTTCGTGACCATCCCGTCCGTCGACCGCAACCCGCCCGCAGTCGCCGGCATCCACTTCTTCGGCATCGTGCAGTACATCGGGCTGGGCCGCTCGGCCGACTGGATCGAGTTTTACAGCGAGCTGTTCGGCGCGCAGGCCATCCCCGACGAGCAGCGCTTCGGCATCATGCCGGCCGGGCACCTGATGCAGTTCCCGGGCGTCGATGCGCACAACGCGTTCATGCTGCAGCTGGTGGAGCCGCCGTCGGACTTCGTCGATGCGCGCGAGTACTTCCAGCGCATCGGCCTGGGCGTGGACGACGTGATGGCGGCGGCGCAGCAGCTGCGCGCCAAGGGCATCGAGTTCGTGGAATCGGGCGCCGCCCACACCGGCCAGCGCGGTGCGCTGACCAAGACCTACCTGGGCAGCGTCGTCTTCGAGCTGGTGCACAGCAAGCGATGAGAAGCACCGGCAGCCTCGACCGCTCCATCCGCGACTTCGGGATGGACACCATCACGCTGGCCGGGCCGCTGGAGGCGAAGCTCGACGCGATCCGTGAAGCAGGCTTCTCGCAAGTGATGCTCAAGGCCAACGACCTCGCGGGCCATCCCGAGGGCTGGAAGGGCGCCGTGCGCGCGGTGCAGGCCAGCGGCCTGCGCGGCACGGGCTTCCAGGTGCTGCGCGACTTCGAAGGCCTGTCGGGCCACCTGCACGAGTACAAGGTGGACATCGCCAAAGCCATGCTCGAGATGTGCGCGGCGCTGGGCTGCAAGGTGCTGCTCGCCTGTTCGAGCACGTCGGCGCATGCGACGCAGGACCGCGACGCGATCGCGCGCGACCTGCGCAAGCTCGCGATGCTGGCGGTGCCGCTGGGCATCCGCATCGCCTACGAAGGCCTGTCGTGGGGCCGCACGATCAACGAGTACACGACGGCGTGGGACGTGGTCTCGCGCGCGGACTGCCCGAACCTGGGCGTGTGCATCGACTCCTTCCACATCCTCGCGGCGAAGACGCCGCTGGACGCCCTCTCCGACCTGGACCCGGCGCGCATCTTCCTCGTGCAGCTGTCGGACTTCATGTGGCACGAGACGCCCACGTTCGAGGAACGCATGGCCACGGCCCGCACCTACCGCGTGTTCCCGGGCGAAGGCGTGCACACGTCGAAGGTGGCGGAACTCGTGCTGCGCCTGGACGCGTTGGGGTATGCGGGCGACTACAGCTTCGAGGTGTTCAACGACGACTACGTGCAAATGCCGCTCGGCTTCGTCGCGCAGCGCGCACGCCAGTCGGCCCTGTGGCTGGCCGAAGACATCCTGCGGCGCGCCGTGCCGCTGCCCAACCAGCTGCGGCTGCGCACGGCCTGACCATGGCACTCCTGGGCACCGGTGCACTGGCGATGTGGTGGGACATGGCGCCCGCCATGCAGGGCGAGTTCCAGCACTGGCACACGCACGAGCATTTCCCGGAGCGCCTCGCGGTGCCCGGCTTCCTGCGCGCCTCGCGCTGGGCCGACGCGGACGGCGGCGAGGGCTTCTTCATCCTGTACGAGGTGCGCGACTTCGGCGTGCTGGCGTCCGATGCGTACCTGGCGCACCTGAACTCGCCGACCCCGTGGTCGACCAAGCTCATGCCGCACCACCGCAACATGGTGCGCAGCCAGTGCCGGGTGGTGCACAGCGAAGGTGGCGCGGTGGCAGGTCATGCGCTGACCATCCGTCTGCGCGACGGCGAAGGGGCAGCTGCGCTCCTCGCCGGCTTGTCGATGAAAGAGGGCATAGGCGGCGCGCACCTGCTGCAGGCGCAGGCCCCGGCGATCGCGCAGACCACCGAGCAGAAGATTCGCGGCGGCAAGGACCGCGTCGCGGACTGGGTGGTGGTGCTGGTGGGCTACGACGCGGACGCCTTGCTCGCCGCTGCCGGCCCGCTGGCCGCGCGCGAAGGCGCCGTCACCGGCCGCTACCGCCTCGCGATGTCTATGCCGTAGCCGGCCGCGGCGCGCGCACGGCCGAGAAGCTCGCCGCCGCCACCAGGCACAGCAGCCCCGCGACCAGGAACGAAGGCGCGTAGGTGCCGATCATGTCGCGGCTGATGCCGGTCGCCACGAGCATCAGCCCCGCCGAGACATGGTGCGCGGCGAAGATCCACGAGAACACGGCCGGTCCCATTTCCTGCCCGAAGGCCTGCACGCTCAGGCGCACCGTGGGCGGCACCGTCGCGATGAAGTCCAGGCCGTAGATCACGGCGAAGATCAACAGGCCCGTCGTCGAGACGTTCGCATACACCAGCCAGATCAGCGCGACCCCGCGCAAGCCGTAGTACATGGCGAGCAGCCAGCGGTTGTCGTAGCGGTCGCACAGCCAGCCCGAGCCGATCGTGCCCAGCATGTCGAACACGCCGATGACGGCCAGCAGCGACGCCGATACGCCCAGCGGGATGCCCATGTCGCTGCAGAAAGGCACGAGGTGCGCCTGCGTCAGGCCGAAACTCGAGACGCCGCAGATCGCGAAGGTGAACACCAGCACCCAGAACATCCAGCGCTTCGAGCCCATCGCCAGTGCGTTGATGCTCAGCCGGACGAAGTTCGTGTGGGTCGGCGGTGGCACGGGCACCGGCGCCGTCGCGCCCAGCGGCTGCAGGCCGATCTGCTGCGGGCGTTCTCGTCCCAGCCAGAGGAACAGCCCCCACGACAGGAACGCGCCGACGGCGGGGATCATCAAGGCCACGCGCCAGCCCCACACCTCGCTCACCCACGCGGCGAGCGGCATGAAGATCAGGGTGCCGGTGGCCACCGAAGCGCCGAGCACGCCGATGGCGAGGCCGCGGTGTGCGACGAACCAGCGCGCGGGCACGACGGCGGTGAGCTGCATCGCGGTCATGCCGGGCGCGAGCCCGAGGAGGATGCCCATGCCCAGCCACAGCTGCCACTTCTGCGTCATCGTGATCGACATGACCAGGCCGACCATCAGCAGCGCGCCGGAAAAACCGACCATGCGCCGCACGCCATAGCGCAGCATGAGCCCGCCCGCGAGCGGCGCGCACAGCCCGAACAGCGCCACGCGCAGCCCCTGCGGCGCCGAGATCTCGCCGATGCTCCAGCCCAGGTCCTTCGCCATCGGCAGGATCAGGACGGCGGGCACGCCGAGGGAGGACGTCGCGAACACCGAATACAGGAACGTGACCGCGACCATGACCCACGCGTAGTGGACACGCGACGAGGCGAAGGCGAGCGGCGCCCGCGCGTTGGTGGTTTCCATGAAGTCCCTCCGGGTGGGGCACGATAACCGCGCGGGAAAGGCCCCGCCCGGCGCTCGGGCTCAGTTGGCGCGGGCGGCCTCGCGCTTCAGGCGGTCGATCATGAAGTCGGCGGCCTGCTCGATGTGCTGGCGCGCGAGGCGCTCGGCCTTCTTGCCGTCGCCGGCGACCACCGCCTGCAGCAGTTCCTCGTGCTGGTCCCAGATGTCGCGCGGCCGCTCGTCGCGCATCAGCACCTCGCCCATCACGCGCTGCGTGTTGGTCCAGTGCGATTCCATGGTGGGAGCGACGAGCGGGTTGCCCGACAGCTCATAGATGAACGAGTGGAAGGCCATGTCGGCCTCGATCATGCGCGCCATGTCGCTGGCCGCGACCGCCGCGCGGCCGTCGTCGATGTAGGAAGCGCCTTCTTCGGCTGCGCGCCGCGCGTTGCGTTCGGCCGCCTTGCGGAAGGCCAGGCCTTCGATGACGGCGCGCATGTCGTACATGTTGCGGATGTGGTCCAGGTCCAGCGGCGCGACCTGCAGCCCGCGGCCCGGCGCCTCGCGCAGCACGCCCAGGTTGCGCAGCACCAGCAGCGCCTGCTGCACCGGCTGGCGCGACACGCCCAGCCCCTGCGCGATCTGCTCCTGGATGATGCGCGCGCCGGGGCGCAGCTTGCCCGAAGCGATCTCGGCCAGGATCGCGTCCTGGACCAGCTCCACCAGCTTCGGTTGGGCTGCGAGCAACTTCATGGCGCCGATCCTAGCCGTGATTGGCGGCCGACCGCCATTTCTTTTCCGCCTCGTCCCACGCTTCCAGCGGCTGCAGGTCGGGCACCCACGCCAGGCCCGACTTGGCATCGGATGAAGCGGCTTCGGGCGTGACGACGATGTCGAGCAGGGCGGGGCGGTTGGCCATGGCGCGGTCGATCGCGCCGGGCAGGTCCTCGGCCTTCTCGACGCGCTCGGCATGCATGCCGAAAGCGCGCGCCATCGCCGCATGGTCGGCGTACTGCAGGCGCGTGCCCACCACCTTGCCGTGCGTTTCCTGCTGGTCGCGTACTTCGATGGCCCATGAGCCGTTGTTGGCCACGGCGATGAGCACCGGCGCCTTGTGGCGCACGGCCGTGTCGATCTCCATCGCGTTGAAGCCGAAGGCGCCGTCGCCCGTGGCGACGACCACCGTCTGGTTCGGGCGCGCCAGGCTGGCCGCGATGCCGAAAGGCGTGCCCACGCCGATGCAGCCGAGCGAGCCCGGGTCGAGGTAGGTGGACGCGGGCAGGCCGACGCGCGCGAAGCTGAGGAAGTCGCCGCCGTCGGCGACGACGATGGCGTCTTGCGGCAAGGCGTCGCGCAGCGCGGCCACGGCGCGGTTGGGATGCATGCGGCCGTCGCTGCCGGCCGGCGCCTGCTTCAGCGACACGGCGAGCTTCTTCGAGCGCTCCTCGTGCTTGTCGCGCAGGCCCTTCAGCCAATCGCGGTCGGCCGTGCCACGGCGGTCGCCGGCGGCCTTGAGGATCGCTTCGAGCGCCAGCTGCGGCGTGGCGAACAGCTCGACCGCGCCGCGGCGGTTGTCGCGCAGCTCGCCCGCGCAATCCGCGATGCGCAGGAACTTCGCGTCGCCGTAGACGGCGGGCGAGCCATAGGCCAGCTGGAAGTCCAGCCGGCGGCCGACGGTGACGACGAGGTCGGCCTGCCCCATGACCAAGCCGCGCATCGCCGCGACGACCGACGGATGTTCCTCGGGCACGAGCCCGCGGCTTTCGCCGGTGTCCAGGTACGCGGCGCCCAGGCGTTCGAGCAACGCGGACAGCGCGGCGCCCGCGCCCTTCGCGCCGCGGCCCGAGATGAAGAGGGGCCGTTTCGCGGAGAAGAGCAGGTCGACGGCGGCCTTCACCTGCTCGGGGTCCGGCGCGATGCGCGGCGCGGGCTTGCCCTCGAAGTGCTCCTGCAGCAGCACGGCAGCGGGCGGCTCGGCACGCAAGGTGTCGACAGGGAAGTCGAGGTACACGGGGCCGGGCTCGCCGCCTTCGCCCAGCGCGCGCGACACGGCCTCGTCGAGCTCCTGCAGCACGAGGGCCGGCTCGCGCACCGTGCGCGCATAGCGTGTGATCGAGCGGACCAGGTCGGTGTGCACCATGTCCTGCAAGGCGCCGCGGTTTTCCTGCGCGCGCGGCGGCGTGCCGGACAGCACGAGCAGGGGCACCTTGGCCACGTGCGCGTTCGCGATGCCGGTCATCGCGTTCGTCACGCCCGGGCCTGCCGTGACAAGAGCCACGCCGAAGCCGCCGTTCAACTGCGCTTCCGCGTGTGCCATGTAGATGGCGGCGCGCTCGTCGCGCACGTCGACGATGCGGATGCCTTCGGCGTCCAGCCGCATCCACGTCGGCATGATGTGCCCGCCGCACAGGGCGTAGACGCGCTTGACGCCGCGCGCCTTGAGGAAGCGGGCGATGACGGCGGCGGAACAGTTGTCGGTCACGGGCGGGGGCATGGGGCTTGTCTCCTGGGTCGGTTTTGGGTATTCTACGCATTCTGAATTCAGAATTCAATAGCCAAAATGACGCGAATCCTGACCCTTTCCGACGCCGTTGCCGCCCATGCCCGGCTGTATCCCCACAAGATGGGCGCCCATGATTCGCGTCGCGATCTCACGTATCGCCAGTGGGACGAGCGGGCCAGCCGCCTGGCTTCCGGCTTGCTGGCCACGGGGTTGGTGCCCGGCGACCGGGTGGTCCTGCTCGCCTACAACTGCATCGAATGGATGGAGATCTACGTGGCGCTGGCCCGTTGCGGGCTGGTGGCGGTGCCTGTCAACTTCCGGTTGACCGCCCCCGAGATCGCCTACATCGCCAACAACGCCGAAGCAGGGGCACTGATCGCCGGCGAGGAATTCCGCGACCTGGTGGACTCGATCCGCGCGGAGTTGCCCATGGGCCGGATGAACAAGTCGCGCTGCGTCGTGATCGGGGGCGAGGCACCGGGCTGGACTTCGTACGAATCGCTGATCGAGGCCGGCAACCCGAAGCATGTTTTCCCGCGCATCGACCCCGACAGCATGTGCGCGCTGATGTACACGTCGGGCACCACGGGCCGGCCCAAGGGCGCGATCCGCAGCCATGCGGGCAGCAGCCTCATCGCGCTGGCGACGGCGCTCGAGATGGGTTTCACGCGCGACGACAAGGCGCTGCTCGTCATGCCCTTGTGCCACGCCAATTCGCTGTACTTCGGCACGACATTCATCCACCTGGGCGCGACGATCGTGATCGACGACCGCCGCAGCTTCGACCCCGAGGCGCTCGTGGCTGCGCTGGCGAAAGACCGCATCACCTTCACGTCGCTCGTGCCCACGCACTACATCATGGTGCTGGCCCTGCCGGAGGAAGTGAAGCGCAAGTACGACGTGGCGAGCGTCGGCAAGCTGATGATCTCGTCCGCTCCCGCGCGCCGGGACACCAAGCTGGGCATCCTGGAGTTCTTCAGCAACGGCAAGCTGTACGAGCTGTACGGCTCCACCGAGCACGGCTGGGTCACGCTCCTGCGCCCCGAAGAGCAACTGGCCAAGCTCGGCTCCGTCGGTCGCGAATGGGCAGGCAGCGGCGCGATCCGCATCCTCGACGAGAAAGGCAACGAAGTGCCCGACGGCGAAGTGGGCGAACTCTACTCGCGCACGGCCTATGTCTTCGACGGCTACTGGCGCAACCCCGAAAAAACGGCCGAGGCTTTCCGCGGCGACTGGTGCAGCGTGGGCGACATGGCCCGCCGTGACGAGGACGGCTACATCTGGCTCGTCGACCGCAAGAGCAACATGATCATCTCCGGCGGCGAGAACGTGTACCCGTCGGAGGTGGAAGGCGTGATCGGCGCGCACGCGAAAGTGAAGGACGTGGCAGTGATCGGCGTGCCGCACGAGAAGTGGGGCGAGTCGGTGCACGCGGTGGTCGTGCTGCACGAAAGCGAGACGGCATCCGCCGACGAGATCCGCAAGTGGTGCCGCGAGCGCCTGGCCGGCTTCAAGTGCCCGACGGCCGTGACCTTCATGCCGGATGCGGACATGCCGCGCACGGGCACGGGCAAGATCCTGCACCGCGTGCTGCGGCAGCGGATCGCGGGGGCTTAAGCGAATCGCGCGACGATGTCGCGCCAGCCTTGCGACAGGTGGTGGGGCGCGTCGCGCAGCACCTTGGCCATGTGGGGATAGACCGGCGAGGCGAGCTGCGCCACCTTGGCGAACACGGCATCCGCGTCGAGCGGACGGTCGGGGCTGCCCAGCGCGCTCAGGCATTCCGACGAGAGCGTGCGTCCATCGCGCAAGCGCACCGTCACGCGCGCCGGCCGGTCATGTGGCGGCTGCGGCAGGGGCTCGAAAGCGGACATGCGCACCAGCGGGCGCATCCGCGCGATCCGCTCGTCATCCAGCGTCGATGCGGCAAATGCTTCGGGCCCCGCGCTGTGGTGCACCAGCACGGCGGCGATCGCGTGCGGCATCGAGAACTTCGCGCCCAGCGTGGTGCGGGGCCGCGCATCGGTGAGCTGCAGCGCCAGGGGGTGCGACTGCACTTCGATGGCATCGATCGCCTCGAGGGTGTCGATGTTGCAAGCCAGCGCGGCTTCGACCGCGGAGTGCAGGTGCTGGCAGCACGCATACGTCTTGGTGTAGCCCGCGAGGACGGCCCAGTCGGCTCCCAGCGCGTGGGTGAGGACCTTCGGGTCGCACTCGCCGCCCAACAGCGTGCTGTAGCCGTCGTGGAAAGCGGTGAGCGCGCCGCCGATCCCGCACTCGGCCCATTCGACGGCCATCGTGCCGGCCCACGCGCCCGCGGCTGGCCACACGTTGCGCGAGAGCGTGCCCTCGGCCAGGTGCGTGCGCGGCGACAGGCCGCTGAGCGTCACGGCGCTGCCCAGCGCCGCCGCGAGCGTGTGCTCGTCGTGCCCGCGCGCGAGGGCGATGGCGGCCGCCGCGCCGATCGCGCTGAAGCGCCCGTGCGGCTGGATGTTGGGCGCCTTCAATTGCCACGCGCGTGCCAGGCGCGTCGTGATCTCGTAGCCCAGCACGAGGCAGCGCAGCACCTCGCCCAACGGCAGGTTTGTTGCCTCGGCCTCGGCGAGCAGCGCGGGCAGCACGTACAGGCCGGCATGGCAGGGCACGGGCCGGTAGCCTTCGTCCAGCTCCATCCAGTCGGCGGCGATGCCGTTGGCCACGGCGGCCCAGGTGCGCTCCGTGCGGGCAGCGCCGCCGCGAAACACCGTTGCTTCGCGCGCCGCGTCGCGCGCGAGGATGCGTGCGTGCGCAGCTGCCACTTCGGGTTCGTCGCGCGCCGCGACCATCGCGGCGAGGTCGTCGGCGAGCACGAGCGCCGCACGCTGGACGACGGTGGCGGGCATGTCGGCCAGGCGCGCCTGCGCGGCCCAGGCGGCGAGCTGCGCGAGCGCGGCCGCGCTCGCCGCGCGCGCGTCACTCATGCAGTTCCTTGTACGGGAGCATCTGCGCGGCCCATGCGCGGTAGGTGTCGCGCAGCTGCCGGAACCGCTGCGGCTCGCGCTCCTTCAGGTCGTGCAGCTCGCTTTCGTCCGCGGCCAGGTCGTAGAGCGCCTCGTGTTCGCCCGACACGTAGTACTTCCAGTGGCCATCGAGGTGCGCGCCCTGTTCGGGGATGCCGGGCCGCGGAAAGCCGTGATGGCGCCAGAACAGGCGCCGGTCGTACGGCGGCTTCTTCCCCAGCAGCACGGGCATCAGGTCTTCGCCGTCGAGCGGCCATCCCGGCGCGGGCTTCGCCCCTGCCGCCGCGAGGATGGTCGCCGACAGGTCCATGCCCACCACCACCTGGTCCGTGACCTGCCCGGGCGGTATCACGCCCGTCCAGCGCACCAGCTGCGGCACGCGGATGCCGTTTTCGTGCAGGCGTCCGCGGCGCAGGTGGCCGGAGTCGGCGAGCTCGTCGCCGCCCTGGTCGCTAACGAAAATCACCAGCGTGTTCTCGTCCTGCCCCGTTTCCTTCAGCGCGGCGAGTACGCGCCCCACGCCGTCGTCCAGGCCGCGCATCACCTCCGAGTAGTTCTCGCTGGTGCCCGTCTCCATCCAGTTGCGCTGGTTGTCCTTGCCTTTCAGCGAGTCGCTGATGGCCTTGTCGTTCGGCCCTTCCCAGGGCCAGTGCGGCGCGGTGTAGAACAGGCACAGCAGGAAGGGCTGCTCGCGGTTGCGGCGGATGTAGTCGATCGCGCGGTTGGTGTACAGCTCCGTGACGTAGGTGCCGCTGTGGTCCACGAGCTGGTCGTTCTCCCACATGTCCGGGTTGCCGCCGGCATCCACGTGGCGGAAGTAGTCCATGCTGCCGGCCTTGTTGCCGAAGTGCTCGTCGAAGCCGATCTTCAGCGGGCTGTACGTGGGCAGGTAACCCAGGTGCCACTTGCCGACGAGCGCCGTGGCATAGCCCTTGTCCTTCAGCAGCGAGACGATGGTGGGCTCGTCGGGCGAAAGGCCCACCTTGTCGCCGATGAGGCTGGCCATGGCCAGCGGCTCGCGGATGCCGATGGCGTTTCGGCCCGGGTAGCGGCCGGTGTAGAGCGCATCGCGCGAGGGCGTGCACATGGGCGCGGACGCATACGCGCGCCGGAACATCACGCCGCTGCGCGCCAGCGCATCGAGGTGCGGCGTCTGGAAATAGGGGTTGCCGTAGATCCCCATGTCGCGCCAGCCCTGGTTGTCCGTCAGGATGAACAGGATGTTGGGCTGCATGGCTTTATTCGGGCTGCAGGTTGATGTCCTTCACGACGCGCTGCCACTTGGCGTACTCGGCCCTGAGCATCGCCGAGAACTGCTCCGACGTCGCGAAGGTCGCCTCGTTGGTCGTGCCGGTGATGCGCTGCTGCACATCGGGCGCTTCCATCGCCGTGCGCAGCGCGGCTTCGAGCCGCTGCACCACGTCCGGCGGCGTGCCCTTGGGCACCATCAGCCCTTCGCGCAGCGTGGCGTCGAAACCGGGAGCGGCCGCTTCGGCCAGCGTCGGCACCTCGGGCATGAACTTCGAGCGCTGCGCGCAGGTCACGCCCAGCGCGCGCAATTTGCCGTCCTTGATGTGTTGCGACACCACCGACAGGCCCGGCATCGATGCCTTGACCTGTCCCGACAGGAGCTCGGTGACGGCCTGGCCGACGTTCTTGTAGGGCACGTGGCTCAGGGTGATGCCGGTCATGCTGGCGAAGCTGGCCATGAAGAGGTGCTGCCCCGAGCCGTTGCCCGTGGTGCCGTAGTCGATCTTGCCCGGGTTCGCCTTGGCGTACGCGACGAATTCGCGTGCCGAGTTCACCGGCAGCGAGGGATGCACCACCAGCACCGAGCAGGTCTGCGCGATCTGGCCGATGGGGATGAAGTCGTCGAGCGCGTGGTACGACAGGCTCTTGTACAGGTGCGCGCTGATGACGTGCACGTTGGACGTTCCCATGAGCGTGTAGCCGTCGGCCTTGGCGGCCGCCACGGCGGCGGCGCCGATGGTGCCCGCGGCGCCGGGGCGGTTCTCGATCACCACCGGCTGGCCGAGCTGTTCCGACAGCTTGGGCGCGACGATGCGCCACGGCGTGTCGCTGGTGCCGCCGGGCGCCCAGGGGACGATCAACTTGATGGGGTGGTCCGGGTACTTCGCTTGCGCGAAGGCGGGGAGCGCGAAGGCCGACAGCAAGAGGACGGCGGCGAAGCGCAGGGCGCGGCGCGAGAGGTGCGGCAAGTGGAAGCCTCCTCGAACAACAGGAAAGCCCAGTATAGGGCCCTCATTCCATCAGCCACGCCAGTTCTTCGTCGGTGAAGCCCGCGCGCCGGCGCGCGTCCTCGTTGAACGGCGGGTACAGCCGGGGCGCCGCGTAGCGCTCCACCAGCGCGGCGTAGTGCGCGACCGGCTCCAGCCCCTCGCGCTGGCACAACCACTTGTACCAGCGGTTGCCGATGGCGACGTGGCCCACCTCGTCGCGCAGGATCACGTCGAGGATCTCCACCGCGCGCAGCGCCGCGGGCGTGCCGGCCTGCCGCAGCTTCTGCTGGATCTGCGGCGTGGCGTCGAGGCCGCGCGCTTCGAGCGTGCGCGGAACGAGCGCCATGCGCGCCACGATGTCATCTTTCGTTTTCTCGCACATGGACCACAGGCCGTCGTGCGCGGCGAAGTCGCCGTAGTCGAAGCCCAGCGACGCCAGGTGTTCGCGCAGCAGCGTGAAGTGGAACGCCTCCTCGCCGGCCACGCGCATCCAGTCCCGGTAGAACTCGTCGGGCATCGCATCGAAGCGCCACACCGCATCGAGCGCGAGGTTGATCGCGTTGAACTCGATGTGCGCGATGGCGTGCAGCAGCGCGGCCAGGCCTTCGGGTTTCGCGGGCGAGCGGCGGGGCACTTTCGCCGGGTGGATGAGCTCGGGCCGGGCAGGGCGGCCGGGGATGGGCGAGGAAGGCGTGGGCGCGGCTTCCGCGATGGGCAGCGACGGCGCCCGGGCCGCCAGCTCCAGCGCCAGCGCCGCCTTGGCCAGCGGCTGGGCCGTGGCCAAAACCTCGAGTGCGCGCTGCCGCAGCTCCATACCTACAATCGTTCCTTTCCCACCCAGTTTATCCATGGCCATCTACGAAATCGACGGCAAGTCGCCCCAGCTCGGCGAAGGCGCCTGGGTCGCCGACAGCGCCCAGGTGATCGGCGACGTGGTGATGGGCCCGAACGCCAGCGTGTGGTTCGGCACCATCGTGCGCGGCGACACCGAGACCATCCACATCGGCGCCAACACCAACATCCAGGACGCGTCGGTGCTGCACACCGACTACGGCATCCCGCTGGTCATCGGCAACGATGTGACCGTCGGCCACATGGTCATGCTGCACGGCTGCACCATCGGCGACAACTCGCTGGTCGGCATCGGCGCCGTGGTGCTGAACGGCGCGAAGATCGGCAAGAACTGCGTCGTCGGCGCGGGGAGCGTTGTCACCGAGAACAAGGAGTTCCCCGACAACTCGCTGATCGTCGGCGCGCCGGCGCGCGTGGTGAAGACGCTCGACGACGAAGCCGTCGGCAAGTTCGCGCGCCTGGCCGTGCACTACGTGGAGAACGCCCAGCGTTACCGCAAGGGATTCAGGAAGATCGGCTAGGTGAGCGAGCTTCATCGTTTCCTGTTCGAGGGGCTGCCCGTGCGCGGCAGCATCGTGCGCCTGACCGACTCGTGGACGGACATCCTGGAGCGGCGGCGGCGCAGCACGGGCGGCTCGTGGCCGGCGCCGGTCGCCGAGCTCGTCGGCGAGATGGCGGCGGCGGGCGCGCTGATGCAATCGAACATCAAGTTCAACGGCGCGCTCATCCTGCAGGTCTTCGGCGACGGGCCCGTCAAGGTGGCGGTCGCCGAGGTGCAGCACGACCTGAGCCTGCGGGCGACGGCCAAGGTGGTCGGCCCGGTCGGCGGCAGTGCGCGCCTGTCCGAGATGGTCAACGTGCACAACAAGGGCCGCTGCGCGATCACGCTCGACCCGCGCGACAAGTTCCCGGGCCAGCAGCCTTACCAGGGCACCGTGCCGCTGTACGGCGACCGCCACGAGAAGATCGAGCAGCTGTCGGAAGTGCTGGAGCACTACATGCTGCAGTCCGAGCAGCTGGACACGAAACTGATCCTCGCGGCCGACGAGAAGGTGGCGGCGGGCCTGTTGATCCAGCGGCTGCCGGCGGCCGGGGAGAAGAACCTCGCGGGGTCGTCGGTGTCGCAGGAAAACGAGGACCAGATCGGCGTCAACGAGGACTACAACCGCATCGCGACGCTGGCCGGCAGCCTCACGCGGCAGGAGCTGCTGGAGCTGGACGTGGACACGGTGCTGCGGCGCCTGTTCTGGGAAGAGAAGCTGATGCGCTTCCCCTCCCAGCGGCCACGGTTCGCCTGCACGTGCAGCCGCGAGCGCGTCTCGAACATGATCCGCGGCCTGGGCCGCGAAGAGGCCGACAGCATCGTCGCGGAACAGGGCGAGATCGACGTGGCCTGCGACTTCTGCGGGCAGCAGTACCGCTTCGACGCCGTCGACGCGGCGCAGCTGTTCACGTCACCGGGCGACCAGCCGCCGGTCAGCAGCGAGAAGCAATGACCGGCGTCCCGGCCGAAGCCGGGACCCCGTGTCTTTACCCGATCGCCGCGGCGAGGCGGTGCGCCTCGTTCAGGTGCTGGCGCATCACGGGCAGGTTGCGATCGGCCCAGTTGCGCAGCTCGGCGTCCGACACCGTCGGCATCGCCTGCTGGAACATCAGGATCGCGTCGGTGTGCGCGCGAACGCCCGCCTCGGAGATGAAGGCACGGTCGAAGTCGTGGCCGCGGCTCGTGCCCAGCTGGTCCATCAGCGCCTGCCGGTTGTGGGGCAGGGCGCTGGGGATCTCCATGCCGCGTGCGCGCATGATCGCGTGCAGCTCGTTGAGCGCGAGCGTGTGGTGCGAATCGAGCATCGCCGCGTACGCCAGCACGTCGGCGCTGCCGGTGCGGCGCGGCGCGATGCGGGAAACGCCGATCTCGAGCATGTTGGCCACGGCGGCCTTGTACGCGAAGTCGCGGTCGACGGCGGTGAACACGGCAGGCGCGGCGCCGAGGATGACAGTGGACGGCTGCGTGTAGACCGGCGCCGGGACCACCACGGTGGCCGGCACCTGCGCGACATAGGCCGGCGTGGTGTTGACGGTCACGCGGGGCTCGGTGGAGCAGGCCGCCAGCGTGGCGGCCGCACAGAGGATGAGGACGAGCGGACTCTTCATTGGATTCTCCCAGGGCGATACGGCCATGCTAAGGAGAACGCCGCGGGCGAGTTGCGACGGGCTTGCGAACGCTGCAACAAGCCGCTGCGGATGACTAGGCGTCGCGGCCCAGCAGTTGGGAGAACAGGCGATGCTCGCAGTCGGGGTCGGAGCACTTGTCGCATTGCCACTTCCAGTCGCGCGCCGCCGGCCGCGGAACGAGAGCGGCATCGATGGCGACCAGCGCGTTCTCCAGCCGTTGCGGGCCTTCGCCGTAGACGACACGGTAGGGGATCGCGGCCTGGCCCAGCATGTCGCGCACCAGCGCATCGACCGGCTCGCGCACGTGCGGGCCGTCGCGCTGCAGGCCGTCGGCGACCCAGGGAAGGTCCAGGCCGGTGAGCAGCGTCACGTCGTAGCCGCGCTGCCGCTCGACGGCGAAACGGTAGAGGCTGCCGTCCTCGAAGAGCATCGCGCTGTAGATGGCGACCATCACGGCTGTTGTGTCGGCGATGACCACGTCGTGCGTGAGAAGCGCCTCGTCGACGCGCCGCTCCTGCTCACGCGCGATGCCCAGCTGCTCCTCGGGCCGCGGCGTGCGGCCCTGCGCCGCGCACCAGTCGCGCAGCGCCTCGGGCACGGCGACGGCCTTGCGGCCCTGCGCCGAGAAATGCGCGGCCAGCTCCCGGGCAAGCGTCGTCTTGCCCGTGCTTTCCGCGCCGAGCAGGGCGACCTTCAGGCCAGCTGCTTTTTCCATTCCCGCCATCCGGCCCAGCTGAGGGCGATGAACACGACATACAAGCCCGCCGTGAGCCAGAGGTCCTTGTACGCGAACAGGGCGACGCTGACGACGTTGACCGCCAGCCACACCATCCAGTTCTCGACGAACTTGCGCCCCAGCAGGAACTGGCCCACGACCGACAGCGCCGTGGGGAAGGCGTCCCACCACGGCACGTCGGTGTCGGTGTACGTCTTGAGGAAGTAGCCGGTGGCCGGCCACAGGATCGCGCAAGCAGCGATGGTCACGGCGAGCCCGCGTGCCGACAGGCGCGCCACGTGCAGCTGGGAGCCATCGGCCCTGTGCCCGCGCAGCCACTGCCACCAGCCCCACAGCGCGACGACGGCGAAGAACAGCTGCAGCGACGCGTCACCGTAGAGCTTGGCGTCCCAGAAGATCTCGAAGTAGAGGAGCGAGCTGACGATGGCCAGCGGCCAGCCCCAGTGGATCTCGCGGATGTTGCAAAGGACGGTGGCCAGCGCGAGCACCACCGCCGCGATCTCGAGCGGCGAGGTCACTTGGAGACGTTGACGAAGACTTCGTTGGGCTTGACCATGCCCAGCTCGGAGCGCGCCTTCTCCTCGACCATCTCCAGGCCTTCCTTCAGGTCGCGCACCTCGTTGGCGAGGCGCTCGTTGGCCTGCTGCGCCTGCACGTTGGCGGCTTTCTGCGCGTCGAGCTTCTGCTGCAGGGTGGACACCGCACCGAGGCTCCCCCGCCCGAACCACAGCTGCGCGTGCACGACGACGAGCAACAGGATGAGGACGGCGGGGACGATGCGGTTGCCCACCTCTTGGCTTATCGCAGGTTGTAGAAGGCGGAGCGGCCCGGGTACGCGGCCACGTCGCCGAGGTCTTCCTCGATGCGCAGCAGCTGGTTGTACTTGGCCATGCGGTCCGAGCGCGAGAGCGAGCCGGTCTTGATCTGGCCCGCGTTCGTGCCCACCGCGATGTCGGCGATGGTGCTGTCCTCGGTCTCGCCCGAGCGGTGCGAGATCACCGACGTGTAGCCCGCGCGCTTGGCCATCTCGATGGCCGCGAAGGTCTCGGTCAGCGTGCCGATCTGGTTGATCTTGATCAGGATGGAGTTGGCGACACCGCGGTTGATGCCTTCCTTCAGGATCTTGGTGTTGGTGACGAAGAGGTCGTCGCCGACCAGCTGCACGTTCTTGCCGAGCTTGTCGGTCAGGACCTTCCAGCCGTCCCAGTCGCCCTCGGCCATGCCGTCCTCGATGCTGATGATCGGGTACTTGGAGACCCAGCTCGAGAGGATGTCGGTCCACTCGCCGGAATCGAGCGTGAGGCCCTCGGCCTCGAGGTGGTAGCGGCCTTCCTTGTAGAACTCGCTGGAGGCGCAGTCCAGGCCCAGCGCGATCTGCTCGCCGGGGCGGTAGCCGGCCTTGTCGATGGCCTCGATGATCATCTGGATCGCGGCCTCGTGGTTCGCGACGTTCGGCGCGAAGCCGCCTTCGTCGCCCACCGCCACGCTCATGCCCTTGTCGTGGATGATCTTCTTGAGCGCGTGGAACACCTCGGCGCCGTAGCGCACCGCCTCGCGGAAGGTCGGCGCGCCCACGGGGATGATCATCAGCTCCTGCAGGTCGAGGTTGTTGTTGGCGTGCGCGCCACCGTTCACCACGTTCATCATCGGCACCGGCAGCGACATGCCGCCCATGCCGCCGAAGTAGCGGTACAGGGGCAGGCCCGATTCCTCGGCCGCCGCGCGTGCGACGGCCATCGAGACGGCCAGCGTCGCGTTCGCGCCCAGGCGCGACTTGTTTTCCGTGCCGTCCAGGTCGATCAGCGTCTTGTCCAGGAAAGCCTGCTCCGAGGCGTCCAGGCCCAGCACCGATTCGGAGATTTCGGTGTTGATGTTCTCCACCGCGCGCAGCACGCCCTTGCCCAGATAGCGGCCCTTGTCGCCGTCGCGCAGCTCGATGGCTTCGCGCGAGCCGGTCGACGCGCCCGACGGCACGGCCGCGCGGCCCATCGTGCCGCTTTCCAGCAGCACGTCGCATTCGACAGTGGGGTTGCCGCGCGAGTCCAGGATCTCGCGGCCGACGATGTCAACGATCGCACTCATTCAGCTTCTTCTCCAGAGTCAAAAATTCAGACGGGCGCTTCGACGCCTTCGACCAGCACCATGTTGAAGTATTCGGTGGTGCCGGCGCGCAGCTTGCGCACCTCGGCGTAGGGGCCGTCCTCGTAGAACGCCTTCGCCTTTTCGTAGCTGGGAAAGCGCAGCATCGCCACGCGGTGCGGCTGCCAGTCGCCTTCCAGCGTTTCCTTCTTGCCGCCGCGCACGAGGTACTCGCCGCCGAAGGCCTTCACGCAGGCCGGGGCCTTCGCCATGTACTCCTTGTAGCGCTCCGGGTCGGTGATGTTCATCTCGACGACGATGTAGGCGGGAGCGGTCATGGGGTTCCTCAGTTGAAATCGTTTTCCAGGAAGCCGTTCTTCTTGGTGACGGCGTCGAGCGCGACCAGCGTCTCGAGCAGGGCCTTCATGCGGTTGAGCGGCACTGCGTTGGGTCCGTCGCTCAGCGCCTTGGCCGGGTCGGGGTGCGTCTCCATGAACAGGCCCGCGACGCCGACGGCAACGGCCGCGCGCGCCAGCACCGGCACCATCTCGCGCATGCCGCCCGAACTCGTGCCCTGGCCACCGGGCAATTGCACGGAGTGCGTGGCATCGAAGACGACAGGAGCGCCCGTCTCGCGCATGATCGCCAGCGAGCGCATGTCGGAAACCAGGTTGTTGTAGCCGAAGCTCGCGCCGCGCTCGCACGCCATGAAGCTGTCTTCGGGTAGCCCCTTTTCCCTGGCCGCGGCGCGCGCCTTGTCGATGACGTTCTTCATCTCGTGCGGCGCGAGGAACTGGCCCTTCTTGATGTTCGCGGGCTTGCCCGACTGCGCGACGGCGCGGATGAAGTCCGTCTGGCGGCACAGGAAGGCGGGCGTCTGCAGCACGTCCACGACTTCGGCCACCTGCGGGATCTCGGCTTCGGTGTGCACGTCGGTGAGGATCGGCACCTTCAGCTCGCGCTTCACCTTCGCGAGGATCTCCAGGCCCTTCTCCATGCCCGGCCCGCGAAAGCTCGTGCCCGAGGAGCGGTTGGCCTTGTCGTAGCTGCTCTTGAAGATGAAGGGGATGCCCAGCGCGGAGGTGATCTCCTTCAGCTGCCCGGCCACGTCCATCTGCAGCTGCTCGGACTCGACCACGCAGGGCCCGGCGATCAGAAAAAACGGCCTTTGCAGGCCGACGTCGAATCCACAGAGCTTCATGGTTCTACGCCACCACCTTGAGCGGCGGCTTCGCTGTCTTGCCCTGCACCTGGTGCTCGCAGGCGGCCTTGATGTAGGAGTTGAAGAGGGGGTGGCCGTCCCACGGCGTGGACTTGAACTCGGGGTGGAACTGCACGCCCATGAACCAGGGGTGCTGGTCCTGCGGCAGCTCGATGATCTCGGTGAGCTGCTCGCGCTGCGTCAGCGCGGAGATCACCAGGCCCGATTCGCGCAGCTTGTCCAGGTACTGCACGTTGGCTTCGTAGCGGTGGCGGTGGCGCTCGTCGACCACGTCGCCGTAGATCTTGTGCGCCAGCGTGCCCTTGGCCACGTCGGACTTCTGCGCTCCCAGGCGCATGGTGCCGCCGAGGTCGGACGTTTCCGTGCGCTTCTGGATGGAGCCGTCGCGGTCCTTCCACTCGGTGATGAGCGCGATGACCGGGTGGGGCGTGTCGGGCTCGAACTCGGTGCTGTTTGCGTCCTTCAGGCCCGCGACGTCGCGCGCGTACTCGATGGTGGCGACCTGCATGCCCAGGCAGATGCCCAGGTAAGGGATCTTGTTCTCGCGGGCGAAGCGGGCGGCGAGCACCTTGCCTTCGATGCCGCGCTTGCCGAAGCCGCCGGGCACGAGCACCGCGTCGAACTTGCCGAGCTGCGTGACGGTCTCGGGCGTGATGGTCTCGGAATCGACGTAATCGATCTTGACCTTCACGTGGTTCTTCATGCCCGCGTGCTTGAGCGCCTCGTTGAGCGACTTGTAGCTGTCGGACAGGTCGACGTACTTGCCCACCATGGCGATGGTGACTTCGCCCTGCGGATGCTCCACCTCGTACACCAGGTCGTCCCAGCGCTGCAGGTTGGCCGGCTTGGTGTTCAGGCGCAGCTTGTCGCAGATCAGCCCGTCCAGGCCCTGCTCGTGCAGCATGCGCGGCACCTTGTAGATCGTGTCCACGTCCCACATGGAGATCACGCCCCACTCGGGCACGTTCGTGAACAGCGAGATCTTGGCGCGCTCGTCGTCGGGAATCTTGCGGTCGGCGCGGCACAGCAGGGCGTCGGCGCTGATACCGATCTCTCGCAGCTTCTGCACCGTGTGCTGCGTGGGCTTGGTCTTGAGTTCGCCGGCCGCGGCGATCCACGGCACATAGGTCAGGTGCACGAAGGCCGTCTGGTTGGCGCCCAGGCGCAGGCTCATCTGGCGCGCGGCTTCGAGGAACGGGAGCGACTCGATGTCGCCGACCGTGCCGCCGATCTCGACGATGGCCACTTCGGCCTCGTTCTGCGTGCCCATGCGGGCGCCGCGCTTGATGAAGTCCTGAATCTCGTTGGTGACGTGCGGGATGACCTGCACCGTCTTGCCGAGGTAGTCGCCGCGGCGCTCCTTCTCCAGCACCGACTGGTAGACCTTGCCGGTGGTGAAGTTGTTGACCTTGCCCATGCGGGTGGTCACGAAGCGTTCGTAGTGGCCGAGGTCCAGGTCGGTCTCGGCGCCGTCGTCGGTGACGAAGACCTCGCCGTGCTGGAAGGGCGACATCGTGCCGGGATCGACGTTGATGTACGGATCCAGCTTGATGAGGGTGACTTTGAGGCCGCGCGATTCGAGGATCGCGGCGAGGGAGGCTGAGGCGATCCCCTTGCCCAGGGAACTCACCACACCGCCTGTGACGAAGACAAACTTGGTCATGTCTTTCCAGAGGTGGTAATACGCGATTATACGTGCGGCCAGCCTTTGCTACAGTCCCTTCGATGAATGACCTCGCCGGCAAGCACTTCGTGCTGGGCCTCTCCGGAGGCATCGCCTGCTACAAGGCGGCGGAGCTGTGCCGCGCCCTGATCAAAGAAGGCGCCACGGTGCAGGTCGTCATGACCGAGGCGGCGGAGCAATTCATCACGCCCGTCACCATGCAGGCGCTCTCGAACCGGCCGGTCTATGGCTCGCAGTGGGACAGCCGCGAGCCGAACAACATGCCCCACATCAACCTGTCGCGCGAAGCCGACGCCATCCTGGTCGCGCCGTGCAGCGCCGACTTCATGGCCAAGCTGCTGCACGGGCGCGCCGACGAACTGCTTTCGCTGATGTGCCTGGCGCGGCCGCGCCCCGAGGTGCCGCTGCTGCTGTCGCCCTCCATGAACCGCGAGATGTGGTCGCACCCGGCCACGCAGCGCAACATGCAGCAGCTGACCGACGACGGCGCCACCATCCTCGGCGTGGGCTCGGGCTTCCAGGCCTGCGGCGAATACGGCGATGGCCGCATGCTGGAGCCGCTGGAGCTGCTGGAGGACATCGTCGCCTTCTTCCAGCCCAAGCACCTGCAGGGCAAGCGCGTCCTCATCACCGCGGGCCCCACCTTCGAAGCCATCGACCCGGTGCGTGGCATCACCAACCTGTCGTCCGGCAAGATGGGCTTCGCCATCGCGCGGGCCGCGCACGAGGCCGGCGCCGACGTGACGCTGGTCGCGGGGCCGGTGAGCCTGAAGACCCCGCGTGGCGTGACCCGCATCGACGTGAAGTCCGCCCGCGACATGCTGGCCGCGACACAGCCCGCGGCGGAGCGCGCCGACGTCTTCGTCGCCACCGCGGCCGTGGCCGACTGGCGCCCCGCGAACTGCGCCGACCAGAAGATCAAGAAGGACGGCAGCGGCAAGGCACCCGCGCTGGACTTCACCGAGAACCCCGACATCCTCGCCACCGTCGCCCAAGGCGCCCGTGCGAAGGCCGGCCAGCTGTTCTGCGTGGGCTTCGCCGCCGAAAGCCAGGACCTCGTCGCCAACGCGCAGGCCAAACGCGAGCGCAAGGGCGTGCCGCTCCTGGTGGGCAACATCGGCCCGGCCACTTTCGGCGCGGACGACAACGCATTGGTGCTGGTCGACGCGAAAGGCACGATGGAAGTGCCGCGCGCCTCCAAGCTGGAACTCGCGCGCGGGCTCGTCGCCGAGATCGCCAAGCGCCTTCCGAAAAAATGAAAATCGACGTCAAGATCCTCGATCCGCGCATGGCGGACCAGCTCCCCTCGTACGCCACGCCCGGCAGCGCCGGCCTGGACCTGCGCGCCTGCATCGACGAGCCGCTCACGCTCGGCCCCAATGCGTGGAAGCTCGTCGGCACCGGCATCGCGATCTGGCTGCGCGATCCCTGTTATGCCGCGATGATCCTGCCGCGCTCGGGCCTGGGCCACAAGCACGGCATCGTGCTGGGCAACCTGGTCGGGCTGATCGACAGCGACTACCAGGGGCAGCTCATGGTGAGCGCGTGGAACCGCAGCGACGAAGCGTTCACGATCCAGCCCATGGAGCGCATCGCGCAGTTGGTCATCGTGCCCGTGGTGCAGGCCCAGTTCCACGTGGTGCCCGAGTTCCCCGCGACACAGCGCGGCGAAGGCGGTTACGGCTCGACGGGCAAAGGCTGAGTCTCGGCCAGACTACAGCCGCGCTCGCACCCTCCTACACCGATGCGCGGCATCGCCCGCAGCACAGGCGTTCTCATCCCTCCTTAAATGGTTCTACGAGGCCAGCCGCCTGTGGCTGCGCCCTGTGACAACGAAGGAGAGATATCCATGAAATACCGTCTTGCCCCCGTTGCCGGCGGCGTCGCGCTGGTCGCGCTCGTTTCCGCCTGCACGACGAGCCCCCGCGTCGAGGTGAACGTCCCGGCCCAGCCGGCCCCGGTGTACTCGACCAATACCGTCACGACGGTGCCGGTGAGCGCCGAATACGGCCGCATCGTCAACATCGAATACTTCGCCGGCGGCGTGTCGCGCAGCGGCCCGAACGTGCCCGGCGCGATCATCGGTGCCGTGGCCGGCGCCGTGGTCGGCAACCAGATCGGCGGCGGCTCCGGCCGTGACGCCGCTACCGTGCTCGGCGGCGTGGCCGGCGCGGCCGTGGGCAGCCAGGTCGGCCGCACCACCACCGTTTCCGAAGCCCTGTACCGCGTGACCGTGCAGACGGACACCGGCATCGTGCGCTACTACGACGTGCCGGCGACCGGCGACCTGCGTGTGGGCGACCGCGTCCGCATCGACAGCGGCGTGATCTACCGCGGCTAACCAAGGAACTGCCATGCGCCAACTTCGACTGACAGCGCTGGCGGCTTCGGCCGCCTGCGCCCTGGCCCTCACGGCTTGCGGCACGCCCGACCCCTATTCGGTCGGTGAAGCTTCCAACACCTACCCGCCGTACCCGGTCACCGACGGCCGCGTCACCACGGTGATCGCGCCCCCGGGCAGCACCGTCTACGGCCCCGGCCCCACGTACGTGGTTCCGGGTCCTTCGGGCTACGCCGTTCCCGCGGTCGAGTTCGGCCGCGTGACCAACGTCGCGCTGGTCAACCCGGGCACGCGCGCCAGCGGCAACAACGCCGCGGGCACGATCATCGGCGGCGTCGCCGGCGGCATCATCGGCAACCAGGTCGGTGGCGGTACGGGCCGTGGCGTGGCCACGGTGCTCGGCGCGATCACCGGTGCTGCCGTGGGCAGCCACCTGTCGAGCCGCCCGACATACAACTACGCCGGCCCCGTCTATCGCGTCTGGGTGCAGACCGACTCGGGCATGATGCGCACGTACGACGTGGGCACGACCGCCGACCTGCGGCCGGGCGACCGCGTGCGCATCGAGAATGGCGTGATCTACATGGGTTGAGCCCGCAGGGGGCCCTCGCCAAAAAGCCGCGCGAATGCGCGGCTTTTTTTCATCCGATCTTGAAGAACCCCGTGCCCGCCGTGCCGCGCCCGATCTCTTCCTCGGTGGCCTCGCGCACGCCCTCGACCTTCAGCGCGAGCCGGATCGCGATGCCCGCGAGCGGGTGGTTGCCGTCGAGCACCACGTGGTCGGGGTAGATGTCGGTCACGGTGTAGAGCGTGCCCTTGGGCGCATCGGCCTTGGCGCCGGGCGGCAACTGCTCGAACGTCATGCCTTCTTCCAGCTCCTGCGGGAAGAGCTGGCGGTCCTCGAGGAACACGAGCTGGTCGTCGAAATCGCCGAACGCTTCCTCGGGCTCCAGGTGCAGGTCGATCCTGTCGCCCGCCGCGTGCCCCTGCAGCGCCTCCTCGATCTTCGGCAACAGGTCGTCGCCGCCCACGAGGAAGTCCACCGGCTCCGCCAGTTCGTCCAGCACCTCGCCCAGCGTGTCCTTCAGGGTCCACGTGAGCGCCACCACGCACTGCGGCGTGACCTGCATCTTTTCCATAGGAGAATTCTCCCACTTTGGACACCGACGCTTCCACGCCGCTGCTGGGCGGCCTCACGCCCGCGCAGTTCATGCGCAGCCACTGGCAGCGCAAGCCCCTGCTGGTGCGCGGGGCGGTGCCGGGCATTCGCCCCTTGCTGTCTCGCGCGCAGCTCTTCGGACTGGCCGGGCGTGAAGGGGTGGAGTCGCGCCTCGTCGTGCAGCAGCGCGGCAAGTGGCAGCTGCAGCGCGGGCCCCTCGCGCGCCGCGCGCTGCCGCCGGTGTCGCAGCCGCGGTGGACGCTGCTCGTGCAAGGCGTGGACCTGCACGACAAGCGCGCGCACGAGCTGCTGCAGCGATTCGCCTTCGTCCCGCAGGCGCGGCAGGACGACCTGATGATCAGCTGGGCCAGCGATGGCGGCGGGGTCGGGCCGCACTTCGACTCCTACGACGTGTTCCTGCTGCAGGTGCAAGGCAAGCGGCGCTGGCGCATCGGCCGGCAGAAGGACCTGGTGCTGCGTGACGACGCGCCGCTGAAGATCCTCGCGAACTTCGAGCCCGAGGAAGAGTACGTGCTGGAGCCCGGCGACATGCTCTACCTGCCGCCGCGCTGGGCGCACGACGGCATCGCCGTGGGCGAGTGCCAGACGTACTCGATCGGCTTTCGCGCGCCGTCGCGCGGCGAGCTCGCGCGCGAGCTGTTGCAGCGCCTGGCCGACGAGGAGGGCGAGGGCGCCGACGTGCTCTATCGCGACCCGGCGCAGGCCGCGACGGCCGCGCCCGGCGAAATCCCGCCGGCAATGCTGCAGTTCGCATCCGATGCGCTCGCACGCGCGCTGCGCGACCCGCAGGCCATCGCGCGCGCGTTCGGCGAATTCCTCACCGAGCCCAAGCCGCAGGTCTGGTTCGACGAAGGCGGCGAGGGCGGCGCCGGGCCGGGCGCGGTGGCGCTCGACCGCCGCACCCGCATGATGTACGACGCGCACCACGTGTTCATCAATGGCGAGAGCCTGCGCGCCGGCGGCCGCGACGCGGCCCTGATGCGCACTTTCGCCAACCGGCGTAGGCTCACGGCCAGCGAACTGCGCGGCGCGAGCGCCGCCGCCCGCGACGCGATCGCGCAATGGGTGGAAGCGGGCTGGGTGCACGTGGCGAAGGAGTGACCATGGACGACGACAAGCCGAAGCTGGACCTGCCGGCCGGGCCGTTCTCGGGCCCCGACACCTTCCGCGACCTGGTGCGCGCGGCGCTGGCCGCCGCCAACGAGCAAGGCTGGCGCGAGCTCATCCTGTGCGACCCCGACTTCGCGGACTGGCCGCTGGGCGAGCGTGCCGTGGTCGAGTCGCTGGGCGCCTGGTCGCAGCGCGGCCGCCGCTGCATCCTGCTGGCGCGCAACTGGGACGAGGCCGTGCGCCGCCATGCGCGCTTCGTGAGCTGGCGCCGCACCTGGTCGCACATCATCGAGGCGCATGCCTGCCGCTCGGCCGACCCCATCGAGTTCCCCAGCGCGATCTGGACGCCCGGCTGGGTGCTGGAGCGCCGCGACCTCGTGCAGTGCCGCGGCTGGACCGGGCCGGAGCCTGATCGCCGCCTGACCCTGCGCGAGAAGATCAACGAATGGCTGGGCAAGAGCGCACCGGGGTTCCCCTCGCACACCACCGGCCTTTAGCACGCCAACACAGCCGTGACGGCGGCTGTGCATTTCTGCATATAATCGTGGACTGAGCGCAAAGCGCAATGCTTGCACTCGCAATTTCCGGAAATTCGTCCCTCTTCCCCAAAGGAAACCTGAAATGAAGAACTCGCTCGCCCTGGCGACCCTCGTTGCCGCCGTGGCCCTGACCGCTTGCAGCAAGACCGAAGCTCCCGCGCCCGCCCCGGCGCCGGCTCCCGCCGCTGCCCCGGCCCCCGCTCCCGCTGCTTCGGCTGCCGCCGACGCCGCTTCGAGCGCCGCGTCCAGCGCCGCTGCCGCTGCGAGCAGCTCGGCGACCGCTGCCACGGCTGCCGCCTCGGCCGCCGCTTCCGCCGCGTCGAAGTAATCCGGCTTTCTTCCGGATACGCACAAGCCGCCTTCGGGCGGCTTTTGTGTTTTTGGAATGCCTTAGGCGTCGACCCAGCCGCAGCCGTTGGCGCCGTCGGCCACGGTGATCTCGGACACGTCGCATCCCATCGCGGGTGCGAGCGCCGCGCGCGCCAGGTCGGGGTGGTTGTTCTGCTCCGACAGGTGCGCGGCCACCACCTGCCGCAGCCCGTGCGGCCGCAGCGCCATCGCGATCTGCGCGGCGGCTTCGTTGGCCAGGTGGCCCCAGCCGCCGCCGATGCGGCGCTTGAGGAACCAGGGGTACGTGCCTTTTTCCAGCATGTCGGGGTCGTGGTTGCACTCGAGCAGGAGCGTGCGGCACCCCGCGAGCTCCTGCAGCACGTGGTCGCTGGACCGCCCCAGGTCCGTCAACACGCCCATTCGCGCCGCGCCATCGGTGCACGACAGCTGCAGCGGCTCGCGCGCATCGTGCGGCACGGTGAAGGGCCGCAGCAGCAGCGCGCCGATGGCGACTTCCATGCCGTCGCACACGACGTGCAGGAGGCCCTCGAAATCCGGCTCACCCATCGCCACGTGCGTGCCGTGGCTCATGTAGACGGGGATGCGCTCGCGCAGCGCGAACTGGCGCACGCAGCCGATGTGGTCGGCGTGCTCGTGCGTGATGAAGATGGCGTCGACCTGCTCGGCCAGCATGCCCGCGCGGCCCAGGCGCTTGTCCAGCTCGCGGATGCCCAGCCCGCAATCGACCAGCAGGTGGGTGACCCGCGCGCCTTCGCGCGCCTGGATGACGGTGGCGTTGCCCGAACTGCCGCTTCCCAGATTCCTGAAGCGGAGCGTCATGGGGCGGCTACTTCAGGTCTTCGGCCAGCAACGCGACGATCTTCTGGGCGGCGGCCGAGTTCTCGGGCGCGCCCTTGTCGTTCAGGACCGACACCACCGTCTTGGCGCCTTGCGGCTTGACCGCGATGCGGTATTTCACCGGCGGCGGGGCGTCGTCCTTGCTGAACAGCTTGGCGATGAAGCCCTCCGACTTGCGGTCGCCCGTCGACTCGACGTAGCGAACGAAATACGTGCCGTTGCTGCGGTCGCGGTCTTCAACGGTGAAGCCCGTGCGGTCCAGCGCGAGGCCCACGCGGCGCCACGCGCGGTCGAAGGCTTCGTCGACCTCCAGCGTCGGCGTACCGGACACCGTGGTCACGCGCGAGGTCTGCTTGGCCTGCGCGGAGGCGACGATGGTGCGGGCCTGGTCGGCGGGCGTGCCCAGCTTGACCATCAGGCGGCGCAGGAACTCGGCCTCCAGCTCGGGCTCGGCGGGGCGGGGCTGCCACACCGTCTGGTCCTTCTGCGAGTTGGAGTACACCTCGACCATGCCGCGGTGGCTCACGTACACCTCGGTGCCGCCGCTGGGCACGCGCTCCAGGCGCGTGCGGAACTTGTCGCGCTCGCTGGTGGAGTACACCGAGTCGAGCACCCGGCCCAGCGTGCGGCGGATGAAGTCCTGCGGGATCTTCGCGCGGTTCTCGGCCCAGTCGGTCTCCAGGATGCCGATCGCGGGCTGGTCCACGTTGATCAGGAAGCCGCTTTCCTGCCAGAACTCGCGGATCGGCTCCCACAGCTGCTCGGGCGAGCGGTTGATCACCAGCCAGCGCTCCTGGCCGGCGCGCTCCACGCGCACGTCGCCGAGCGTCGTCGCCGCCGTCGGCATGTTGGGCGCGGCCTGGCCCACCTGGTAGGCGCTGGCGGTCACGGTGCCGCCGGGCATCTGGTAGCGCGAGTCGCGCGACAGCTGCGTCAGGTCGGGCGGCACTTCCAGCGACACGCCCTTGCCGGCGCTCTTGTAGTCGATCTTCTCGCCCTCGATCACGGAGCAGGCGGAGAGCGCCAGGACGGCCGCCAACGCGACGGCGCCGGGATGGGCTTTGAAAAGCTTCACGGGAGGTTCCTCTTGAATCTATTGCAGCACGCCGGCCGAGCGCAGGGCGGCTTCCACCACCGGTTGCTGCGAATCGGACAACGGCGTCATCGGCAGGCGCAGCGCGCCGCCGCACAGGCCCATGCGGGCCATCGCCCACTTGACCGGGATGGGGTTGGCCTCGACGAAGAGCGCCTTGTGCAGCGGCATCAGCTTGCGCTGGATCTCCATCGCCGTCTTCGCGTCGCCGGCGACGGCGGCCTTGCACAGCTGCGCCATCGCCTTCGGCGCGACGTTGGCCGTCACGCTCACGTTGCCCTGGCCGCCGCACAGCATGAGCGCCACGGCCGTCGGGTCGTCGCCGGAATACACGGCGAAGCCCCTGGGCACGTCGCGGATGAGCCATTGCGCGCGTTCGATGTTGCCGGTGGCTTCCTTGATGCCGACGATGCCCGGCACCTTCGCCAGGCGCAGCACCGTCTCGTGCTGCATATCGGCGACCGTGCGGCCGGGCACGTTGTACAGGATCATCGGCAGGTCGGGCACCGCCTTGGCGATCGCCTCGAAGTGGCGGTAGATGCCTTCCTGCGTGGGCTTGTTGTAGTAGGGCACGACCTGCAGCTGGCACTGCGCGCCGACGCTCTTCGCGAACTTCGCGTGGTCGATCGCTTCGGCGGTGGAGTTCGCGCCGGTGCCGGCCATGATCGGCACGCGGCCTTTGGCGTGCTGCACGCTGAAGCGGATGATCTCGTGGTGCTCCTCGACGTCGACCGTGGGCGATTCGCCGGTGGTGCCGACGACGCCGATGCAGTCCGTGCCCTGCTCGATGTGCCAGTCGATGAGCTTGGCCAATGCGCTGTAGTCGACGCTGCCGTCGCCGTGCATCGGGGTGGCCAGCGCCACGATGCTGCCTGTGATCGGTGTCATGAAATCTTTTCGCCCGGGATGGGGGATTCTAGCGAGTGGGGGCCCCGGGAATTCACCGAGGCGATGCGCTGGACCACCCGGGGCGGCGAGGCGAGGAATCCCTGCTCGAACGCGATGGTTTCCAGCGACGCGCAGGCGGTGAGCAGCTCGCCCGGCTGCAGCAGGAAATCGGGCCGCGAGGGCTTGCCGTGGGCCTCGTTGCCGGCGGCAAATGTTTCGTAAAGCAGGACGCCACCGGGCGCCACGGAGCCGACGATCGCCGGCAGCAGCGGGCGCCAGAGGTAGTTGGTGACGACGACCGCGTCGAACGTGCGGCCGGTGAAGGGCCAGGGGCCGTTTTCGATGTCGGCCACCAGCGTTTCGCCGACTCCGATGGCACGCAGGGCCTCTCCATCGCGGTCGACCGCCGTCACGCGGCAGCCGCGCCGGGCGAAGAAGCGCGCGTGCCGCCCGCGCCCCGACGCGACGTCGAGCACGGTCGCGCCCGCGGGCACGAGGTGCGCCCAGCGTGCGATCCACGCGGAAACTGCTTCGGTCCCGTGCATGACGTCAATGCGGCTTGACTTCGTCCTTGAGCGCGGCGAGCGCGATGTTTTCGACCACGCCGGGCGCCAGGAGTTTCATGAAGCGCCCCAACTTGCCCTTGGCGGTCATCACGACCTCGCGCTTGCGCGCAACCATGCCCGCGATGATGCGGCGCGAGCATTCCTCGACGCTCATCGCGCCTTCTTCCTTCAGGCCGCTGGAGCCCGCCGCCTCGCCGCGCGCGTTGTAGCCGCGGTAGCGGATCTGCGTGGCCACCACGCCGGGGTAGGCGAGCGTGACGCTCACGCCCGCGTGCTTGAGCTCGGCGCGCAGGGCCTCGAAGAAGCCGTTCATCGCGAACTTGGTCGCGCTGTAGGCCGTGCGCCCCGGCACGCCGACGAGGCCCGCGAGCGACGACACGGCGACGATGTTGCCGCGGCTTTCCTTCAGGTGCGGCAGGGCCGCGTGCGTGCACCACACCGCGCCCCAGAAGTTCACGCGCATCAGGTCCTCGTACCAGTGCAGATCCTGCGCGCGCACGTCCGACAGCAGCGCCTGCGCCGAGACGCCGGCGTTGTTCACCAGCGCGTCGATGCGGCCGAAGGCCTGCACGGCCTTGTCGACGAGGGCGCGGCACTGCGCCTCCTGCGCGACGTCGGTCATCACCGCTTCGGCCTTCGCGCCGGCGGCGCGGCACTGCTGCGCGACTTCCTCGAGCTTGGCCTGGTTGCGAGCGGCCAACACCAATGCCGCTTGCGCGCCGTGCGTGCGCGCCAGCTGCCGCGCCATTTCCGCGCCGATGCCGTCGGAGGCACCCGTGATCACGAACACTGTCATGCGTACACTTTACCCGCATGGGCACGACCGATCCACGCATCGACGCCTACATCGCGAAGTCCGCTGGCTTCGCACGGCCCATCCTCGAACACCTGCGCAAGACGGTCCACGCCGCGTGCCCGCCGTGCGAGGAGACGGTCAAGTGGGGCATGCCGTTCTTCACCTACAACGGCCGGCCGCTCGCCAACATGGCGGCGTTCAAGGCGCATTGCGCGTTCGGTTTCTGGAACCGCCTGTCCGGCGATGAAGCGAAGGGCAAGGAAGCGATGGGCGAGTTCGGGCGGATCGAGTCGCTCAGGGACCTGCCCCCGAAGACGCAACTGGCGAAGATGGTGAAGGCGCAGATGGCGCTGATCGATGCGGGGCAGAGCGTGGTCCGCAAGCCGAAGCACGAGCCGAAACCGCCGCCCGAGGCGCCTGCCGAACTGCTCGCGGCCTTGAAGAAGAACGCCGCGGCACGCAGGACCTACGAGGCCTTCCCGCCCAGCCACAAGCGGGAGTACGTGGAATGGATCGTGGAGGCCAAGCGCGACGAGACGCGCCAGTCACGCCTGGCCCAGGCCATCGAGTGGATGGCCGAAGGCAAGCCACGCCACTGGAAATACCAGCGCTAGTTGAAGCAGGCCCAGATGATGTCGACGACGGCGACGCGGATCTCGGGCCGCGCGTAGAGCGCGAACGTCGCCAGCAGCACCGCGATCGCGGTGCCGTAGGCGGCGATGCGGCCCTTGCGCGTCATGCCGGCTGCGGCTGCGCGCGTGCGATCGGCGCCTCGCGCACCGGCAGGTTCACCAGCGCCGCGAAGATGCCCAGCGCGATCGAGATGTACCAGACGATGTCGTAGCTGCCGGTGCGGTCGTACAGGAAGCCGCCCAGCCACACGCCCAGGAACGAGCCGATCTGGTGCGAGAAGAACACGAAGCCGCCCAGCATCGACAGGTGGGCCACGCCGAAGATTTGCGCGATGGCGGCGTTGGTCGGGGGCACCGTGGACAGCCACAGCAGGCCCATCACGGCGGAGAAGATGTAGACCGACAAGGGCGACAGCGGCGCCCACAGGAAGATGGCGATGACGACGGCGCGGCCGAAATAGATAGCCGCCAGGATCTTCCGCTTGGCCAGCTTCTGCCCCAGCACGCCGGCGATGTAGGTGCCGAAGACGTTGAAGAGGCCGATGAGGGCCAGCGCATTGACGGCGACCTCCTGGCCCAGGCCCTTGTCGCGCAGGTAGCTGGGCATGTGGAAGCCGATGAAGACCACCTGGAAGCCGCACACGAAGTATCCGGCCATCAGCAACTGGAAACTCGGGTACTGGAAGGCCTCGCGCAGCGCCTGGCCGATCGACTGGTCGCGGCGCGGTGCCGCGCCGCCGGCAAAGCCGGCTTCCCTCAGGCCGAACGCGAAGGGGGCGATCAGCAGGACGAAGCCCGAGAGCGCCAGCAGCGCCTGCTGCCAGCCCAGGTAGGAGATCAGCAGGCCTTCCACCGGAAGCATGACGAACTGCCCGAACGAGCCCGCGGCCGCCGCGACCCCCATGGCCCACGATCGCTTGGCGGGGTCGATCTGCCGCCCGATGACGCCATACACGACGGCGTAGGTGGTGCCGGCCTGCGCCGCGCCGATCAGCACGCCCATCGTCAGTGCGAAGACCAACGGGTTCGTGGAAAGCGCCATGCCGGCCAGGCCCAGCGCGTAGAGCACGGCGCCGACGATCAGGACGCGAAACGCGCCGAATCGGTCCGCGACCATCCCGGCGAAGATGCCGAAAAAGCCCCAGGACAGGTTCTGGATCGCGCCGGCCATCGAGAAGGTGCCGCGGTCCCAGCCCTGCGCCTGCGTGATCGGCTGAAGCCACAGCCCGAAGCCGTGCCGGATGCCCATGGAGAGCGTGACGATCATGGCGCCGCAGGCGAGCACCTGCGTCATGGAAAGGCGTTGGGGCTGCATGCGCGCCAATTTAGCGAGCCGGCAATTCCCCTGCTTGCGCAGGGCCGCGCTTCAGCGCAGCTGCAGGCGCAGGTAATGCGGCGCGAGGAAGCGCAGCCCGTCCATGCTGCCGAGGTTGACCGTGGTCGTCGCCACCATGTAGATCGTCCTGCCCTTCAATTCGGCCAGCGGCACGTCGCGAGGTTTGCCTGCCTGGGACGTGTTGAAGACGGTGCGGATTTCGCGCGCGTATTCGCGGCCGGCTTCGCGCACTTCGTGGAAGTCGGCGCGCAGCTTGGCATCGGTCTGCAAGGCCATGAAACTGCCGTCGCACATGTCGTCCTTGCCGACGTTCGCGGCGCACGGGTCCGCGGTAAGAAGGACGTACGAGTCTTCCTTGGACGCCTCGGGCAACGCGCCCGCGGCGTACGGGCGGAACATCGCGTTGCGCCGGTCGCCGCCGCGCACTTCCTGCAGCCAATCGGGCGAGAGCGATGCACCCACCTGCAGGTCGCCCTGCGCCGGGTCTTCGAAGCGCACGACCAGCTTGAACGGCGCGGCCCTGAGCGTATACGCGCCGTCGGGCGTGAGCGAGATGATCTTGCCGTCCTGTTCGATGTGCAGCCTGTAGCGGGAGGCGGGGCGCGCCTTCGCCGTGGCGATGGACACCGATTCGGCCCACGCGACGAGTTGCGGGTCGCCGTTTTCGACGGCGGCCATGTAGGCGCTGTAGCGCATGACCGGCGCCGGCGCCGCGGCGCGGTCGGAGAAGGCAAGCGGCTCGGCGCCCTTGGCGAGCATCGTTTCCGCCAGTGGCTTGCGGCCCATGAGCACCGCGGCCTGCAGCGGCGTCATGCGCACGCCGGGCGCGCCGTCGGGCGATGCGCCGAGGTCCATCAGCTGCTGGGCCAGCGCGTCGTTCTTGCGCAGGATGGCCAGCGTCAGCAGCGTGTCCGACGACGACGCGAACTTGGGGTCCACCGCGTCGACGCGCGCGCCCTTGGACAGGAAGAACGCCAGCCACGTCTGCCATTCGCCGGTGGCCAGCACCGCGCTCGCGATGTCGAGCGGGCAACCCGCGGAGCCGCATGCGTTCACGTCCGCACCGCGATCGACGAGTGCCTGCACGGCCAGCAGGTCGCGCCGCATGATGGCGCGCGTGAGGGGTGTCGTCTCGTCGCCGAAACGCAGGTTCACGTCGATGCCCGCCGGCAGCACGGCGATCGACATGGCCGAGCGAGCCTGCCAGAGCGCCGCCTGGGCCCTCGCGACGGGGTCGGCCAGCAGCCGGTCCGGCGTTGCGAGGTTGCGGATGTTGAGCATGCTTGCCGCCCAGGCCTCGAATGCCGGGCCCGGCTCCAGCACCACCGTCGCCGGAAAACGCCGCACCAGTTCCACGACGACCCAGACGCGTTCGCCGGTGGACAGGATCGTCTCGATGGGCTTGGACCGCGCGCCCGGCGTGTACATCCCGGCCAGCGTGCGGCGCAGCGCCGGATGCGCTTCGACCAGGTTGCCCACCGTCCGGGGCTGCGTTCCTTTCGGCAGCCCGGAAAAGCTCGCGAGGCGCGCTTCGCGCTCCTGCCGGTAGACGAGCGAGCGGAATTCGAAACCCGATGCGCCCGCGTGGTGCTGGGCCGAAACGAGCATGGCCTGCAGTTCTTGGACGTTCCACTTCGGCGGGTCGGCGGCGAAGGCGGAGCAGGCGCCCAGGAGGGCCAGGGCAGCGAGGAGTCGGCGGATGTTGGGGCTCATGGTCGCGAAGTGTGAGAAGAATTGATTATCCGGGCCGGCAACAACTGTACACAAATACAGTCCCGGAGCTTCGGCGCGTCTACAATCGCTCCCTCCCCATGGCAACCCCCCCGAATTACTCCGAAGCGTCGATCCGCGTGCTCAAGGGCCTGGAGCCCGTCAAGCAGCGCCCGGGCATGTACACGCGCACGGACAACCCGCTGCACGTCATCCAGGAAGTGATCGACAACGCGGCCGACGAGGCGCTGGCCGGCTACGGCAAGCGCATCAAGACCACGCTCCATTCCGACGGGTCCGTCTCGATCGAGGACGACGGCCGCGGCATCCCCTTCGGTCTGCACCCGGAAGAAAAGGCGCCGGTGATCGAGCTGGTCTACACGCGCCTGCATGCCGGCGGCAAGTTCGACAAGGGCAAGGGCGGGGCGTATGCGTTCTCCGGCGGCCTGCACGGCGTGGGCGTGTCGGTGACCAATGCGCTGGCCAAGCGGCTTGAAGTGACGACGCACCGCGAGGGCCAGGTCGCGAAGATCGTGTTCTCGGGCGGCGACGTCATCGAGAAGCTCCACCTGCGCAAGCTGCAGGAAGGCGACCGCCGCCAGGGCACTTCGGTGCGCGTGTGGCCGGAAGCGAAGTATTTCGAATCGAGCGCGCTGCCGCAGGCGGAACTGGCGCACCTGCTGCGCAGCAAGGCCGTGCTGATGCCCGGCGTCACGGTGTCGCTCGTCAACGAGAAGACCAAGGAGACGCAAAGCTGGCAGTACAAGGGCGGCCTGCGCGACTACCTGATGCAGTCGCTCAATGCCGACCCGGTCATCCCGCTGTTCGAGGGCGAAGGCTACGCGCAGAACAACGACAACTTCGCCGAGGGCGAGGGCGCGCAGTGGTGCGTGGCGTTCACCGAGGACGGCCAGCCCGTGCGCGAGAGCTACGTCAACCTGATCCCGACGACCGCCGGCGGCACGCACGAAAGCGGCCTGCGCGACGGCCTGTTCAATGCGGTGAAGAGCTTCGTCGACCTGCATTCGCTCCTGCCCAAGGGCGTCAAGCTGTTGCCCGAGGACGTGTTCGCACGCGCTTCGTATGTGCTGTCCGCGAAGGTGCTGGATCCGCAGTTCCAGGGCCAGATCAAGGAGCGCTTGAATTCGCGCGACGCCGTGCGCCTGGTGTCGAGTTACGTGCGCCCTGCGCTGGAGCTGTGGCTCAACCAGCACGTCGAATACGGCAAGAAGCTGGCCGAACTCGCGATCAAGGCCGCGCAGTCGCGCCAGCGCGCGGGCCAGAAGGTCGAGAAGCGCAAGGGCTCCGGCGTCGCCGTGCTGCCCGGCAAGCTCACCGATTGCGAAAGCCGCGACATCTCGCACAACGAAGTGTTCCTGGTCGAAGGTGACTCGGCCGGCGGCAGCGCCAAGATGGGCCGCGACAAGGAATGCCAGGCCGTCCTGCCCCTGCGCGGCAAGGTGCTGAACACCTGGGAGGTGGAGCGCGACCGCCTGTTCGCCAACACCGAGATCCACGACATCGCGGTGGCCATCGGCGTGGACCCGCACGGGCCCGAGGACACGCCCGACCTGTCGAACATCCGCTACGGCAAGGTCTGCATCCTGTCCGATGCCGACGTGGACGGCTCGCACATCCAGGTGCTGCTGCTCACGCTGTTCTTCCGCCACTTCCCCAAGCTCATCGACGCGGGGCACGTCTATATCGCGCGGCCGCCCTTGTTTCGCGTCGACGCGCCCGCACGTGGGAAGAAACCGGCCTCCAAAACCTATGCGCTTGACGAAGGGGAGCTCACCGCTATCCTCGACAAGCTGCGCAAGGAAGGCGTGCGCGAAGGGGCCTGGACCATCAGCCGCTTCAAGGGCCTGGGCGAGATGAGCGCGGAACAACTCTGGGAAACCACGCTCAATCCCGATACGCGCCGACTGCTGCAGGTCAAACTGGGGCAGCTGGACTTCCCGCAGACGGAGAACCTGATCACCAAGCTCATGGGCAAGGGCGAGGCCGCCGCCCGCCGCGAGCTCATGGAAATCCACGGCGACGCCGTGGAAGTCGACATCTGAAGCCATGACCGCCGCCAACTTCGCCGCCAGCTCCCCGGACCGCACCACGGCCCGCGTGCGCCTGCGCCCGACGATGTCGAGCGACATCGACTTCGTGCTGTCGCTGGAGCAGGCGCCGGAGAACCTCGCGTTCATCACGCCGTGGGAGCGCACGCAGCACGAGGCCGCCATCCGCTTCCCCGACTTCCGCCACTTCATCGTGGAAGGCGGCGAGTCGCTGGACCCGGTGGGCTTCGTCATCCTGATCGGCTGCCGCAACCAGAACCAGTCGATCGAGCTCAAGCGCATGGTGGTGCAGGCCAAGGGCGCGGGCTTCGGCCGCGCGGCGCTGCGCGTGGCCAAGAAGGTGGCGTTCGACGACTTGGGCGCGCACCGCTTCTGGCTGGACGTGAAGCAGCGCAACTCGCGTGCGAAGGCGCTGTACGACGGCGAAGGCTTCGTGGTCGAGGGTGAGCTGCGCGACGCGGTGAAGACCGCCGAGGGCTTCGAGTCGATGGTCGTGATGTCGATGCTGCGCTCCGAGTTCGTCGGCCGCCGCGGGCTGGGCCTGGAGCTGAGGGAAGCATGAAGCGCATCGCATCCCTCCTCGGTGCGCTTGGTTTCGCGCTCGCATTCGCTGCGCCTGCGCGCGCCGAGGTGTGGGGCTACGTGGACAGCAAGGGCATCGCGCATTTCGCCGCCGAGAAGGTCGACGAGCGCTACGAGCTGTTCTTCCGTGGGGGCGAAAGCTTCGACACCGCCAACGGCGTGCGCACGCCGCGCCCGGTGGCCGTGCCTTCCGCGGCCGCCACCAAATTGATCGCCTTCTTCGAGATCTCGCCCGGCTACAAGCAGGTGCAGCACCACCTGCGCGCCGCCTCGAAGGCGCACGACATCGACTTCGACCTGCTCAAGGCGGTGATCGCCACCGAATCGGGCTTCGACGCCGGTGCGGTCTCGCCCAAGGGCGCGATCGGCCTGATGCAGGTGATGCCGGCCACGGCGCAGCGCTACGGCGTCACGGCCGACAAGAAGCTCACGGTCGAGAAGAAGCTGCACGACCCCGGCACGAACATCAAGACGGGCACGCGCTACCTGCGCTACCTGATGGACATGTTCGCGGGCAACGTGGAACTGGCGCTGGCCGCGTACAACGCGGGCGAGGGCGCCGTGATGCGCGCGGGCAAGCGCGTGCCCAACTATCCCGAGACGCAGAACTACGTGAAGACGGTGCTGCAGCTGTACTACATGCTGAAGCCGCCGTCGTTCATCAACGGCCAGCGCGGGCGCATCCGCATGGAGATCCCCGCCGGCGGTGCGATCGGGCGCGGCAACCTCCCTCCTTCCGAACAGCAACAACCGAACGCCACGTTCGCCGAGAAGTCGCAGGCTCCACAGAGCGTCTTCTAGAAATGTTAGCCCCCACGCTTCTCGCTGCGCGTAGTGCGCTGCCCCCCGAGGGGGCGTCAGTCTTCTACGGGCGGCCGGGCGAAGACTGAATGGAACAAGAACTCCTGAACCTCGCCAACAGCGGCGATGGCGACGAGCTGGACCTCGCCTCGTACGCCCAGCGCGCCTACCTCGAATACGCACTCTCGGTGGTCAAGGGCCGCGCGCTGCCCGACGCCACCGACGGCCAGAAGCCGGTGCAGCGGCGCATCCTGTACTCGATGGCCCGCATGGGCCTCGGCTACACCGGCGCCGGCGGCGCGCGCCCTGTCAAGAGCGCGCGTGTCGTCGGCGACGTGCTCGGCCGCTTCCACCCGCACGGCGACCAGGCCGCGTACGACGCGCTGGTGCGCATGGCGCAGGACTTCGCGCAGCGCTACCCGCTGATCGACGGCCACGGCAATTTCGGCAGCCGCGACGGCGACGGCGCGGCCGCCATGCGCTACACCGAAGCGCGCCTGGCGAAGATCGCCAACCTGCTGCTCGACGAGATCGACGAAGGCACCGTCGATTTCGTGCCCAACTACGACGGCAGCACGCAGGAGCCGAAGCAACTGCCCGCGCGCCTGCCGTTCACGCTGCTCAATGGCGCGAGCGGCATCGCGGTGGGCCTGGCGACGGAAATCCCCTCGCACAACCTGCGCGAGGTGGCCGATGCCTGCGTCGCGCTGATCAAGACGCCCAAGCTGTCCGACGACGAGCTCTTCGAGCTGATCCCGGGCCCGGACTTCCCCGGCGGCGGGCAGATCATCAGCGCGCCCTCGGACATCGCCGAGGCGTACCGCACCGGCCGCGGGTCGCTGAAAGTGCGCGCGCGCTGGAAGATCGAAGACCTCGCGCGCGGCCAGTGGCAGCTGGTGGTGAACGAACTGCCGCCCGGCGTCAGCTCGCAGAAGGTGCTGGAAGAGATCGAGGAGCTCACGAACCCCAAGGTCAAGGCCGGCAAGAAGGCGCTGCTGCAGGACCAGGTGCAATTGAAGCAGACCGTCCTGTCGGTGCTCGACGCCGTGCGCGACGAGTCCAGCAAGGACGCGCCGGTGCGCCTCGTGTTCGAGCCCAAGACCAGCCGCATCGAGCAGCAGGAGCTGATCACCACGCTGCTCGCGCACACCAGCCTGGAAACGTCGGCGCCCATCAACCTCACCGCCATCGGCCTGGATGGCCGGCCGGTGCAGAAGTCGCTGCGCCAATTGGTCACCGAGTGGATCGAGTTCCGCCACAAGACCATCGAGCGCCGTTCGCGGCACCGCCTGGACAAGGTGCTGGACCGCATCCACATCCTCGAAGGCCGGCAGCTGGTGCTGCTGAACATCGACGAGGTGATCCGCATCATCCGCAACAGCGACGAGCCCAAGCCCGCGCTGATGCAGAAGTTCAAGCTGTCCGAGCGCCAGGCCGACGACATCCTCGACATCCGCCTGCGCCAACTGGCGCGGCTCGAGGCGATCAAGATCGAGCAGGAGCTCAAGGAGCTGCGCGAGGAGCAGAAGAAGCTCGAGGAGATCCTCGGCAGCCCCGCCGCGCTGCGCCGCCTGATGGTCAAGGAGATCGAAGGCGACGCGAAGCAGTTCGCCGACGCGCGCCGCACGCTGATCCAGGCCGAGAAGAAGGCCGTCGCCGAGATCAAGGTGGTCGACGAGCCGGTGACGGTGGTGCTGTCGCAGAAGGGCTGGGTGCGCGCGCGCCAGGGCCATGGCCACGAGGCGGCCAGCTTCGCGTTCAAGGCAGGCGACGGCCTGTACGCCACCTTCGAGTGCCGCACCATCGACACGCTGCTGGCGTTCGGCAGCAACGGGCGCGTGTACACCGTGCCCGTCTCGACGCTGCCCGGCGCGCGCGGCGACGGCCAGCCCGTCACCACGTTCATCGAGCTCGAGCCCGGCTCGCACCTCGTGCACTACTACGCAGGCGCGGGCGGTGACTGGCTGCTGCTGTCCAACACCGGGGGCTACGGCTTCCTCGCCACGGTGGAGAACATGATGTCGCGCCTGAAGGCCGGCAAGGCGTTCGTCAACGTGGGCGAGGGCGAGACGGTGTGCCGGCCCTCGGCTGCCAACGTCGCGCCGCAGCCGCCCGCCACGCAGGTGTGCTGCATCTCGGCGGCAAAGCGCATCCTCACCTTCGACATCTCCGAGCTCAAGGCGATGCCCAACGGCGGGCGCGGCCTGCTGCTCATCGACCTGGACAAGAAGGACACGCTGGTCGGCGCTGCCGCGTACACGCGCAGCGTGAAGATCACGGGCGTGAGCCGCGAGAAGGACCGGGAAGAGGTGCTGGAGATCCGCTCGCTCAACAACGCCAAGGCCGGGCGCGGGCGCAAGGGCAAGACCACGGAACTGGGCTTCAAGCCGTCGGCCATCGAAAGAGTCGAGTAACCGTCCCCGGCCTGCGCCGGGGTTCATTCATGCCCGCCGCGCATCAGTGGCGCGGCGGTTTTTCATCACCGGCGGCTTCCGGCGCGTGCCACGATCCCCGCATGCCTGCTTCCCACCTCCTGCTGGCCCTGGCCGTCGTCTTCGTCTGGGGCACCAACTTCGTCGTCATCAAGTGGGGGCTCGCGGAGTTCCCGCCCTTTGCCTTCGCCGCGCTGCGCTTCCTGCTGTGCGTGCTGCCGTGGATCTTCTTCATCCGCCGGCCTCGCGTGTCGTGGGCCAAGCTCGCAGCCTTCGGCGTGCTGCTGGGCGCGGGCCAGTTCGGCCTGTTGTTCCTGGCGATGCGCAGCGACGTCACGCCGGGCCTGGCCTCGCTGATCATCCAGGTGCAGGTGTTCTTCACCATCGGCATGGCGGTGGCGCTGCAGGGTGACCGCATCGGCATGCCGCAGTTCCTCGCGCTGTCGCTCGCGGTGGCCGGCGTCGCGCTGATCGGCTGGCATGCGGTGAGCGAGGGCGCGTCGATCACGCCGCTGGGCCTGGGCCTGGTGCTGGCCGCCGCGGCTTCGTGGGCCGGCGCGAACATGGTGGTGCGCAGCGCCGGCAAGGTCGATGCGCTGGCGTTCATCGTGTGGGCCAGCCCGTTCTCGCTGCCGCCGCTGTTCGCGCTGGCGTTCGCCGTGCACGGCACCGACGCTGTCGTGCACGCCATCCGCGACGCGACCTTCGTCGGCTGGTCGGCCGTGCTGTGGCAGGCCGTGGGCAACACGCTCTTCGGCTACAGCGTGTGGAACTGGTTGCTCGCCCGCCACCCGGCCGCGACCGTCGCGCCCTCGGCGCTGCTCGTGCCGGTGTTCGGCTTCAGCGCGTCGGCGTGGCTGCTCGGCGAACCGATGCAGGCGTGGAAGCTCGTGGCCGCCGCGCTCGTGATCGGCGGGCTGGCACTGAACCTCTATGCGGGCAGGCTGGCGTCGCTCATCTCGCGGCGCATGGCCTCGGCCTGAGGCCCGGGCACCACCGGCAGCGCGAACGAAAAGCAGGAACCGCGTCCCGGCGTCGACTGCACGGCGATCTTCGCGCCCAGCAGCTGCGCCGAACGTTGCGCGATCGCGAGCCCCAGGCCCATGCCGCCTTCGCGCTCGCGCGACACGCCTTCCACCTGGTAGAACTCGGCAAAGATGCGGGCCTGCTCCGCGGGCGGGATGCCGATGCCGGTGTCGACCACCCGCAGCTCCAGCAGCGCGCCGCGCCTGCGGCAACCGACGAGCACGCCGCCCTTGCTCGTGTAGCGCAACGCGTTCGCCACCAGGTTGGACAGGATGCGGCCGGCGATCATCGGGTCGGTGTCCACCCACACGTTGCGGGCGGCGCGCACGTGCAGGCGCAAGCCTTTCGCAGCAGCAGGCCCCGCGAACGCGGTCTGCACCTCGGCCAGCATGTCGCTCACGGCGACCACGCGGCGGTTCACCGTCACCGTCCCGTTGTCCAGCCCCGACAGGTCGAACAGGCCATTGAGCAGCCGCCCCAACCCTTGCAGCGCCAGCTGCAGCCGCGACGCGACCGCGCCGATCTCCTCGCCGCGCACCTGGGGCAGCCGCGCCATCGCCTGCAGCGTCGCGGCGAACAGGCCCAGCGCCTGCACCGGCTGGCGCAGGTCGTGGCTGGCCGCGGCGAGGAAGCGCGTCTTGGCCTGGCTGGCGGCTTCGGCGTGTTCCTTCGCGGCGCGCAGTTCCTCGTCGGCGATGCGCGCGCGGATGCGGCGGCGGATCAAGGCCCACGCCAGGACGGCCAGCAGCACGCTCGCCACCGCGCCGATGCGCGCCACCAGCTGCAGCTTGCTTGCGGCGATCGGCGTCGTGAAATTCGGCAGCGACTGCGCCGTGAGCGTCCATGAATAGCCGCCCACCTGCACCTTCTGCGATGCCTTGAGCAGCTTCAGCGAGGACTCGCCACCGACGCGGTCGCTCACGATCTCCACGTCGTCGCCTTCGCCCACGCCGCCGTCGTACACCTGCACGTCGATGTTGGCGCGCTCGCCGAGGATGTTGCTCATCAGGCCGTCCATGCTGAAGGCGGCGTAGATCCAGCCCGTGAGGCGCCGGCGCCTTTCCTCCACCGTCGCCGGCGCGGCGGCGCCGCCGTAGACCGGCATGAAGATGCGGTAGCCGGCCTGCACCTCCTGCGCGTCTTCCTCGGGCAGCTTGATCTTGTTGGAGATGGCGATGGAGCCGTTGTCGCGCGCGGCTTCCATCGCGTGGCGGCGCGACGGCTCGGCGTAGAAGTCCGAGCCCAGCGTGCTCAGCGCCGTGAGCGCCGACGGCTCGAAGTAGAGCGAGGCCGTGTACTCCTCCCGTGGTGTGCCAGGGCGGATCGCGTACTGCGGGAAGCCTTGCGCGCGCACTTTGCTCTCGTGCGCTGCGCGCTGCGATGCGGGCACGCGCACGGAGTAGCCCAGGCCCAGCAGCCCCGGGTGCGTCTGGATGCGCATGCTGCCCACGAAGGCCTGGAAGTCGCCGCGCTGCACGTCGGCCTTCGACGCGAAGAGGCCGTGCGTCGCATGCAGTGCCTGCTCGTAGGCCAGCATGCGCTCCCGGAAGAGGCCGACCGTCTCGCGGAAGCGCGTGTCGAAGTCGGCCTGAAGTTGCGCCTCGATGTCGCGGCGCTCGCGGTTCCAGCCCCACCACGACACGGCGCCGGCAAGCACGAGCACGACCAACGGGATGCCATACAGGGCCGCGCGTGACTTCCAGGGCAATTTGCGCATGGTCACCGCTGGTAGGGCAGCAGGATGCGCATCGCCTCGGCCTGCGCGTCACGCATCGCCTGCTCGGGCGTCTTGGCGCCGTTGAGCGCTGCGGCAAGCCCCGCATTGAGCGTGCGCGTGACGCGCTGATTCTCGTGCGTCGACAGCTCCTGCGCCGCCACCGGGAGCTGGTCGCGTGCCACGGCGGCCTGCGGGAACTGCGCCAGGTGTGCCTTCATCGCGGGCGTCTCCCAGGCCTTGGGGCTCACCGCGATGTAGCCCGAGTCGATGCTCCATTGCGCCGTGCGCTCGGGCGACACCATCCAGCGCACGAACGTCAGCGCCGCGCGCTGCTTCGCCGGCGGGCTCTTGCGGAAGATGTAGAAGTTGCCACCGCCGGTGGGCGAGCCGCGCTGCACCTTGGCGGGCAGCATCGCGACGCCCAGGTCCTCGCCGACCTTGCCGCGCAGGTCGCGGAAGTTGCCGCTCGTCGTCCAGATCATCGCGGCCTTGCCTTCGGCGAACTGCGTGGGCGTCGTGCCCCACTCCACGATGCCGGTGGGGTGCGCCTGCTCGCGCTTGGACAGGTCCACCCAGAACCGCAGCGCGTCGACGACGGCCGGCTGGTCGAACGATGTCTTCGTGCCCGTGGCGTTCATGAGCGAGCCGCCGTTGGCCGTCACCAAACCCTGGAACAGCCAGTAGGGGAAGCCGGAGGAGGGGATGAGCAGGCCCCAGCGCGTGACCTTGCCGCCGTCGTCGCGCTGCGTCAGGCGCCTGGCGTAGGCCACCATCTGCGCCCAGTCCTGGGGCGGGCGGTTCGCATCGAGCCCGGCTTCGCGGAACAGCCGCTTGTTCCAGTACAGCAGGATGGTCGAGCGCTGGAACGGGATGCCCCAGGTCTTGCCGGCGGCGCGGCTGTTGGCCATGAACGCGGGGTAGAAACTTTCGAGCCAGGCGCGCTCGCCCGCGGGCAGCAGCTCGTCGAAGGGGACGATGGCCTCGGCGTCGATCAGCGTGTAGATGTCCACCGCGAACAGCACGGCGACGTCCGGCGGGTTGCCGCTGCGGTGCGCGGTGAGCGACTTGGCGAGCGACTCCCGGTAGGTGCCGGTGTAGATCGGCCGCACCTTGATGTCCGGGTGCTCGCGCTCGAAGTCCTCCACCAGCCGCGTCATGGTCTTGGCGACCGGGCCGCCGACGGCGATGGGGTAATGGAAGGTGATCTCGGTGGCTGCCCGGGCCAGCGGCGCCAGCAGGAGCGCGAAGGCGAGGAGGAATGCGGGGACGACGGCGGGCATTGGCGCAGCTCGGCTGTTGTGGCTAGTATGCATGTCGATGGGCGAACCCACACGCATCGTCATTGCCGAGGACCACGTGCTGTTGCGCGAGGGACTCAAGATGCTCCTGGCCACGCAGCCGCTGCTGCAGGTGGTGGCCGAGACGGGCGACGGGCGCCTGGTCGAAGGCATGGTGCGCGAGGCGCGGCCGCACCTGCTGATGCTGGACCTGGGCCTGCCCGGCAAGCACGGCGTGGAGGTGGCGTCGGCGGTCAAGGCGGCCGCCGGCGACGCGGTGAAGGTGCTGGTGCTCACCGGCGATTTGTCGCCGCATTCCGTCAGGCAGGCGCTCGCCGCCGGCGCCGACGGCTACATGCACAAGAGCGAAGACACCAGCGAGCTGCTCTCCGCGGTGCAGGCGGTGCTGGCCGGGCGGCAATACGTCAGCCGCCGCATCGCGCAGGTCTTCAAGCCCGAGGCGCCCACCGGCCCGGCGCCCACGCCGCGCGAGCAGGAGATCATGTCGCTGGTGGCGCGCGGCCTGGCCAACAAGGAAATCGCCGAGCTGCTGGAGCTGAGCGTGGCCACCGTGCGCACCCACCGCCAGAACTTCATGGAGAAGTTTTCGCTGCGCAATGCGGCGGAAATCACCGCCTACGCCGTCCAGCAGGGTTACTACAACCCCGGCTGAGGGCCGGATACCCTGCGAATGCAGGATGTGCCCGGGGGGTGCTTGGGCCTAGATTGGCGGCATGGTGTTGAATTTCAGGCACTCGCAGCCGCCGCGGCGCTCGCTGCCGCCGGAGCCCGACCCGGCCGACGTCGCCGCCCTCGGCCGCCAGGCCGCCATCTATGCCGGCGCGGGACGCACCAGCGAGGCCATGCGCTGCTACCAGCTCGCGCTGCTCACGGACGAAGAGCGCCCCGACCTCTGGTTCAACTACGGCTGCCTGCAGCGCCGCATCGGGCAGGTGGCCGATGCGATCGAGAGCTTCGAATTCGCGTTGCGGCTGGACCCCGCCCTGTACCAGGCGCGCTGCCAGCTGGCGCTGGCCCGGCGCGACATGGGCCAGCCGCTGGAGGCGTTGAAGCAATTCCGCGCCGTCACGCACGAGCGGCCGAATTACCTGCCGGCCTGGCAGCACGTGGTGCAACTGATGTGGGCCGTGGGCAACCACGACGAGGCGGTGAAGCTCGCCCGCGAGGGCCTGCAGCACGCGCCGGGCAACCTGGAACTGCAGGAACTCATCGCGCGGATCCTGCAGGACCGCAGCGAGCTGTCGACCGAGTTCTAGATGTGCAGCGCGTGCCCCAGGGCACGCAGCGCCGACTCCTGCACCGCCTCGCCCAGCGTCGGGTGCGCGTGGATCGTGTGGCCCACGTCTTCGAGCGTCGCGCCCATCTCCAGCGATTGCGAGAACGCCGCGGCCAGCTCCGACACCGCGCGCCCCACGGCCTGCCAGCCCACGATGAGGTGGTTGTCCTTGCGCGCGACCACGCGCACGAAACCGTCGGTGGATTCCAGCGTCATCGCGCGGCCGTTGGCCATGAAGGGGAAGGTGCCGGTGATGACATCCAGCCCCGCTTCCTGCGCCTGCGACGGCGACAGGCCCGAGACGACGACTTCCGGATCGGTGAAGCACACCGCCGGAATCGACGCGGGCGCGAACCGGCGCCGCTTGCCCGCGACGATCTCCGCGACCATCTCGCCTTGCGCCATGCCGCGGTGCGCCAGCATGGGCTCGCCGCTCACGTCGCCGATCGCCCAGACGTCGCGCATGGAGGTGCGGCACTGGTCGTCGACCTTGATCGCGCGGCCGGCCATGTCCAGGCCCAGGCTCTCCAGCCCGAAGCCCTCCGTGCGCGGCTTGCGGCCGACGGCCACCAGCACCTGGTCGGCGGGCAGGGCGAACTCGTCGGCCTGGCTCGAACGCACGCGCAGGCGCTTGCCGGTCTCGGCCATGCCTTCCACGCTGCAGCCCAGGTGCAGCACGATGCCCTGCTTCTTGATCGCGGCGAGGACAGGGCGCGTCAGCTCCTCGTCGTAGGCGGGCAGCACGCGCTGCGTCGCCTCGACGACGGCCACTTCGCAGCCGAGCTTGCGGTAAGCCATGCCCAGCTCCAGGCCGATGTAGCCCGCACCCACGACGACCAGGCGCTTCGGCAACTCTTTCGGCGACAGCGCTTCGGTCGACGAGATCACGTCGCCGCCGAACGGCATGAACGGCAGCTCCGTGGGAACGGACCCCGTGGCGATGACGAGGTGCTGGCACTGGATGCGGGTGACGTCGTTGCCGGACTTCACTTCCACCGTCTTGCCGTCGAGCACCGTGGCCCAGCCCTCGACGACCTGCGCGCCGTACTTCTTGAGCAGCGTGCCCACGCCGCTGGTGAGCTTGCCGACGATGCCGTCCTTCCACTTCACCGTCTGCTCGATGGCGATGGTGGGCGCCGAAGCCCTGATGCCCAGCGGCGAGTTGTTGGCGAAGTGCCTGGCCTTCTCGAACTCCTCGGCGGCGTGGATCATCGCCTTCGACGGGATGCAGCCGATGTTCAGGCAGGTGCCGCCCAGGCGCTCGCCTTCGACGAGGATGGTCGGGACACCCAGCTGCGCCGCGCGGATGCCGCACACGTAGCCGGCCGGCCCGCCCCCGATGACGAGCAGTGTGGTTTGCAGTTTCTTCATTCGACCGTCATTCAACGAAGAGCATCGCCGGCGCCTCGAGCAGCGCGCGGACCGCCTGGATGAATTCTGCCGCGTCCATGCCGTCGACCACGCGGTGGTCGAACGACGACGACAGGTTCATCAGCTTGCGCGCGACGACATGGCCTTCCTTGAAGACGGGCCGCTCGACGATGCGGTTCACGCCGATGATCGCCACCTCGGGATGGTTGATGACGGGCGTGGTCACGATGCCGCCCAGCGGGCCGAGCGAAGAGATCGTGATCGTGGAGCCTTGCAGCTCGTCGCGCGAAGCCTTGCCGGACTTCGCGGCCTCGGCCAGGCGCGCGACTTCCTTCGCGAACGCCCACAGGTCCATCGCCTCCGCATGGCGGATCACCGGCACCATCAGGCCGTTGAGCGTCTGCGCGGCCATGCCCAGGTGCACGGCGCCGAAGCGTGTCACCACGCCCGCGTCGTCGTCGAAGCGCGCGTTCATCATCGGGAAGTCGCGCACCGCGAGCACCACGGCGCGCGCGAGCATCGGCAGCACGGTGAGCTTGCCGCGCTCGGCGCCGTACTTCGCGTTCAGGCGCGCGCGCAGGGCTTCGAGCTCGGTGACGTCGATCTCCTCGACGTAGCTGAAGTGCGGGATGCGGCGCTTGGCCTCCTGCATCTTCTGCGCGATCTTGCGGCGCAGGCCGATGACGGGCACTTCGGTTTCTTCGTGGCGCTCGGCGTACGTCGCGCCGCCGCCGGGCTTCACGGACTGGCCGCGCGTGGCCAGGTAGACGTCCAGGTCCTGCTGCGTGATGCGGCCCGAGGGACCGCTGCCATGCACGAACTGCAGCTCGATGCCCAGCTCCCACGCCTTGCGGCGCACGGCGGGAGAGGCGATGGGCTTCTCGCCGGCGGGGCGCATGGCGACGGGGGCGTGGACGGGAGGGCGCTTCGCGGGGGGTGGCGGCGGCTCGTCATCCGCCTTGTCGTCCCGGCCCCGGCCTGCGCCGGGGTGAACTCCGCCGGGATCCAGTGGCTTTTCGGGCGGCGTTGAAAGACGCTGGGCCCCGGCCTCCGCCGGGGCGACAACTTTCTTGTCGCTCACCTTCTCGTTGCCCGCGCCTTCGACTTCCAGCCGGATCAGCACGGCGCCGACCGAGATCGTTTTGCCGACTTCGGTCATCAGCTCCGTCACCTTGCCGTTCACGGGCGAAGGAATTTCGACCGTCGCCTTGTCCGTCATCACGTCGGCGAGCACCTGGTCTTCTTTCACGTCGTCGCCCGGCTTCACATGCCAGGCGACCAGTTCCACTTCGGCGATGCCTTCGCCGATGTCGGGTGTGCGGATCACATAGGTTCCCATCGCTCAGCCCTCCATCGCGCGCTTCATCGCTTCGCCCACGCGCTGCGGCGTGGGGAAGTAGGCCCATTCCTGCGCGTGCGGGTAAGGCGTGTCCCAGCCCGTCACGCGCTCGATGGGCGCCTCGAGGTGGTAGAAGCAGTTCTCCTGGATGATCGAGAGCAGCTCGGCGCCGAAGCCGCTGGTGCGCGTCGCTTCATGCACGATCACGCAGCGCCCCGTCTTCTTCACCGAGTCGATGATCGCGTCCAGGTCCATCGGCCAGATCGACCGCAGGTCGATGATCTCGGCGTCGATGCCCGTCTCGCGAGCGGCGGCCTCGGCCACCCACACCATCGTGCCGTAGGTGATCATCGTGAGCTCCTTGCCTTCGCGGAAGGTGAAAGCCTTGTCCAGCGGCACGGTGTAGTAGCCCTCGGGCACGTTGCCCATCGGGTGCTTGGACCACGGCACCACCGGCCGGTCGTGGTGGCCGTCGAACGGGCCGTTGTACAGGCGCTTGGGCTCCAGGAAGATCACCGGGTCGTCGTTCTCGATGCACGAGATCAAGAGGCCCTTGGCGTCGTACGGGTTGCTCGGCATCACGGTGCGGATGCCGCACACGTGCGTGAAGAGCGCCTCGGGCGACTGCGAGTGCGTCTGCCCGCCGTAGATGCCGCCGCCGCAGGGCATGCGGATCACCATGGGGCAGGTGAAGTCGCCAGCGCTGCGATAGCGCAGGCGCGCGGCCTCGGACACGATCTGGTCCGACGCCGGGTAGAAGTAGTCGGCGAACTGGATCTCGACGATGGGCCGCAGGCCGTAAGCGGCCATGCCCACGCCCGCGCCCACAAGGCCGCCTTCGGAGATCGGCGCGTCGAAGCAGCGGTGCTTGCCGAACTTGTTCTGCAGGTTCTCGGTGACGCGGAACACGCCGCCGAAGTAGCCGACGTCCTCGCCGAACACGACCACGCGCGGGTCGCGCTCCATCATCACGTCCATCGCGGAATTCAGCGCCTTGATCATCGTCATCGGCACCGACTTCTGCTCCTGGGCGGCCGCTGCCGCTTCGTTCTTCTTCGTTGCGGTCAGCATGGTCAGACTCCCAGTTCCTGGCGTTGGCGGCGCAGGTGCTCGGGCATCTCCTTGTAGACGTCCTCGAACATGCCCGCGGCGGAGGGGATGTGGCCGTCCAGCAGCGTGCCGTAGCTTTCGGCCTGCTTCTGCGCGGCGGCGACTTCGGCCTCCAGCTCCTTCTGCGTCTGCGCATGCTGGTCTTCCGACCATTCGCCGATCTTGATCAGGTGCGCCTTCAGCCGCGCGATGGGGTCGCCGAGCGGGAAGCGCGCGTAGTCGTCCGCCGGGCGGTACTTGGACGGGTCGTCCGACGTGGAGTGCGCGCCCGCGCGGTACGTCACCCATTCGAGCAGCGTCGGGCCGAGGTTGCTGCGCGCGCGTTCGGCGGCCCACTTCGATGCCGCATACACCGCGAGGAAGTCGTTCCCGTCGACGCGCAGCGACGCGATGCCGGCGCCGATGCCGCGCATCGCGAAGGTGGTCTGGTCGCCGTCGCCGCCGGCCACCGCCTGGAAGGTGGAGATCGCCCACTGGTTGTTCACCACGTTCAGGATCACCGGCGCGCGGTAGACGTGCGCGAACGTGAGCGCCGCGTGGAAGTCCGCTTCGGCCGTCGCGCCGTCGCCGATCCACGCCGACGCGATCTTGGTGTCACCGCTGATCGCCGACGCCATCGCCCACCCCACCGCCTGGATGTATTGCGTGGCGAGGTTGCCGGAGATCGTGAAGAAGCCGGCGCGCTTGTACGAGTACATGACGGGCAGCTGCCGGCCCTTCACCGGGTCCTTCTCGTTGCTCATCAGCTGGCACATCATTTCCCACATCGGCACGTCGTCGCGCGCGAGCAGGAGGCCCTGCTGGCGGTACGTGGGGAAGTTCATGTCGCCGTCCTGGAGCGCGAAGGTGTGCGCAACCGCGATGGCCTCTTCGCCCAGGCACTGCATGTAGAACGAGATCTTCTTCTGCCGCTGCGCGACCATCATGCGGGCGTCGAAGATGCGCGTCTTCATCATGCCGCGCAGGCCCTTGCGCATGCGCACGGCGTCCATGTCTTCGGGCACCCACGGGCCGACGGCGTTGCCTTCCTCGTCGAGCACGCGCAGGAGGCCGAAGGCGATGTCCTGCATGTCGGCCGAGCCGGCGTCGATCGGCGGGCGGCGGATGGCGCCGGCGGGCGAGAGGTGGAGGTAGGAGAAGTCGGTGTGCGCGCCGGGGCGGCCAGTCGGCTCCGGCACATACAAGCGCAAGGCCTGCTGCGTCATTTGTCGTCCTCGAACCCGATTGTGTCGGGCGCTTTCTCGGTGGATGAGCCGACGGCACGGGCAGCGGGTAAGCCGCGCGGCCGCCGGGGTTGCGCCCATGGGGCGCTGGGCCGAAGTGTAGGACAAGCAGGGGACCGGTTGGGGTAGGCTTTCTCCCCATGACCGCCGCGCTCGACCATCCGCCGCCGCCTTCGGCGCCCCCGTTCAGGGCCATCGCCGACCTGGTGCGCGACCATGCGAAGAAGCGGCCCGGCCAGGTGGCGATGATCCATGGCGAACGGCGGGTCACCTGGCTGCAGGTGGACGCCATGGCCGACCGGATCGCCGCCACCTTGCAGCGCGACGGTGTCGAGCCGCGGCAGAGCATCGCCATCGCCGGCGCGAATTCGCTCGAGTACTTCGCCTTGTTCCTGGGCGCGCTGCGCGCCGGGGTGGCGGTCGCGCCCTTGCCCACGGGCGCCACGACGGCGCAATTGGCAACCATGGTGGCCGACTGTGCGGCGCGGCATTTCTTCGTCGACGCCGCGGTGCCGCCTTTCCCGAGCGCAGCGCGGCGCATCTTCATGGACGCGTCCGGCGATCCGTCGCTGGAGCAATGGCTGCTGCCGCACGGCGCGAAGCCGAAGGCTGTGCGGGCGCAGCCCGACTGGCCCTTCAACATCATCTATTCGTCGGGCACCACCGGCACGCCCAAGGGCATCGTGCAGCCGCACGGCATGCGCTGGATGCACGTCGCGCGCGCGCAGGGCTACGGCTATTCACCCGACAGCGTCACGGTGCTGGCGACGTCGCTGTGCTCGAACACCACGCTCGTGTGCGCCTTCCCGACGGTCGCGCAAGGCGGCTGCCTGGTCTTCGGCAAGCCGAAGTTCGATGCGGCCTCGTACCTGGCGCTGGCGCAGGAGGTGAGGGCGACGCACACGATGCTGGTGCCGGTGCAGTACCAGCGCATCATGGCGCTGCCCGATTTCGACCGGTACGACCTGGGGTCCTTCCAGGCCAAGTTCTGCACCAGCGCACCTTTCCATGCCGACCTGAAGCAGGACATCCTCAAGCGCTGGCCCGGCGGCCTCATCGAGTTCTACGGCATGACCGAAGGCGGTGGCACGTGCATCCTCGAGGCGCACAACTACCCCGACAAGTTGCACACCGTGGGCAAGCCCGCCGAAGGCCACGACATCCGCGTGATCGACGAAGACGGCAACGAGCTCCCGCCGAATGCCGTCGGCGAAGTCGTCGGCCGTTCGGCGGCCATGATGACCGCCTACAACAACCAGCCGGAGAAGACGCGCGAAGCCGAGTGGTACGACGCCGAGGGCCGCCGCTTCATCCGCACCGGCGACGTCGGCCGCTTCGACGAGGACGGCTTCCTCACGCTGATGGACCGCCGCAAGGACATGGTCATCTCGGGCGGCTTCAACGTCTACCCGAGCGACATCGAGGCGATCCTGCGCACGCACCCGAAGGTCGCGGACGCGGCGGTGGTCGGCGTGCCGTCGAAGGAGTGGGGCGAGACGCCGGTGGCGTTCGTGGTCGTGCGCGGCTCGTTACCCGAAGACGAACTCCGGTCGTGGGTGAACGAGCAGGTCGGGAAGACGCAGCGCCTGTCGGGCGTTCGTTACTTGAAAGAGCTACCTCGCAGTGAGATCGGCAAGGTCCTGAAGAGAGAGTTGCGCGACAGTTGGTGAGCGGGTTTCCGGTCTGCCGACTGGGGAGGCAGGAGAAAAGTCCTTGCCGGCCGCCAGCCCGGCCCCCTGCCAACGGATGCCCGGGTCAGACTTCCGCGATCAACTCAATCTCGACGCAAGCCCCCATCGGGATCTGCGCGACACCGAAAGCGCTGCGCGCATGCTTGCCCTTGTCGCCGAACACTTCACCGAGCAATTCGCTCGCGCCGTTCGTCACCAGGTGCTGCTCGGTGAAATCCGGCGAGGAGTTCACCAGGCTCATCACCTTGACGATCCGCTTGACCTTGTTCAGGTCGCCGCCCACTGCGGCCTGCAGCGTGCCCATCAGGTCGACGGCGATCGCGCGCGCGGCCTGCTTGGCTTCCTCGGTCTGCATGGTCTTGCCCAGCTGGCCGACCCAGGCCTTGCCGTCCTTCTTGGCGATGTGGCCGGAGATGAACACGAGGTTGCCGGTCTGCACGAAGGGCACGTAGGCCGCGGCAGGGGTGGCGACGGGCGGCAGGGTGATGCCGAGCTGCTTGATCTTGTCGTAGACGCTCATCACGGACTCTCCTGATTGAATCAGGCCGCGATTGTAGGAGTGACGGTGACCGCTACGTGCAGGAGGTGATTGGCGCCGCCATCGATCACGCCACGGATGGGCGAGACGTCGGAGTAGTCGCGGCCGGTGGCGAGGACGACGTAGTCCTCGCCCGGCACGCGGCGGTTGGTGGGGTCGAGGTCGAGCCAGTCGCCGGTGCTGCCGTCGCCAGGCACGTAGACCGACACCCACGCATGCGACGCATCGCTGCCCACGAGCCGCTCCCGGCCCGGCGCGGGCTCGGTCAACAGGTAGCCGCTGACGTAGCGCGCCGGCAGGCCCAGGCTGCGCAGGCAGGCCAGCATGATGTGCGCGAAGTCCTGGCACACGCCCTTGCGCAGCTGCAGCGACTCGAGCGCGGGCGTGCCGACGTCGGTGGCCTCGGTCTCGTACTCGAAGTCGGCGTGGATGCGCGCCATCAGGTCGCGTGCCGCGTCGACCAGCGGGCGGCCCGCCGGGAAGCAGGGCAGGGCGTACTCGATGAAGTCCGCGTGGCGCGGCACGTACGGCGAGGCGAACAGGAACTCCGCCGCCGGGTCGTAGGCGGCGCCGCGGTGGTAGCGCATGCGCTCGCGCGCCTCCTCCCACGGCATCTCGCTGAGCACCGCGGGCGCCGGGGATGTGGAAACGACGCTGCGCGCCGTCACCTTCAGCTCCTCGTGCTGGGCCTGCAGGCTGAAGAAGGTGCGCGCGTTGCCCCACACGTCCGTCGCTTCGCTGCGCTGCACGGGCTGCGGGTCGATCTCGAGCTCGTGCGACACCAGCTGCTGGCGCGCGCCGTGCGCGGGCTTCAGGTGCGCCAGGTGCTGCGCCGTGCGCACGGCCGGCGCGTACTCGTAGCGGGTTTCGTGGACGACGTTGAGCAGCATGGCTTCTCAGGCGCCGACGCTCTGGCGCGTGTCGGAGTGTGTGAAGTAGCGGCCGCCCAGCTCGTCGGAGAGGCGGAACGCGGCATCGGTGCAGTCCTGCAGCAGTTGCTCGAGTTTCGCGTAGCGGCCGTCGGCATCCCGCTCGCACAAGGCGGCCAGCGACCAGGCCTGCGGGTCCGGCACGGTCTGCGCGATCTCGGGCTTCTCTCCCGCCGGCGATCCTGCGAGCTTCGCCAGCCGTCCGCGCAACGTTTGCGCGACCCAGCCCAGCGAGCGCGGGTTGTCGCGGTCGATCACAAGCAGGTCGGCGAGCGCCGGGATGTCGTGGCGCTGCTGGTATTGCGAGTGGAAGGTGATGGTGCTGTCGAAGAGCGCCACGATCGCTTCGAAGCCGCCTTCCTCGAACACGGAGCCCTTGTCGAAGGACCAGCCGAGCGCCGACGCCAGGAAGCCCAGGCGCTCCAGGTGCCGCCCGGTGGACAGCAGCCGCCAGCCGTCGTCGCGTGTCATGCGGTCGGTCTGCGCGCCCGTCATCGCGGCGGTGGCGCCGAGCAGCGCCTCCAGCACGCGGATCGCCTCGACCGACGAGAACTCGCCGTCCTCGGTGGCCATCGCGCAGCCGCGGAAGAACTCCTGCTCGGCGCGCACGATCACGTTCCACTGCTCCACCGACAGGCGTTCGCGCACGGCCGATGCCGCGCTGCGCAGCGCGCGCAGGTTGTAGCCGACGCTGGTGGCGGTGCGTGTGTCGGCCAGGCCCGCGACGATGGAACGCTCGAACACTCGCCGCGATTGAAGGGCCGGCGGCACGGCGGCCACGACCAGGCCGTTGGCGCGGCCCACCTCGGTCAGCCACGCCAGCAGCGGCGGCGAGGACTGGTCCTCGCCGTTCAACACCTCCAGGGCCAGGCGCGCCAAGCGCGCGGTGTTTTCGGTGCGCTCGGTGTAGCGCCCCAGCCAGAACAGGTTCTCGGCCGCGCGGCTCGTGACGGACCGGCCGTGGTGCGCGATGTCGCCGGCCGGCTGCTCGTGGTGCAGCAGCGTCGTCGCGTCGACCTCGCCCTCGGTCATCACCCAGGTGTCGGCGCTGGAGCCGCCGCGCTGCATCGAGGCGATCTCCAGGTTGGCGCTGGCGATGCGCGTGAGGCCGCCCGGCAGCACGCGCCACGATTGCGGGCCGTCGGCGATGGCGAACACGCGCAGCATGTACGAGCGCGGCAGGATGCGGTCGCCCTCCATGCCGTGCTTCCACGTCGGCATCTGCGCGAGCGGCATGTAGCCCTGCAGCGTGTACTCGTCGGGCTCGCGCACGATGCGGCCGGCCCATTCGTCGGCGGCGCGGCGCGTGAGCGTGCGGCCCAGCACCGCCGCGGCGCCGGGGCCGATGTAGGTGGGCTTGATCACGCCTTGCGGGATCTGCGGCAACGCCGCCTCCAGCGCCGCGCGCTCGCCGCACCACCACGTGGGCAGCGACGGCAGCTGCAGCTCTTCGCCCAGCAGGTGGCGCGACAGCGCCGGCAGGAAACCGAGGATGCCGGTCGATTCGAGGAAGGCCGAGCCCGGCGCATTCGCGACGAGCACGTTGCCCGCGCGCACCGCCTGCAGCAGGCCCGGCACGCCCAGGTGCGAATCGGATCGCAGCTCCAACGGGTCGAGGAACTCGTCGTCCACGCGCTTGAGGATGCCGTGCACGGGCTCCAGGCCCTGCAGCGTCTTGAGGAAGAGGCGGTCGCCGCGCACGGTGAGGTCGCTACCCTCCACCAGCGTCAGGCCCAGGTACCGCGCGAGGTAGGCGTGCTCGAAGTACGTCTCGTTGTACGGGCCCGGCGTGAGCAGCACGATGCGCGTGTCGCGCCCGTCGGGATCGCGCGGGCACATGGCGCGCAGCGCGTCGGCCAGCGCGCGGTACGTCCCCGCCAGCCGCTGCACCTTCAGGTCGCGGAAGGCCTCCGGGAACAGGCGCGAGATGATCAGCCGATTCTCCAGCAGGTAGCCCAGGCCCGAGGGCGCCTGCGTCCGCTGCGACACGACCCACCACGCGCCTTGCTCGTCGCGGGCCAGGTCGAAGGCCGCGATGTGCAGGCGCGTGCCGCCGGGCGGTGTGACGCCGTGCATCGCGCGCAGGTAGCCGGGATGGCCTTGCACCAGCGCGGGCGGCAGGAGGTTGCGCGCCAGCAGGTCCTGCGGCCCGTACACGTCGGCCAGGACGCGGTCCAGCAGCTTCACGCGTTGCAGCACGCCGGCCTCGAGCTGCTGCCACGCCTGCGGCGTGACCACCAGCGGGAAGAGGTCCAGCGACCACGGGCGCTGCGGCCCGTGCGCGTCGGCGTAGACGTTGTAGGTGATGCCGTTGTCGCGCACCTGCCGCTCGAGGTTGAGCGTGCGGCGGTTCAGGTCCGCGAAGCCCGCGGGGCCGAGGTGCTCGAAGAAACGTTCCCAATGCTGGCCCAGCGCTTCGCGCGAGCCGCCGCGCAGCTCGTCGTAATGCGCGGATGCGGCAGGCGGCGCCATTGCCGCGGCGAGGGCGGCCGGCGCGTCGGCGGTGTCGCCGAAGAGGGAATCGACGGGGTCGTGCTTGTTGTCCACCTCAGCCGTATTGTCGGCGCGAATGACTGAGGCCCAGCGAAACGGCTGTGCTTCGGTCGCGTGCATCCAACACAAGGGCGTATGGATGGTGTCGAAGTGCGACGAGGCGGCGCCCTCGAAACTTCGCGTTGCAGGCCTGCGGTCGTATTTGATAGATTCGCGCCGCGCGCCCAGCCATGGGCGACGTCAATGAAGAAGCGTCAAGGAAATACACCCAGGATGAGTGCGAACCATCGCAGGGATCCGGCCGCGCCGGACCCGAAGCAGGACAGCGACACACAGGACGACATGCAGCGCGGCGGCGCCGGCTCCGCCAGCGCCCTCGAGCGGATGAAGGCAGAGCACGCCTTGCGCCACAAGCGCCAGCACGGCGCGCGCACGTGGGGCCCCGGGCACGAGGACGACCAGGCCCCGGAGCGCTGAGCTCACAAGGGGCGGCGGCCAACTCCTACAGCCGGGCTTCGCCGCCCCCGGAAGAATGGCTTCATCGAAACCATTTTTCGAAGGGAGTGACCATGTTCAAGACCACCCTCGCCACCGCCCTGGCCGTTGCCACTGCGCTGGGCCTCGCGGCCTGCGACGTCAAGAAGACGCAGGAAGGCAACGTCACGGTGCCGAAGTACGAAGTCGAGAAGAAGCAGTCCGGTGACGTCACGCTGCCGAAGTACGACGTGACCACGCCCGACGTGAAGGTCGGCACCAAGGACGCGACCATCACCGTGCCGAAGGTCGAGACGCAGAAGAAGACCATCGAGGTCCCCACCGTCGACGTGAAGACGGCGAAGGAAAAGGAAGCCGAGCAGGCCCAGAAGCAGATGGGCGCCACCGGCACCACGAAGTAAGCATGTCCCGGCGCAGGCCGGGATCCAGTTCGTCCTTCGGGTAATCCCGATGCGGTTGACAGCGGCCTGACAGGCCGCTGGCCAACGATGCGCATGCAACGTCGAGGAGACAAGCATGCGCCGACAACAGTTCCTCCATGGAATGGCAGCCCTCGCCCTGGCGGGCGGGCTGCCTTTTTCCGCCCGTGCCGCGAGCACGCTCAAGATGATGATCCCCGCCAACCCCGGCGGCGGCTGGGACACGACCGGCCGCGCGCTGGGGCGTGCGCTCGTCGAAGCGGGCGCGGCCGATGCCGTGCAGTACGAGAACAAGGGCGGCGCCGCCGGCGTGCTGGGCCTGGCGCAGTTCGCGCAGGGCGCCAAGGGCGACCCGCAGGCGCTGATGATGATGGGCGCGGTGATGGTTGGCGGCCTCATCACCGCCAAGCCGCCGGTGCAGTTGCAGTCGTGCACGCCCGTCGCGCGCCTGACCAGCGAGTACAACGTGTTCGTCGTGCCGGCCGCTTCGCCGCTGCGTTCGATGAAGGACGTGGTGGAGCAGCTCAAGCGCGAGCCCGCCAGCGTGCGCTGGGGTGGCGGCTCGCGCGGCGCCACCGAGCACATCGCAGCGTGCATGCTCGCGCGCAACGTCGGCGTCGATCCCAAGAAGGTCAATTACGTCGCCTTCCGCGGCGGCGGCGAAGCGGTCTCCGCCATCCTCGGCGGCAACGTCACCGTGGGCGGCAGCGGCTACAGCGAATTCGCCGAGCACATCGCCGCCGGCAAGATGCGCGCGATCGGCGTGACGTCGCAAAAACGCCTGCCTGGCCTCGCCGTGCCCACGCTCAAGGAGCAGGGCTGGGACGTGGTGATCGGCAACTGGCGCGGCGTCTACGGCGCGCCGGGCATCTCGGGAGAACAGCGCGCCGAACTGGCCGACAGCGTCGTGAAGGCCACGCGCACGAAGGCGTGGCAGGAAGCGCTCGCCAAGAACGGCTGGACGCCGTCGCTGTCCACCGGCAAGGACTTCGAGGACTTCGTGGAGTACGAGTTCTCGAGCCTGCGGGCGATCATGTACCTGTCCGGCATGCTCTGACGGCCGTGCTCGAGCACATCGAACGCCAGCTTGCGTCGGTGACGGCGCAACTGCGTGTCGCTGCGCTGGTGGTCGAGCAGCAGGACATGCTGCGTTCCGGCGCGTTCGAGCTGCGTGCCGGAGGCCGGCTGATTGCCGTGTTGGACATGCCCGAAGAAGTCGCCGTGCTGCCGCGTGCCGGCGCGGCGGACTTCGATTCGGCGATGTGCACGCGCATCCACCGCGAGGACAAGCGCGTGCCCGATAACTTCGCGCGTGTAGGGCTCGCGCAGCTGATGTGGCAGTACGTGCTGCGCACGCGGCACGACGTGCTGCCGCGGCGCTATCGGCGCGCGCCCATCTACTTCCGGCGGCCACCGCGCGTCGACGGCAAGCTGGTGGACGACCGGCACCTCGTGGTCATGCGCGAACTGGCGCTGCGGCCCTGCACGTTCGACGAGTTGCGCGAGCGCGCCGGGCTGCCCGACGCCGACCTGGCGCAGGTCCTGGCGGCGCTGTACTTCGTCGGCAGCGTCACATCGAACCCGCAGCGCGTCGGCGCCGGCGCGAGCGAACCTGCTTCGGCCGGAGCGATGGCCCCATAAAAAAAGCGCCCCGCTTCCGCGGGGCGCCGACCTTGGAGTCCTGCTTTTCTTCTTAGAAGCTGTGGCGGATGCCGGCCTCGTAGCCGCGCGAATTGCCGCCGGGCACCGTGACGGGCGCACCGACGTTGTAGTTCGTGCCCGTGCCCTTGTTGTCGATCGCCGAGAAGTTGGTGTACAGCGCGGTGCGCTTCGACAGGTTGTGCAGGTAGCCCACCGTGAACTGGCCGGCGTCGTTGGCGACGCCCGTGGTCTTCACGCGGCCGTAGGCGGCGCGGATCACGCCCGCGCCCACCGGCACGTGCACGCCGATGTTCCAGGGCTTGGTCTTGGTGGCGCCCACCTTGTTCTGGCCCCACAGCGCGAAGACCTTGGCCATGCCGAAGTCGTACGTGCCGCCCAGGTTGATCTGCGTGAAGTCGCCCACCGGCGTCAGCGTGGTCTTGCTGTAGCCGAAGGCGGCGTCGATCGGGCCGCCGGCGTAGCCGAGGCGGATGCCGACGAGGCGGCCGTCCTGGCGCGTGGCCGAGGTCGACAGGTTCTCGGCGATCGCGTACATGGCCTGGCCGTAGATGCCGCTCGACATCTTGGGCAGGAAGTAGCCGATCGAGTTGGAGGCACGCACGTTGGTGATGCGGGCGCCGCCCTGCACCGGGTAGAACAGGATGCCGGCCGAGCCGACGCCGTTCGTGCCGAAGGGGTGGAAGTTGGACAGGTTCCAGAAGCCCGGCGTGTAGTCGCGGCCCAGGCGCAGCTCGCCGAAGGCACCCGACAGGCTCACCGTGGAACGGCGGCCGAACACGATGCCGCCGCCGCCGGCGCCGCCGGTCGACTGGTTGTTGGTGTTGGTGGTGCCGCCGGTGCCCGAATCGGGGTTGATGCCGGACTCGAGCCAGAACGAGGCCTGCAGGCCGCCGCCGAGGTCTTCCTGGCCGCGGAAGCCGAGGCGGCTGGACTGGTAGCCGTCGGTGCCGAGCACGGTCTGCGACACGCCGCCGCCGGTGTAGTGGCCGACGTTCAGGTCCAGCAGGCCGAAGATCTGGACCGACGAGGTCTGGGCTTGGGCGAAGCCGCACGCCAGGAAGGCGGCGGCAGCGATGGGGGCAAGTTTCTTCAAGGGGGTCTCCTGTCGTTTGGGTGACAGGAGACAGCATCCACGGTTCAGCTGTCAGGCCGCTGTCACGGGGGCCTCCGCCCCCTTATTTCGGCGCCTGAGGATGCGCGGAAGCAACAGTACGGCGATGACGATCACGATCAGGGCCAGCGACATGGGCCGCTGCAGGAACACCGTCCAGTGGCCTTCGCCGATGGAAATGGCGTTGCGCAGCTGCGCCTCGGCCAGGGGGCCCAGGATCATGCCGACGACCACCGGGGCGGTCGGGAAGTCGAAGCGGCGCATCACCACGCCCGCCACGCCGATGCCCCACAGCAGCACCAGGTCGAAGGCGCTCTGGCGCATGCCGTACGCGCCGACGGTCGCGAAGATCAGGATGCCCGCGAACAGCTGCGGCTTGGGAATCTTCAGCAGCTGCACCCACAGCTTCACCAGCGGCAGGTTCAGGATCAGGAGCATGACGTTGCCGATGTACAGCGACGCGATGAGCGTCCACACCAGCGCCGCCGAAGTGGTGAACAGCTGCGGGCCGGGCTGGATGCCGTAGTTCTGGAAGGCCCCCAGCAGCACCGCCGTCGTGTTGGACGTGGGGATGCCCAGCGTGAGCAGCGGGATCAGGGCGGCGGTCACGGTGGCGTTGTTCGCGGCTTCCGGGCCGGCCACGCCTTCGATCGCGCCCTTGCCGCCGAACTCCGCCTTGTCCTCGCCCTTGGCGAGCTTCTTCTCCACCGCGTACGACAGGAACGTGGGGATCTCCGTGCCGCCGGCGGGGATGCAGCCGAAGGGCGCGCCGATCGCGGTGCCGCGCAGCCACGCGGGGACCGAGCGGCGCCAGTCGCGCGCGGTCATGTAGACCTTGCTCATCGGGTTCTGCGTCTCGGCCTTTTGTGCTTCGTACATCGCGTGGTACAGCACTTCGGCAACCGCGAAGAGGCCCACCGCGACCAGCACGATCTCGACGCCGTCGAGCAGTTCGGGGATGCCGCCCGTGTAGCGCGCCTGGCCCGAGATCTGGTCCAGGCCGATCAGGCCCAGCGCGAGCCCGAGGAAGAGGGCCGCCATGCCGCGCACCGTGCTCTTGCCCAGCACCGCGCTCACGGTGGTGAACGCCAGCACCATCAGCATGAAGTATTCGGGCGGGCCGAGCTTGACCGCGAATTCGGCGACGGCCGGCGCGAACAGGGTGACGAAGACGGTGGCGATCGTGCCCGCGAAGAACGAGCCGATGGCCGCGGTGGCGAGCGCCGCGCCGGCGCGGCCGCTGCGCGCCATCTTGTTGCCTTCCATGGCCGTGACCATGCTGGCGGTTTCGCCGGGCGTGTTCAGCAGGATGGACGTGGTCGAGCCGCCGTACATCGCGCCGTAGTAGATGCCCGAGAAGAAGATCATCGACGCCGTGACGTCGACCTTGGCGGTGATCGGCAGCAGCATCGCCACCGCGACCGCGGGGCCGATGCCGGGCAGCACGCCGACGGCCGTGCCCAGCACGCAGCCGAAGAAGGCCCACAGCAGGTTGGCGACCGACAGCGCGTGCGAGAAGCCGGTCAGGAGCTGGTTGAAGATGTCCATGTCACAGCCACCCGGTCGACGTCAGGCCCGGCAGGTTGATCGCCAGGAACTTCGTGAAGGCCCAGTAGACGGGCGCGGAGATCGCGAAGCCGCTGATGGCGTCCACGACGTAGGTGTTGGCCCGCTGGCCTTCGGCGCGCCGCAGCCCTTGCACCGCGAGCACGTAGCACAGCATGCAGCTCAGGATGAAGCCGATGGTGGTGATGAGCGCCGCGTTGGCGAGCAGGCCGGCGGAGATCAGCACCGCGCCGGGCCAGAACTGGGCCGGGTGGTCGGGCTCCTCCAGTTCGCGGTACCCGCCTGTGAGTGCCTCGCGCAGGATGAGCCCGCCGCACACGAGCAGCCCGGCGGACACCAGCCAGGGCAGGAAGTTGGGACCGACGCCGCCGTAGCCGGCCTCGCCGGGGATCGTCAGCGCGCCGAAGGCCAGCCCCAGCGCGATCGCGATGATCACGCCGGCGACGGCCACCTGGGGCTTGCTCGTCGCGCCCCCCACGTCAGACCATCCCGGCCTTGACCATCGTGGCGCGCAGGGCCGCGAATTCGTCGTCGACGAACTTGTCGAACTCGGGGCCCGCGAGAACCGCCGGCGTCCAGTCGTTCTTCTCCATCGCTTCCTTCCACGACGCCGTCTTGACGGTGGCGAGCACCAGGTCCGTCAGCGCCTTGCGCTGCGCGGGCGTAATGCCGGGCGCCGCGTACACGCCGCGCCAGTTGCCGATCTCGACGTCGATGCCCTGTTCCTTCAGCGTGGGCACGTCGTTCAGGCGCTTGTTCGAGGTGACGGCGATGGGCCGCATCTTGCCGGCCTTGATGTACTCGGCGAACTCCGAGTAGCCGCTACCGCCCACGGTGACGTTGCCGCCCAGGATGGCCGCGGTGGCTTCCCCGCCGCCGCGGAAGGCGACGTAGTTGATCTTGGACGGGTCGGCGCCCACGCGCTGCGCGATCATCGCCGCGGCGATGTGCTCGGTGGAGCCGCGCGAGCCGCCGCCCCACTTGACGCTGCCCGGGTCCTTCTTCAGCTGCGCGACCACGTCGGCCATCGTCTTGAAGGGCGAGTTGGCCGGCACCACGAACACGTTGTATTCGCTGGTCAGGCGCGCGATCGGCGTGGCTTGCGACAGGTTCACCGGCGGCTTGCCGGTGATGATGCCGCCGACCATCACGGCGCCCATCACCATCAGCGCATTCGGGTCGCCCTTGGAGCCGTTGACGAACTGCGCCAGGCCCAGCGCGCCGGCGGCTCCGCCCTTGTTGTCGTAGGTGACGCTGTCGGCCAGCTTGCCGTCCAGCATGGCCTTGCCGAGCGCGCGGCCCGTCGTGTCCCAGCCGCCGCCCGGGTTGGCCGGGATCATCATCTTGATGTTCTGGCCCGCCAGCGCCATGCGGGGCAGGGCGGCGGCGGCGCCGATGGCGGCCAGGGTGCGGAGGAATTCGCTGCGTTTCATTTGTTGTCTCCTGCAGGAAAGGTCGTGGAAGGACGGAACCGCGAAGCTTGCATTCTGCGCCTGTCAACCACCTGTCCGGCGCGTTCGTAAAAACCACTACAGTGCCCCGAAGATGAACGTCCTGCTGGTCGAAGACGACGCCTCCATGCGCGCCACCCTGGAGCGCGCGCTGTCGCGCCGGGGCATGCGCATCGTGGCCTGCGCCGACGGCGCGCAGGCGCTGGGCCTGTGGCGCGCCAACCCGCCGGAGGTGGTTCTGCTGGACCTCAGCCTTCCCGGCATGGACGGGCTGGACGTGCTGGAGAAGGCGCGTTCCGAAGGCCTGCGCACGCCGGTGCTGGTGCTGACGGCGCGCGGCACGGTGGGCGACCGCATCCTGGGCCTGAACGCCGGCGCCGACGACTACCTGCCCAAGCCCTTCGACCTGGACGAGCTCGAGGCCCGCGTGCGCGCCCTGGCCCGGCGCGCTCCGGCGGGCACGCCCACGCCGCCCTCGGCGCCCGCGGGCACGTTCCAGCTCGGGCGGCTGCGGCTGGATGCGCACCACGGGGTCTTCTACTCGGGCGACGAGGTGCTGGAGCTCACGCCGCGCGAGTCGGCCCTGTTGCGCGCGCTGGCGGCGCGCCCGGGGCAGGCGCTTGCCAAGGAAAAGCTCTTCGAGGCGGTGTTCCCCGGCGAGTTCGACGTGCAGTACGAAGCGGTGGAGGTGGTGGTGTACCGACTGCGCAAGAAGCTCGCGCACACCGGCGTGGCGCTCGTCACACTGCGCGGGCTCGGGTACCTGCTCAAGGCGGAATGAGCCGCATCTCGTCGCTGCGCGCGCGCCTGCTGGTGGGCATCATGGTGCCGGCGCTCACGCTGATCGCGCTGGACGGGATCAGCGTCTACAGCACCGCACTGGCTGCCGCGAACACCGCGTACGACCGCACGCTGCTGGCCAGCGCCAAGGTGATCGGCGAGCAGCTGGACGTGGACGGCTACGACGCGCAGGCGCGCCTGCGCGCGACGGTGCCGTACTCCGCGCTCGAGGCGTTCGAGGTCGACTCGCGCAGCCGCATGGTGTACCGCGTGTCGGGGCCCGACGGCGAGATGGTCTCGGGCTACGCGGGCCTGCCGTTCTGGCGCGGCAAGCTGCCCGAGCACACACGGTATGCGGCGCTCGTGCACTTCTACGACGACATCTTTGACGGCAAGGCCGTGCGCGCGGCGGTGCTGATGCAGCCCGTGTCCAGCGCCACGGGCCGCGGCATGGCCGTGGTGCAGGTGGCCGAAACGCTCGAGCTGCGCGAGACGCTGGCGCGCGAGCTGCTGCTGCACACGCTGTCGCGCCAGGCGCTGTTGATCGGCGTGGTGGCGCTGGTCGTGGTGATCGTCGTGCAGGTGACCACGCGGCCGGTGCGCCGGCTGAGCGCGGAGCTGGACGCGCGCGCCGAGAACGACCTGACGCCGCTGCCGGTGGGCGATGCGCCGAAGGAGCTGGTGCCGCTGGTGGATGCGACCAACCACGTCATGGCCCGGCTGCAGCACCTATTGGACAACCAGAAGCGCTTCGTGCGCGACAGCGCGCACCAGCTGCGCACGCCGCTGGCCGTGCTCAAGACGCAGGTGCAGTCGGCCCTGCGCGGCGACGTCGAGCCCACGCAGGCGCTGCGCGAGGTGAACGAGACGGTGGACCGTGCGACGGTGCTCGCCAACCAGATGCTGTCGCTGGCGAAGATCGAGCAGCTGCGCCACCAGCCCGCCGCCGAGGTGTGCGACTTCACCGAGGAGGTGCGCACGGTGGCCCTGGACCTGGCCCCGCTGGTGGCCGACAAGGACATCGATTTCGAGATCGAGACCGAGCCCACGCGCGTGCTGGCCAATCCGTGGATGCTGCGCGAGCTGTCGCGCAACATCCTGCACAACGCGATCCGCCACGTGCCCTCGTACGGGCAGCTGAAGGTGCGCGTGGCAGCCGACGCCGACGCGGCCGTGCTCACGGTCGCGGATTCAGGGCCGGGCCTGTCGGCGGAGATGCAATCGCGCCTGTTCCAGCCGTTCTCGCCGGGCGGGCCGCGCGGCGGCTCGGGGCTGGGCCTGACGATCAGCCACGAGATCGTGACGACGCTGGGCGGCACCATCGCGCTGAAGAACCGCATGGCGGGCGAACGCGTCGAGGGGCTGGACGTCGTCGTGCGCCTCCCGATGGTGCGCGGCGGCGTTTGACAACACGTCGGTGCGTCTTGTCAAGCCTCCGATGCAGGAGAGTCTTCCTCGTGCCCGTTTGGTGGGCATCGCAGCCAAACCCGCATGAATGCTCACATCGCGCTGGCAGCGCGCACGCTGCCAACAGGTTTATCCACAGGCGCGGTGGATATCAATCGGCGCGGCGCAGGTCGAGCGTGAAAGGAAATTCTCGGCTGGCCGCCACGTCGAACGTGCTAGGCGGCGTGCGCAGCGCGCCGGGCGTGTGCCCCATGCGGAAGAAGCGCGCGAGCCGGCGGCTCTCGGCCTCGTACGAATTGACGGGGAACGTGGCGTAGTTGCGGCCGCCGGGGTGCGCGACGTGGTATTGGCAGCCGCCGAGCGAGCGGTTCATCCACGTATCCACGATGTCGAACACCAGCGGCGCGTGCGCGGGGATCGTCGGGTGCAGCGCGCTCGGCGGCGCCCACGCCTTGTAGCGCACGCCGGCGACGAATTCGCCGGCGGTGCCCGTGGGCTGCAGCGGCAGCGGCCGGCCGTTCACGGTGACGGCGTAGCGGCTCTCGTTCAGGCCGGTCACGCGCGCCTCGATGCGCTCCAGCGACGAATCGACGTAGCGCACGGTGCCGCCGGGTGCGCCTTCCTCGCCCATCACGTGCCACGGCTCCAGCGCGTTGCGCAGGTGCAGCTCCATGCCGGTGGTCTGGACCTCGCCCACCAGCGGGAAGCGGAACTCGAAATGCGGCGCGAACCACGCGGCGTCGAAGGCATAGCCGGCCTGGTTCATCTCGGCGATCACGTCGTGGAAATCCATCCACACGAAGGTGGGCAGCAGGAAGCGGTCGTGCAGCTGCGTGCCCCAGCGCGTGACGCTGGCGCGGTAGGGTTCGCGCCAGAAGCGGGCGACGAGCGCGCGGATCAGGAGCTGCTGCACGATGCTCATGCGCGCGTGCGGCGGCATCTCGAAGGCGCGCAACTCCAGCAAGCCCAGGCGGCCGGTCGAGCCGTCGGGCGAGTACATCTTGTCGATGCAGAACTCGCTGCGGTGCGTGTTGCCGGTGACGTCGATGAGGATGTTGCGCAGCGTGCGGTCCACCACCCAGGGCGGCATCGCCTCGCCGTATTGCTGGCGGTTGCGCGCGATTTGCTCCAGCGCGATCTCCAGTTCGTACAGCTGGTCGTTGCGCGCCTCGTCCACGCGCGGCGCCTGGCTGGTGGGCCCGATGAACAGGCCGGAGAACAGGTACGACAGCGACGGGTGGTTGTGCCAGAAGAGGAGCAGGCTGGCCAGCACCTCGGGCTTGCGCAGGAAGGGTGAATCGGCGGGGGTGGCGCCGCCCATGACGAAGTGGTTGCCGCCGCCCGTGCCGGTGTGGCGGCCGTCGGTCATGAACTTCTCGGCGGTCAGGCGCGTCTCGAACGCGGCCTGGTACAGGAACTCGGTGTGCTGCACCAGCTCCTTCCAGTCGTGCGCGGGATGGATGTTGACCTCGATCACGCCGGGGTCGGGCGTGACCTGCAGCAGCTTCAGGCGCGGGTCGCGGGGCGGCGGGTAGCCTTCGAGCACGACCTTCACGCCCAGCTCGCTCGCCGTGTGCTCGATCGCGGAGAGCAGTTCCAGGTAGTCCTCCACGCGCTCGAGCGGCGGCATGAAGACATAGAGCGCGTTCCCCTTGCCGCCGGCTTCGCGTTCGGCCTTGGGGCCGTTGGCGCGCTGCGGGTCGCGCACTTCCACGCACAAGGCGGTGCGCGTGAGGTCGCCCGCCGATTCGCCGCGTTTGGGGGCGGTTGCCGCCGGCGTCGTCTTGCGGCCATCGCGCGGCTGGAAAGCGACCTGCGTCGGCAGTGCATCGCGCGGCGCCATCGGGTCCACCTCGATCACCTGCTGCCGTTCGCCCGCCTTCGACCAGGGCAACGAATCGAGCGGCAGGCGGTACCCCATCGGCGAGTCGCCCGGCACGAGGAAGAGGCGGTCGTCGCGCAGGAACCAGGGGCCGCTCACCCAGCGCGTGCCGGCGAGCGGCGGGCCCGCCTCGTCGGCGCGCAGCGGCAGCACGTAGCCGACGACGGCTTCGAGCTTCTGCTCGAACACGCGGCGCAGGCGCGCGCGCTCCAGCTCGTCGTCGAGTTTCGATTCGAAGGGATCGACGTTGACCGGCAGGCGCCTTTCGCGCCACATGTAATAGAAGACGTCCTCGTAGCCGGCACGCACGTAGTCGTCGCCCAGGCCCAGGTTGGCCGTGAGCTTGCGGATGAAGCGCTCCGCATCCGCCGTGGTGTAGTGGGCGGGCTCGCGCTCGTCGGCGAAGAGCGACGGGTCGCGCCAGCACGGCTGGCCGTCGGCGCGCCAGTAGATCGACAGCGCCCAGCGCGGCAGCTGTTCGCCCGGGTACCACTTGCCCTGCCCGAAATGCAGGAAGCCGCCCTCGCCATATTCCTTGCGCAGCTTGTGCACCAGCTGCGTCGCGAAGCTGCGCTTGGTGGGCCCGAGCGCGTCGGTGTTCCATTCGGCGGCGTCGCGGTTGTCCACGCACACGAAGGTGGGCTCGCCGCCCATGGTCAGGCGCACGTCGCCGGCCTGCAATGCGCTATCGACTTCATCGCCCAGCGCCAGCACGTCGTCCCATTGCTCCTCGGTGTAGGGCTTGGTCACGCGCGGCGATTCCCAGATGCGCGTGACCTTCATCTCGTGGCGGAACTCCACCTCTGCTTCGTCCACCAGGCCTTCGATCGGCGCCGCGCCCGAAGGCTGCGGCGTGCAGGCGAGCGGCACGTGCCCTTCGCCTGCGAGCAGGCCCGACGTGGGATCGAGGCCGATCCAGCCGGCGCCGGGCAGGTACACCTCGCACCACGCGTGCAGGTCGGTGAAGTCGACGGAAGTGCCGCTCGGCCCATCGAGCGCCTTCACGTCGGGTGCGAGCTGGATCAGGTAGCCGGAGACGAAGCGCGCCGCCAGGCCCAGGTGCCGCAGCAGCTGCACCAGGAGCCAGCCCGAGTCGCGGCACGACCCGCTGGCGTTGCGCAGCGTCTCCTCCGGCGTCTGCACGCCGGGCTCCATGCGAATGAGGTAGCGGATGTCGCGCTGGAGCATCTGGTTCAGCGTCACCAGGAAGTCGATCGTCGGCAGCGGCTTGCGGTCGATCTTGCGCAGGTACGCTTCCACCAGCGCCGAGGCCGGCTCGGGCGCCAGGTAGGGCCCGAGCTCCTCCTTCAGTGCCGCGTCGTACTGGAAGGGGAATTTCTCGGCGCTGGGCTCCAGGAAGAAGTCGAAGGGGTTGTAGACCGCCATCTCGACGACCAGGTCCACCGTCACGGTGAACTGCGTCGTCTTCTCCGGGAACACCAGCCGCGCCTGGTAGTTGGCGAACGGGTCCTGCTGCCAGTTGATGAAGTGCTGCGCCGGTTCGACCTTGAGCGAATACGAGACGATCTTGCTGCGCGTGTGCGGCGCGGGCCGCAAACGCACCACCTGCGGGCCGAGCTGCACGGGGCGGTCGTACTGGTAGTGGCTGACGTGGTTCAGCGCGGCATGGATGGACATGGATCCATCCTAGCAAGAGTGGGGCCCGCCGACGATGTCGGCGCGATGTCGATCCCGGCCGTTGATCGTGCATGGGGAGAGGACTGGCGCCGGCCCTGCTCGGCATCGTGGCAGGCACGGCGTTGCAGCTGCAGCAGGCGCAGCTGTGGGCGGCGTGGGCCTATGCGGCCTGCGCGGCCGTGGGAGTGGCGCTCGTGCTCACGCGTCGCCGTCCGGGAGTCTTCCTGGGTGCGGTCTTCCTTGCTGTCGCGCTCACCGGCCTGCGCGCGGCTTCCTTCCAGTCGCAGGCGCTGCCTCCTTCGCTCGAAGGACGCGACATCGCCGTCACCGGCGTCGTGGCCGCCATGCCGCAGCGCGACGAAGGCGGCGTGCGCTTCCGCTTCGAAGTGGAGGGCTCCGACGCACGCCTGCCGCGCCTGCTGCAGCTGGGCTGGTACGGGCCGCTGGCGGCGGAAGACGCGGGCACGCTCGAATTCACGCGCGCGGTGCCGGAGCTGCAGGCGGGCGAGCGCTGGCGCTTCACGGTGCGCCTGAAGGCGCCGCACGGCAACCTCAACCCGCACGGCTTCGACTACGAGCTGTGGCTGTGGGAGCAGGGCGTGCAGGCCACGGGCTACGTCCGCACGGGCAAGGGCGATCCGGTGCCGCAGCGCCTGGGGCAGTCGTGGCTGCATCCCGTCGAGCGCGCGCGCCAATCCGTGCGCGACGCGATCCTGCGCCGCATCGAGGATCGCAAGACGGCCGGCGTGATCGCCGCGCTCGTCACCGGCGACCAGAACGCGATCGAGCGCGCTGACTGGGACGTCTTCCGCGCCACCGGCGTCGCGCACCTCATGAGCATCTCGGGCCTGCACATCACGATGTTCGGCTGGGCCGCGTCGCTGCTGGTGGGCGCGCTCTGGCGGCGCAGCGCGCGGCTGTGCCTGGCGTGGCCGGCGCAGCACGCGGCGCTGGCCGGCGGCGTGGTGCTGGCCGCGGCCTATGCCGTGTTCTCGGGCTGGGGCGTGCCGGCGCAGCGCACGGTGTGGATGCTGGCGACTGTCGCCTTGCTGCGGCTGTCGGGCCGGCGCTGGCCCTGGCCGCATGTCTGGCTCCTCGCGTGCGCCGTGGTCGTCGCCATCGACCCGTGGGCCATGCTGCAGGCGGGCTTCTGGCTCAGTTTCGTCGCGGTGGGTGTGCTCTTCGCCACCGATCCTGGTGGTGCGAAAGGCAAAGGCATCGTGCACGCCGTGCGCGCGTCGCTGCACGAGCAATGGGTGGTGACCCTCGCGCTCACGCCGCTGACGCTGCTGCTGTTCGGGCAGGTGTCGGTGGTGGGGCTGGCCGCGAATGCGATCGCCATCCCGTGGGTGACGCTGGTCATAACGCCGCTGGCGCTCGCCGGAGTGGCATGGAACGTCCTGTGGGATGCGGCCGCGGGTGCGATGCAGGTGCTGCAGTCGCTGCTCGAATGGCTCGCGTCCTGGCAGCTCGCGACGGTGTCGTGGCCTGCCGCGCCGTTGTGGGCGGGCGTGCTGGGTGTCGCCGGTGGCTTGCTGCTGGCGATGCGGCTGCCCTGGGGCGTGAAGGTGCTGGGCGTGCCGCTGCTGCTGCCCATCGTGCTGTGGCAGGCGCCGCGGCCGCCGGCGGGCGAGTTCGAGCTGGTCGCGGCGGACGTGGGGCAGGGCAATGCGCTGGTGGTCCGCACGGCCACGCACACGCTGGTCTACGACGCGGGCCCACGCTACGGGCCCGAAAGCGATGCGGGCCATCGCGTGGTCGTGCCCCTGTTGCGCGCCTTCGACGAGCGGGTGGACACGGTGGTGCTCAGCCACCGCGACAGCGACCACACGGGCGGCGCGCAGGCGGTGCTGGCCATGCAGCCGGGCGCATCGCTCCTGAGCTCGCTGGAGGAAGGCCACGAACTGCAAGCCTTGCGGCCCGGCGCGCGCTGCGTGGCGGGCATGCGCTGGGAATGGGACGGCGTCGCTTTCGACGTGCTGCACCCGCTGCCCGCGGACTACGCGGCCGCGGCCAAGCCCAATGCCATCAGCTGCGTGCTGCGCGTGGGCAACGGCCGCCGCACGGCGCTGCTGGCCGGCGACCTGGAGGCCCCGCAGGAGGCGCGACTGGTCGCAGCCGCCGCGCCCCTGCAGGCCGACGTGCTGTTGGTGCCCCACCACGGGAGCAAGACGTCGTCCACCGCCGATTTCCTCGACGCCGTGAAGCCCCGCTTCGCGCTCGTGCAGGCCGGCTACCGCAACCGCTTCGGGCACCCCGCGGCGCCGGTGGTGGAGCGCTACCGCGAGCGCGGCATCGCCGTCGTCGACTCGGCGCATTGCGGAGCGGCGCGGTGGGCATCGGGCGAGCCGGATCGCGTCGCATGCCAGCGCGAGGCCGCCGCCCGCTATTGGCATCATCGTGTTCCCTGAGAGTGCTCCTTGCACGGCCCGGAAGTTGCTATCCTGTCACCCGGAGCCGCCCATGCAGAAATTCGACGAGATGTTCGCGCAGTTGCCCGCCGACGGGGCCTTCCGGTTCCAGGCGCAGTCGCAGGGCGGGCAATCGCAGGTGCAGATGCAAGGCGTGCGCGGCCACTACGGCGAGTACGCCCAATGGCTGGCCCGCCAGCCGCAGCAATCGATGGATGCCCGCCGCGAAGAGGCGGAGATGATCTTCCGCCGCGTCGGCATCACCTTCGCCGTGTACGGCGCCAAGGACGAGGAAGGCGCGGGCACCGAGCGCCTCATCCCCTTCGACCTGATCCCCCGCATCATCCCCGCCCACGAATGGGCCGAGATGGAGCGCGGCCTGGTGCAGCGCGTGACGGCCCTCAATCGCTTCCTGCACGACGTCTACCACGAGCAGGAGATCCTGCGCGCCGGCGTCATCCCGGCCGACCGCGTGCTGAACAACGCGCAGTTCCGCAAGGAGATGATGGGCGTCTACACGCCGCACCGGGTGTATTCGCACATTGCCGGCATCGACATCGTGCGCGCGCCCAACGCCAAGGGCGAGGGCGAGTACTACGTGCTGGAGGACAACCTGCGCGTGCCCAGCGGCGTGAGCTACATGCTGGAAGACCGCAAGATGATGATGCGGCTGTTCCCGCACCTGTTCTCGTCGCACAAGGTCGCGCCGGTCATGCACTACCCCGACCTGCTGCTCGAGACGCTGCGCTCCTGCGCGCAGCCGGGCGCGCCGGACCCGACGGTCGTGGTGCTCACGCCCGGCATGTACAACAGCGCCTACTTCGAGCACGCCTTCCTCGCGCAGCAGATGGGCGTGGAACTGGTCGAGGGGCAGGACCTCTTCGTGAAGGACCGCTACGTCTACATGCGCACCACGCGCGGCCCGAAGCGGGTCGACGTGATCTACCGGCGCGTCGACGACGACTTCCTCGACCCCTCCGTGTTCCGCCCGACGTCGACGCTCGGTTGCGCCGGGCTGCTCGAGGCCTACAGCTCCGGCAACGTGACGATCTGCAATGCGGTGGGCACGGGCGTGGCCGACGACAAGTCGATCTACCCCTACGTGCCCAAGATGATCGAGTTCTACCTGGGCGAGAAACCGATCCTCAAGAACGTGCCCACGTACCAGTGCCACGACGACGAGGACCTCAAGTACGTCCTGGCCGACCTGCCGAACCTCGTGGTCAAGGAAGTGCACGGCGCGGGCGGCTACGGCATGCTGGTCGGGCCGGCCGCGACGAAGCAGGAGATCGAGGACTTCCGCAAGGCGATGCTCGCCAACCCCTCGGGCTACATCGCGCAGCCCACGCTGTCGCTGTCCACCTGCCCGACGTTCGTGGACGCCGGCATCGCCCCGCGCCACATCGACCTGCGGCCCTTCGTGCTCTCGGGCAAGGAGGTGCAGATGGTGCCCGGCGGCCTCACGCGCGTGGCGCTGAAGGAAGGCTCGCTGGTCGTGAACTCGTCGCAGGGCGGGGGCACGAAGGACACCTGGGTGCTGGAGGCCTGACATGCTCTCGCGCACAGCCGATCACCTGTTCTGGATGGCCCGCTACACGGAGCGGGCCGAGAACACCGCCCGCATGCTCGACGTCAATTACCAGACGTCGCTGCTGCCGCAATCGGCCGCCGTCGCGCAGGTCGGCTGGCAAGGCATGCTGTCGATCAGCGAGCTGATGCCGGCCTACAGCGCCAAGCACGGCGACGTCATCCCGCACAGCGTCATGCAGTTCATGGTCAAGGACGAGAGCAATCCCTCGTCCATCATGTCCTGCCTGAAGGCGGCGCGCGAGAACGCGCGGGCCGTTCGCGGCTCGCTCACCACCGAAGCCTGGGAAACCATCAACCAGACCTGGCTCGAAGCCAACCGCATGATCCGCGCCGGCGAGTTCGAGACGGACCCGGGCCAGTTCTTCGAATGGGTGAAGTTCCGCTCGCACCTGTCGCGTGGCGTCACCGTCGGCACGATGCTGATGGACGAGGCGCTGCACTTCATGCGCCTGGGCACCTTCCTGGAGCGCTCGGACAACACCGCGCGCCTTGTCGACGTGAAGTTCCATGCCGTGCAGAGCGACTTCTTCGGCGCCGCCAGCGAGAAGGACCAGGAGTACGACTTCTACCACTGGAGCGCGATCCTGCGCTCGGTGTCCGGCTTCGAGATCTACCGCAAGGTGTACCGCGACGTGATCAAGCCCGAGCGCGTGGCCGACCTCTTGATCCTGCGCCCCGACATGCCGCGTTCGCTGCACGCGAGCCTGAACGAGGTCGTGCACAACCTCGCCGCCGTGGCCAACGACCAGTCGGCCGAGACGCAGCGCCGCGCCGGCAAATTGCAGGCGGAGCTGCAGTACGGCAGCATCGACGAGATCCTCGCCACCGGCCTGCACGCCTACCTCACGCAGTTCCTCGACCGCGTGAACGAGCTGGGCGGGCGCATCAGCCGCGACTTCCTGATCCCGACTTGAGCTCGCCCCCCAACCCGATGGAGCAGGGCGTCGCGCTCCTCAAGGGCGGGCGCTTCCACGAAGCCGTGCACGTGTTCGCCGCGGTGCTGCGCACGATGCCGCTGTCGCCCGATCCGCGTGTGGGCCTGGCGCAGGCGTTCGCGGGCACGGGCGACGGCTGGGCGGCCACGGCCTGGATGAGCGATGCGTGCCGCGTCGCGCCGCGCCGTGCGGAGCTGTGGCTGGAGCTGGTGCGCATGCTGGGTGCGCAGCAGCGCGAAGCGGAGGTCGAGCCGGCGCTCGTCGCCGCCGTCAGCGCGAACCCCGACGACATCACGCTGCTGCAGATGCAGGGCCAGCTGTACCTGCGCCGCAAGCACTACCCGCCGGCGTTGAAAGCCTACGAGCACCTGCACGACCTGAAAGTGGAGGAGCCGAGCGTGCTCCTCAACTACGGCTTCTGCCTGGAACACACCGGTGCGGTGGAAAAGTCGGTGCGCCTGTACCGCAAGGCGCTCGCCCTCAAGCCCGATTTCATGGAGGCGCAGGTGGATCTCTCGGGCGTGTTGTGGCGCATCGAGGATTTCCAGGGGGCGCTGGCGCACGCGCAGAAGGCGATCGAGCTCGCACCGGACAACCCTTACGCGGTGCGCATCCTGGGCACCGCGTACCTGAACCTGAACCAGCTCGAAGAGGCGGAGAAGTACTTGCGCCGCGCGCTCGAACTCCAGCCCGAGTTCTCGCTCGCCGAGATCGACCTCGCGTTCACGCTGCTGCTCGGGGGCCGGCTCGAAGAAGGCTGGCCCATGTACGCGCGCCGCTGGCGCGACACCGAGCGCATGGTGCGTCCGCCGTTCTACAACCCGCAGCTGGAGTGGCAGGGCCGCACCGCGCAGCCGGCCCGCGGCAAGCGCATCGCGGTGTATGCGGAGCAGGGCCTCGGCGACGTGATCCAGTTCATCCGCTACGTGCGCGAGCTGCAGGCCGACGGCGCCACCGTGTACGGCGTGATCCAGCAGGAGCTGGTGCCGCTGGTGGAGCACAGCTTCCCCGGCGTGGAATGCCTCAAGGGCGGCAAGGTGCTGGAGGCCGACCACCACGTCGCGCTGCTGGACCTGCCGATGCACTACGGCACGCGGCTGGAGTCCATCCCCGCCGGCATTCCCTACCTGCGCGCGCCGCAGGACAACGTGCAGGAATGGGGGCAGCGCCTGCCGCCTGCCGAAGGGCGGCTGCGCGTGGGCCTGGCATGGTCCGGCTCGCTGCGCCAGGTGAACAACAACAACCGCGCCGTGCGGCTGTCGCATTTCCGTCCGCTGCTGGACATGCCGGAACTGCAGTGCTTCAGCCTGCAGAAGGGCGAGTGCGGCGTGTTCACCGACATCGCGCCGGGCGGGGAGCAGCTCGTCGACCTCACGGGCGAGTGGAACGACTTCACCGACAGCGCGGCGATGATCGAGAACCTGGACCTGGTGATCACGGTGGACACCTCCATCGCGCACCTCGCGGGCGCCATCGGCAAGGAGTGCTGGGTTCTGCTCGCGCCCAACGCCGACTGGCGCTGGCTGCTGGAGCGCGAGGACTGCCCGTGGTACCCGACGCTGCGCCTGTTCCGCCGCGGCTTTGGCGAGGCGCGCGCGAAACAGGTGGAGCGCGTCGTGCAGGCGCTGCAGCAACGCCTTGCGATCAGCTCACTCTAGTTGCGTCGAAGGTGACCAGAGATGCGCTCGCAAGCTCGTCTCGGGTGAGTCGGGCCGGTCGCCCACGTGCGACCAGGTAACGACCGCGCCGTTGTTCCCCGTACCCGCGGCGGCCAGGTAGTCGTTGGAGAACGCGCGCGGCGCCGTCGCGACGACCACACCGCCGAGCGCTTGCGCCGACGGGCTGAAGCGGCGGACCATCACCGCGCCGGGCAGGCGCGTTTCGGTTACCCAGGAGGCCAGGAAGTTGCCGTCGTCGAGCGGCGCGAGGGCGAGCGCCCGATGGTTGGGGTTGAACACGGGGTAGCCGCTCGGGGTCGGGCAGGCCTTCTTCGCGACGTCCGCCTCGCCGTCAATGGCGACGAAAGGTCCCAGCGGCGCGCCGGTGGGGCTGGCGACCATCACGCTCGCGGTGATACCGCCGGTGCAATTCCTGAAGTCGTCCACCAAGGCCCCGAACGCGAAATTGCCTTGCGCGAGCACCGTGAAGTCGGCGGCGACGGGACGCTGGCCCGACACGCCCGTCAAGGTCGCCGCG